>CAKSOB010000015.1 GCA_934476545.1 uncultured Eubacteriales bacterium | reverse complement strand
ATGTACCTCCCCATTCTTTCGCACAAAGCTGATGGGCGCGCCGGCTTTCATTAAGGTAACCTCCCCTGTAAACAAATCCACAGCGGCAACATCTAGGGTAGAAAGAGTTTCTTCCCCCGACTTAATCATCAATGCCGAGTTGGTAATCTTCAAAGCACAATCATATCCAATGCCGCCTTGAATCAATTTTGCCATAATCGAAGATGCCATGGCGCCGTCTACCGCCGCTCTGCCACCGGTTCCCATACCGTCACTGATCATTGCGATTTGCTTTCCTGCTCCGTCATCAAAACAAACACAACTATCTCCGCAAAAAGAACCATTCCGACAGCTATGCTGTGCTGCGGCAAAAGTTGCCTTATAAATCGGTTTTTCTGTCATGCGGAAAAAGCATTTCTCTCCGTTCACGCTGACGCAGGGATAGGTAAACTCTCGCCCTGTTACTCGACTGATTCCACGCATGAGAGATGGCTTTGTCAGCTTATAGCGATCCATCAACAGCGTTTCCATTTCAATGACCATTCGATTTTCCTTTGTGATTTTACAGCTTACATCAATGGGCGTTATGGCGCTGTCATGCAGCACCTCGTTGATTTTCTTTGCCAATACCGTATCGAACCGCTCATATAGTTTAAGATCTGATGCCATATCTCGCAAAAGACTTCCGGTAGTGGCAAACTGGTCGGTAACTACCGCCCGAACCTGCTGCAATTTTCGCTCTGCCGAAGCCTTGGCGAGATAATCATGGTAGAAACCAACTGTTCTCGCTTGGTACAAATTTTCCCCATAGGCGTTGGAAGCTGCTCCACGGAAAGTTTTCCTTCAATCCGGAGAATCTCTGTCATTGGATGACACACTGTTTCCGTTTGATGGCGCGTGCAGCCCCAACAAGACTCCTTGCCGCCGCAATCTCCGCAAATATAATCTTTTGTTTTCCGGAACACGGATGCTTCCGTGTCGGTATCCACCTGCATCAACCGCTGAGATACCGCCTCTACCGATTGGGATACGCTCTCCAATGACTCCGCCGCCATATCTAAACGAAGCACCATAGCACGGCGCAGACCGCCGTTTTGTGCCAACTGTACCGGCTGCCGAAACAACACCGCCAAGCGGCTGCCTGTTTTATGAGGCCATACTACAAAAATCAAGGATGCCGCCATTACGGCCAACAATCCGTTCAGCACTTCCTCATAGCTGCCAACTTTCAAGCTGCCCACACCGTTGGCAACTACAAAGGCAATCGCTGTAATCACTCGTCCCATCGGGGCAAACAGTCCGGCAATCAATCCGGCAAACGCCATCGCTCCGGAAATTCCGTTAATCCCGGAGGTTGCCAACCCAAACATCGCGCCTGCCACAATGCCGGAAATACTGCCTCCCACTACACCGCCAAATCGGCAGGAAAAGAGAATCATTAGCACCGCCGCTACTCTGCCGATAGACAGCACGCCTACGTTCACACCGGATAGGGACAGCACGCCGATTCCCACCGATAAAATCACACAGGTCAGTTGGCTTTGGTTCCAAGTTCCGAGTGGCTTTCCTTCAGTAAGTAAGCGACAAGTACGGTCAAAAAAGAATACGGCACCGCCACCCATTACCGATTCCGTTGCGTATAAAATCCATGTTTGCAACGGAGAGCCGTTTAATGTTGCCAAAAAGAATCCTGTAATCAGCAGAGAAACACAAACCATGGCGGGACGAAATAAAAATCGTTCTTTTAAAAAGGAAATCTCCCCCAACGTCCATCGCAATGCCGTCAGCAATAACAGTGCCGCCAAGTACCGCCCTGTATGAATATAATTCCCCGGCAGTAAATATCCTACGGCACTGCCCAGTGCCGTGGTCCAAAGATATCCTCTGGAGCATCCCGCCGCAGCCGCCACACCAAAGGGAGCATGTCGTCCAAACACCACCCCACGAGCACTGATTAACCCGGCTGTAAAATAGGCACTATGTAGCAGCACACGCTGAAATGTAGAGGATGTAATCAACTTTCTCCAAAATCCTTGTCCTCCGCTCGATTTCACGAGCGTTGTTTTTTCTTTCATCATTCCTTCCCTTTCCCCTTTCCGTTTTTTCTTTTTTCTTTCCTTGTCGTTATTATACAAATTGTATAGAAAAACGATTGTCACAACACGGTGTATTATTTTATCGAATTACCAATATTTTCTGCCGCTGTGTTTGCAAAAGCTCATCGGGAACGTTGCCTTCTGTTTCTTTTTTTGGGGAAATGGAGAAGAAAACAGGGAAATGAAGAACGGTTTTCTACACGCATTTTTCAAATCCTGTAAATGGGCAGATTGATTCCGCTGTTGATCTGTGATACAATAGAATGAGAATTGCGCGGATTTTCCGCCAACTGTTCACTGACATTTTAAATTTTCATATAAAGGAAGTAGAACAAGCTATGAAATACCAACTGGCAAATCGGGTTTCTGCATTGAAGCCCTCCATCATCCGTGAAATTTTGAAAAACTCTTCCGACCCGGATATGATCGCATTCTCCGCCGGCAACCCTGCTCCGGAGGCATTTCCGGTCGCTGCCGTGCAAGAGATTTCCGCTCGCATTTTGAAGGCTAATCCAATTCTTGCGTTGCAATATAACCTGACCGAAGGTTACACCCCATTCCGCAACACGCTGAAAAATTACATGGCAGAGAAGCACAACAGCTTCCACCCGGAAGTGGATGAGTTGATTATTACCACCGGCGCACAGCAAGTAATGGACTTGGCAACCAAGGTTCTGTGCAACGAAGGGGACGTTGTGATTTGTGAGGCACCAACCTTCATCGGTTCTCTCAACACCTTCCGTTCCTACAACTGTACTCTGAAGGGCGTTCCAATGGACAGCGACGGAATTAACCTGGAAGCCTTGGACAAAACCCTCACTGAAAATCCGGGCGCCAAGATGCTGTATGTGATTCCGAACTTCCAGAATCCATCCGGTATTACCATGAGCTTGGAAAAGCGGAAGGGCGTATACGAACTGGCAAAGAAGCACAACATCATCATTCTGGAGGATAACCCATACGGCGACCTGCGTGTAACCGGCGAGCCGCTGCCAAATATCAAATCCTTTGACGAGGACGGTATCGTAATTTATGCAGGTACCTTCTCCAAGGTCATTTCCTCCGGTATGCGTGTGGGCTTTGCCATTGCTCCAAAAGAATTGATGCAAAAGATGATTGTAGGCAAGCAGTGCAGCGATGTTCACACCACTGTATGGTCTCAAATTGTTTGCAACGAATTTATCAACCACTACGATTACGAGGGTCACTTGGCAAAGATGGTGGAAATCTACAAGCGGAAATCCTCCCTCATGCTGAATGCCATTGACGAGCATCTTGTTCCATTGGGCATCACCCACACCAATGTAGAGGGCGGTCTGTTTGTTTGGTGTGACCTGCCGGACAGCATTGATATGCTCACATTCTGCAACGAAGCCGTTAAGCGGAAGGTTTGCGTCGTTCCGGGCAATGCCTTCCTCACCGATGAAACACAGCCTTGCAATTCTTTCCGCATGAACTTCTCTACCCCAACCGATGAAAACATCGTAAAGGGCGTACAGATTCTGGGAGAGCTGGCAAAGGATCTGCTGAAATAACACACCACAGGAGGACGTAATGACACCGACAATCGAACAGAATCAACAGCCGAAAAAAACGATTTTCAGCGCCATTCAGCCCAGCGGCACCATTACTCTGGGAAACTATCTGGGCGCACTGCAAAACTGGATCAAGCTGCAGGATGATTACAACTGCATCTTTGCACTGGCAGACCTGCACACCATTACTGTGCGGCAAGACCCTGCTACTTTCCGAAAGAATACCATCGAAGCCTATGCGCTGCTGTTGGCTTGCGGCATCGACCCTGAGAAAAGTCCATTCTTTATTCAAAGCCATGTGCATACCCACGCAGAGTTGGCTTGGATTCTGAACTGCTACACCCAGTTCGGAGAGTTGTCCCGCATGACGCAATTTAAGGATAAGAGCCAAAAGCACGCCGATAACATCAATGTTGGTTTGTTTGCATATCCTAGTCTGATGGCTGCCGACATCTTGCTATATCAGGCAGATTTGGTTCCGGTAGGCGCCGACCAAAAACAGCACTTGGAATTAGCGCGCAACATTGCAGAGCGATTCAACAATGCGTACAGTCCGACCTTTACCATTCCGGACCCATACATTCCAAAGACCGGCGCAAGAATCATGTCCTTGCAAGACCCAACCAGAAAGATGTCTAAGTCCGATGAAAACCAAAACGGTTGGGTGGCTGTACTGGATGATCCGGACACCATCATGAAAAAGTTCAAGCGCGCCATTACCGACAGCGAGGGCGGTGTTTACGTGGGCGAAGGAAAAGACGGCGTGAACAATCTGATTGGTATTTATAGCTGTGTTACCGGTAAAACAGCAGAACAGGTTGCCGATGAATTCCAAGGCAAAGGCTACGGCGACTTTAAGGTTGCTGTGGGTGAAGCTGTCATTGAAACACTGCGTCCGATTCAGAAGCGATTTGCCGAGCTGATGAAAGACAAGGATTATCTGACAAAATGCTATACTGAAAGCGCACAAAAGGCGCTGTATCTTTCCAATAAAACCCTGCGGAAAACCATGAAAAAAATCGGATTTATCCCAAAAGAATTCTAATTTCCGCTCCAAAAAAGCGACTGCTACAAAGCAGTCGCTTTTTCTGTGCAAAGAAAACCGGAGCAACAGTCATCGCTCCGGTTTTCCTCAAGTTGTTGGACAAATATAGTTTAAACTTCCTACCGGCTTCCCGTCCTCTAAGAACACACGGGGAACCCGCTTGCCTACAATACAAATCATTTCATAGTTGATGGTTTCGTTCAGCTTTGCCAGCTCATCCACCGAAAGCATTTCCGCTCCGTCTTTTCCGAATACCGTAACGGTCATGCCGGTTTTTACATCGTCAATGTCTGTTACATCCAGCATTAACTGATCCATGCAAACACGGCCAACCACTCTTGCCCGATGTCCGTTCACCAACATATCGGCGCAGTTGTGCAGCTTTCTGGGATAGCCATCGGCATATCCGATCGGCACCGTTGCCAAGGTGGTTTTCCGACTGGCAGCAAACTCTCGTCCATAGCTGACAGTGGTATTGGTTTCCACAGTTTTCAGCATAGAAATGATGGTTTTCAGTTCCATCACCGGCTTCAGCGGCAATGGATTCCGCAGCACACCGGATGGATTCAAGCCATAGATAATCACGCCGGGGCGCACCATATCCAAGTGCATTTCCGGATAATCACAAACAGCACCGCTGTTGGCACAGTGGCGATACCGGAACGTAATGCCACGCTGCTGCAATTTTTCAACACAATCCATAAAATTGTCGAATTGTTCTTTGGTATAGCCGCTGCCCGGTTTGCCGTCATCCGACACGGCAAAGTGAGTGAAAATTCCCTCATGCTCCAAGTTTGGCAGTCGGCAAACCGCTTCCATTTCTTCTACGCTGACCGCATCTCGCTGCGAGTCTTGGTACAAAAATCCGATACGGCTCATGCCGGTATCCACTTTTAAGTGGACCTTTACCGTTACCTCTGCTTCCTGTGCATATCGTTGCAGTTCCTCTCCATAGTCTTTAGAAAACACTGCCTGCGAAACGCATAAGCAGCTCAGCCGTTCTGCCATTTCCGGCGGTGTATAGCCGAGAATCAAAATCGCACCTGCCACACCGCCGCTGCGAAGCTGCTCCGCCTCTTCAATATTGGAAACCGCAAACCACTTTGCACCCATTCGTTCCAAGGTTCGTGCCACAAAGACAGCGCCATGTCCATAAGCGTCTGCTTTTACAACCCAACAAATTTCTGTTTCCGGTCGAACGGTGTCACGAATTGCCTGATAATTCTGTTTCAGGGCATCGAGATTGATCTCTGCCCAAGTACGTTTCAAAAAATCCATAACTCTATCTCCATTTTAGATACTAAAATCCATTATATGCCTCCGGAAAAGGTTCGTCAACCATTTCAAAAATTATTCATAAAACTGTAATTTTATGAATCCCCCCTGCATATACTAATAAGGTGACTTTTTCGCAAAGGGGGCCTTGCAAATGAATCTCCACCAACACTGCCGACCGGAGCAGCTCCATTTGGACGATGCGCTGTTTCGTTGTCTGTACTCCTTCTTGGAGTTCGGAGAAGATCTGGACGACATGATCTTTTTCGGAGAATTGTATATGATCAGTGAACGATAATGGTTTTTTCTAAAACTCGATTCCTTTCGGGGGACAGGATCGGTCAATCTCATCAAAAAACACCATGACACGCCGAATAAGCTGCCATGGTGTTTTTCTATTCTTCTACAAAAATCTCAGTATCTGCTTAATTAAAAATAGCGCTTTTGATTTTGTAGCAGTTTACTTGAAATATTTTACGCCGGACTCGAAGATTTTCTGATCCTTTGCGCCCGGAACGTTCTTATACAGATCGTCGCCCTTCCGCTCGGAGTGTGCCATCTTGCCGAATACACGACCGTCCGGACTGGTGATGCCCTCAATTGCGCAAACAGAGCCGTTCGGGTTCCATTCAATCTTGCTGCTAACCTTGCCACATGGAGTGGTGTATTGAGTTGCCACTTGACCGTTTGCAATCAACTGTGCCAAAACGTCATCGTTTGCCACAAATCGACCCTCACCGTGAGATACCGGTACGCAATGCACGTCGCCTGCCTCTACGCCGGAGAGCCATGGAGATTTTACGGAAGTCACTCTGGTGTAAACCATTCTGGAAACGTGGCGACCAATCTTGTTGAAGGTCAAGGTTGGGGAAGTTTCATCCAACTCGGTGATTTTACCGTATGGTACCAGACCCAATTTGATGAGCGCTTGGAAGCCGTTGCAGATACCCAACATCAAACCGTCGCGCTGCTCCAGGAGCTTTGTTACCTCTTCTGCAATTTTCGGGTTGCGGAAGGTGGTTGCAATGAACTTACCGGAACCGTCCGGCTCGTCACCGCCGGAGAAGCCACCCGGCAGCATTACGATCTGCGCCTTTGCAATCTCGGCAGCCATCCGCTCGATGGTTTCTTCAATGTCAGCAGAGGACAGGTTCTTTACAATCAGAATTTCCGGCTCTGCGCCTGCCAACTCAAAAGCACGAGCTGTATCTACTTCGCAGTTTGTACCCGGGAATACCGGAATGAAAACTCTTGGCTTTGCTGCCTTAATCGCAGGAGCCTTGGTATTCCGCTCGGTATACAATGCAATCTCGGTGGAAATTGGAGTTTCCTCTGCCTTAGATGGGAAGATTGGCTCCAGGGTATCCATCCAACCGCCGCACAGTGTATCCAAAGACAGCGCTGTGCCGTTGATGGTGATCTCCTTTGCTTCGGAAGTGAAACCAATGGTAATTGGCTCTAAGCCTGCGCCCATTACGGCATCGTAGCTCAATTCTACAACCAGCGCGCCGCTCTTTGGAGCAAACAGAGTTTCCAAGCTATTGAAGTCCTCTTCAAATACAAAGCCCAAACCGTTACCGAAGCACATCTTTGCTACGGCTGCTGCAACACCGCCTTCTTTTACAACAGAAGCGGACAGAATGCTTCCGTTCTCCATCATCTGATAAACGGAAGCGTAGTACTCCTTCAGCTTCTCCCAATTTGGAAGCAAGGTGTCCAGTTCCTCCGGCAGCGGCAGATAAACAACCTTAGAGCCTGCCTTTGTGAACGCTGCGGAAATGGTCTTGCTTGCCTTTGTCATGCCCACTGCAAAGCTAACCAGAGTTGGCGGAACATCCAAACTCTCAAAGGAACCGGACATACTGTCCTTACCGCCGATTGCCGGCAGACCCAAGCCAAGCTGTGCAGTCAATGCACCCAGCAGCGCTGCGGTTGGTTTACCCCAACGAGATGGTTCGTTGCGGAGTCTTTCAAAGTACTCTTGGAAGGTCAGGCGTGCAGTCAGCGGATTTGCGCCAACAGCTGCCAGCTTGGAAACGCTCTCTACCACAGCATACGCTGCGCTGTGGAATGGGCTGAAGCGAGCAATGCCCGGAATATAACCGTAGCCCATAACGGTAGCGTCATCGGTATAGCCATGTTCCAACGGAATTTTAGCAACCATTGCTTCTTCCGGTGTGAGCTGATACTTCCCTGCAAATGGCATCAAAACGGTTGCTGCGCCGATGGATGCGTCAAACCGCTCTACCAGACCCTTTTGAGAAGCAACCTCCAAACGCTTCAGGTTCTCTGCAAATGCTTCTGCTGTGGACTTGCCCTGCAAGCACTCCGGAATCATGTTACGGTAGTTCTCTTCCGGATTTGGTGCGGTAATGTATGCGCTTGCGGTTTGTGCCACACCGTTGGTGTTCAGGAACTCTCTGCTCAGGTCTACGATTTGATCCCCTCTCCAGGTCATCTTCAACCGTGGGTCGGCAGTAACCGTTGCAACAACCTGTGCGTTCAGGTTCTCTTTTCTTGCTTCTGCAATAAAGAGGTCTACGTCCTTGGCATCCAGAACAACTGCCATCCGCTCCTGAGATTCGGAGATTGCCAACTCGGTGCCATCCAGACCCTCGTACTTCTTCGGTACGTTGTCCAGTTGAATCTTCAAGCCGTCTGCCAATTCACCAATCGCAACACAAACGCCGCCTGCACCGAAGTCGTTGCAGCGCTTAATCAGCTTGGATACCTTGCCGTTGCGGAACAACCGCTGAATCTTACGCTCGGTTGGTGGATTACCCTTTTGTACCTCTGCGCCGCAAACCTCGATGGACTCCTCGGTGTGCGCCTTAGAGGAGCCGGTTGCGCCGCCACAGCCATCACGACCGGTTGCGCCGCCCAGCAGAACGATTACATCGCCGTCGGACGGAATACCACGCATAACGTTCTCTTTTGGAGATGCGCCTACAACAGCACCGATCTCCATGCGCTTTGCCACATAGCCCGGGTCATACAGCTCGGTAACCTGACCGGTCGCCAAACCGATTTGGTTGCCGTAAGAGCTGTAACCTGCCGCTGCGCCAGTAGTGATGGTGCGGCTTGGCAGCTTACCGATAAGGGTATCCTCAAATGGAGTTCTCGGATCGCCGGAACCGGTCACACGCATTGCCTGATAAACATAGGCTCTACCGGAAAGCGGGTCACGAATCGCACCGCCCAGACAGGTTGCAGCGCCGCCGAACGGCTCGATTTCAGTTGGATGGTTGTGGGTTTCGTTCTTGAACTGTACCAGCCATTGCTCGGTCTTACCGTCAATTTCTACCGGCACTTGAATGGAACAAGCGTTGATTTCTTCACTGACATCCAAATCCTCCAGTTGACCACGCTTGCGCAGGACCTTCATACCCATAACCGCCATGTCCATCAGAGAAACAGGACGATCGGTTTCGCCGTAAACTTCCTCTCTGGCATCGTAATAGGCTTTCAGGGCATCTTCAATCACGCCGCTGATTTTGCCTTTTTCAATCTCGATCTTCTCCAAACGAGTAAAGAAGGTGGTGTGACGGCAGTGGTCGGACCAATAGGTGTCGATTACACGCAGTTCTGTAACGGATGGATCACGATGCTCGGTATCACGGAAATAATCACGGCAGAAGAACAGGTCTGCCATGGTCATGGCAAAACCCATGCCCTTGTAATATTTCTCCATGGTTGCATCGTCCCAAGCGATGAAGCCGTTCACACGCTCTACATCCTCCGGTACTTCTACTTCCATTGCCAGGCTCTGTGGCTTTTCCATTGCAGCCAAGCGGGATTCTACCGGGTTGATCAGGAAGTTCTGAATCTCCTTCAGTTCCTTGTCGGAAATGTTGCCCTTCAGCGCAAATACTCTGGCGCTGGCAACCTGCGGACGCTCACCGTGTGTCAAAAGCTGCACACATTGTGCGGCAGAGTCTGCCCGCTGGTCATACTGACCGGGAAGATACTCGGTGGCAAATACCGTATACTCGGCAGGGAAAGTGTAATCCTCGCTCAAAACATTATCTACATTCGGCTCGGAAAAAACCGTCTTACAAGCAGATTGGAACTCGCCCTCGGACAAGCCCTCTACATCATAACGGTGGAGCAGACGCAGCTCCTCAATGGAATGGATACCGAGATTTTTTACAATCTCAGCTTTTATGTGCTGGGCTTCCACATCGAAGCCGGGTTTCTTTTCTACAAATACTCTGATTACAGCAGCCATGGTTCCTCCCTCTCTCCGTCGTTTTTTCGACAGAGTTGTTGTGTAATAAAAATAAATGACATGATTCAGATAAATTCTATCACAATTTCAATTTATTATAAAGGGGAATTTCCGATTTTCCTCTTTTTTCTCCGAAAATTCCGCAAAAAAAGAGGAACGACCCGATTGCCGTCCCTCCAAAGAAATTATTTCCGAATTATACATCCCAATTTTCTACCACAGCGCCATATTTATCCTTAAAGGAACCGCAGGCGATGAGAATTAAATCCACCAAGGCGCCGATACCGAACATCCCGCCGGTAAACAACCACAAAATGCCGGTACCCACCTTGCCTACATAAAAGCGGTGAATGCCTAAGCCGCCCAAGAAAATGCACAGCAACAGAGCAGCCAAGCGAGATTTTTGAGAAATATTCTGTCCCCCTCCGTTCTGTCCGTTTGGCGCGTATTGATACTGATATTGGTATTGATACTGTGCCCCTTGATTTTGTTGGTTTTGATTGAAATTATTCTGATTATTCTGATCCATATCTCTACTCCTTTCCCATATCGGAAATCTATGGTAACAGTATAACATAAGGGGTAAAAAATTGCACGAATTTTTTCAAAAAAAGAGTCGCCATCTTTCTTTTTTTCGTATGTCATGCTACAATGGAGAAACAAATTGGGAGGAATCACACTATGGAACACACACCGCTTTATTCTGCACTGCTGCATCACCGAGAGTTGGGACGAGCCAGCTTCCACACGCCGGGACATAAAGGAAACCCGCTTGCGCTGCCACAGGATTTATTATCCTTAGATTTTACGGAGCTGCCGGACACCGACAGTTTATTTGAAGCCGACGGCGTAATTGCACAGGCAGAACAACACGCCGCCCAAGTATTCGGCACAAAGGCAACCTTGTTTTCCGCAGGCGGCTGTACCTTGTGTATTCAAGCCATGCTGCGGCTTTGCTCCATGAATAACAAGCGCGCCGTCGTTGTTTCCCGTGTGCTGCACCGCAGTGCGGTGAACGCTATGGCATTGTTGGACTTGACCCCTGTTTGGCTCATGCCGAAGCAATCTGCCGGAGAAGGCTTACCGGGGCGCATTACCCCGGAATCGGTTCGTGCCGCATTAGAGCAAAATCCAGATGCCGCAGCCGTTTATTTGACTTCTCCGGATTATTTTGGTGTGGTATCTCCTATCCGAGAAATTGCCGAAGTGTGCCGCTCTTTTCAGGTTCCGCTGTTGGTGGACAACGCCCACGGTGCGCATTTGTGGTATACCTCTCTGCCCCACCCACTGACCCAAGGCGCAACCATGACTGCCGATTCTCCCCACAAAACCTTGCCGGTTCTCACCGGCGGTGCATGGCTGCAAATCAGCGAAGAACGATTTGTCGCAGATGCCAAGCAAGCGATGGCACTGTTCGGCTCCACCAGCCCCTCCTATCCGGTAATGGCATCTTTGGACAGAGCCGTTCATTGGTTAGAAACAGAGGGCAAAGCCGCTTACGCTGCACTGGAGCAAACCGTCAGCGACCTCCGTGTATTTGCCCGCTCCTTGGGATATACCCTCCCCTTGGGTCCCTGCGACCCTACCCGCCTTTCTCTCTGCACAAGACAGCTGGGCATTTCCGGAGTGGAATTGGCAGAATGCTTCCGCAAGCACGGCGTAGAACCGGAACACTGGGACGACGAAGCGGTGGTTTTGATTGCTACTCCTTGGAATACTCCCTCAGATTTTGAGCGCCTCCGCACCGCTATGGAGGCGGGTATCCATCTTCCGAAAACCACGGTTCTTCCGCACCCACCCTTGCCTGCTCTGCCGGAAATGGTTTGCTCCCCCAGAGAAGCCATGTTCGCTCCTCAAGAGCGCATTTTGTTAAAGGACAGCATCGGGCGCATTGCCGCCGATACCGCTTGTCCTTGCCCACCGGGGATTCCGGTGGTTATGCCGGGTGAACGGATTACAGCGGAAGCCGTTTCCTTTTTAGAACGGTATGGATTTTTAGACGTAAAAGTGGTAAAATAAAACAATCACACCAAGAGGAGGCTCGCCATGGAACCCAATGCACAGGAATTGCTCCGCCGATTTTCCCATCTGGCGGCAGAAAATCGCTTGCCCCATGCTATCTTACTGGAGGGCAGCAACGATGCTGTTCGTCTTTCCTTGGCGAAACGCTTGGCGATGACAGCCCTCTGCGAAGCTGCGGAAAATCGCCCCTGCGGCAGTTGTCTGCCTTGTAAAAAAGTGTTGTCGGACAACCACCCCGATGTGATTGTGGTAACGGAATCCGATCCCAAGCGAAAGACCCTTTCCGTTGATCGGATCCGTCGGATGCGAGACGATGCCATCGTAAAACCAAACGAAGGCAAGCGAAAAATCTACATTATTCCCAACAGCGATACCATGACACGGGAAGGACAAAACGCTCTGCTGAAACTTTTGGAGGAGCCGCCAAGCTACGCCATGTTTTTTCTCTTATGCGAAAACAGCGCCGACCTGCTGCCCACCATTCGTTCCCGCACACAAATTTACACGTTGGAGCAACAAAACACCTTTTCCGACAGCGTTTGTGAAATCGCCGTAGCAATGGCAGCCGCATTGCCATCCCCTGCGGAAGCGGAGCTGCTGCTTGCCGCCGCCCCTCTTGTGAAAAAGAAAGACCGAGAACTGTTCCACGACGTTTTGTGCGTCTTGGAGTTGATTCTCCGAGATTGCTGTGTTGTGCGCTGCGGAACTACCCAACTGCTGTCCAATCAGTCCCGGTGCGTGCAATCTCTCAGTAAAAAAATATCCCGTCGCTGCTGTATTCAACTGTTGGATTTGATTGGGCAGACACAGGAACGCAATGAACGCAATTTGAATTTGGCGCTACTCATCACATGGTTTTGTGGAGAAATGCGCCGCTTGACAATAAGATCATAAGCTGCCGTTTTGGCGCTTTCCAGATAGGAGGAACCTATGACAGAAGTGATTGGTGTCCGGCTGCCGGGTGCCGGAAAAATGTATTATTTTGATCCTGCGGGAAAAACACTTTCCGTTGGAAATCATGTGATTGTAGAAACTGTTCGTGGCGTAGAATACGGAGAAGTCATCAAAGCCAACTGCCAAGTGGAAGATTCCGTAATTGTCGCTACCCTGAAGCCGATTCTCCGGGTGGCGGATGACAACGATGCCCAAACAGTAGAAGATAACCGAGAAAAAGCAAAAAAAGCAATGGAAATCTGCGGGCAAAAAATCGCCAAGCACCGCTTGGAAATGAAGCTGGTGGATGTAGAATACACCTTTGACCGAGGCAAGCTGCTGTTTTACTTTACCGCTGACGGACGGGTAGACTTCCGAGAACTGGTCAAGGACTTGGCATCGGAATTCCGTACCCGTATCGAGCTGCGGCAAATCGGCGTGCGAGATGAAGCCAGAATGTTGGGTGGCTTAGGCGTTTGCGGTCGTCCATTGTGTTGTTCCACCTTCTTGGACGGATTCCAGCCGGTATCCATCAAGATGGCAAAGGAACAAAATCTTTCGCTGAATCCGGTAAAAATCTCCGGCACCTGCGGTCGGTTGATGTGCTGCCTGAAATATGAGCACGACGTTTATTCTGAGTTGATTCGACTGGTTCCGCCTCTGCGTTCTCTTGTAAACACACCGGACGGACGTGGCATTGTGGTTGAACAGAACATCATCGGCGGTACCGTTTCCGTTCGGCTGGATAAAGCTAAGGATGCTTCTCCAAAAGTTTTCCCGGTTAAGAGCATTAAGGTCATTCGGGAAGCACGAGAGGACACTTTAGACAAACGAGAGATGGATGCCCTGAAAAAATTAGAGCGGGATTAGCATGTTCTATCTGTTGTTACCCACGACTATTTTTAGTTAACCTGTGGTTACAGAAGGTGAATAATCTGTAAAAACTAGTGAAATTCCTGAAACTATCTTGAAATCCCCGAAAAATGTGCTATAATAAAGCCATCCTAAATCTTTTGAATACATGGAGGGTTTTATTATGGCTTACAAAATTGAAGATACTTGCATCGCTTGTGGCGCATGCCAAGCTGAATGTCCGGTGAACGCTATTTCCGAGGGTGATATCTACACAATCGACGCTGATACTTGCATTGATTGCGGCGCTTGCGCCAGTGTTTGCCCGGTTGAGGCTCCTAAGGCTCAGTAATTAAATAGCGTACATAGAAAAGCGGGGGTTTTACCCCGCTTTTCTTTTTTGTCTTAAACAGCATGAAAAAACCAGCAGGTATTTTACCTGCTGGTTTTTCTCTAAGAGGAGGTCATCCGAGTAACTCTCGATAGACTTCTCCTTTTTTAAAGCCGCAAAGCTGCGCGGCTTTTTTTGCTGCTTCGGAGGTGGACATTCCTTGCTCCAAAAATTCTTTGGCAGTTTGTACCGCATCCTCTAGGGTGAAAGTTTCTTCCGCAGGAGCTTCTGCCCCGCTGATAACCAACACAATTTCGCCCTTGGGAGCTTCTGTTTGGAATCGTGCATCTGCTTCTACCAAAGTGGTGCGGATGACTTCCTCATGAATCTTGGTGATTTCTCGCACAATGGCAATTTTTCGGTCGCCCCAAGCCGTGAGCATATCGTGCAGTGTGGCAGACAGCTTGTGTGGCGCTTCGTAGAACACCATGGTACGCTGTTCATTTTTTACATCTGCCAAATGCTCTCGACGACTCTTCTTGTTCACCGAAAGAAATCCCTCAAAGGTGAACCGCCCCGTAGGCAATCCGGAAATTGCCAAGGCAGAAATTACAGCACTGGGACCGGGAACCGCCAGCACCTGCACACCGGCTTCGGCGCATTGGGCAACCAACAATTCTCCGGGGTCAGAAATAGCGGGCATTCCGGCATCGGAAACAAGGGCGCAAGATTCTCCTGCTAAAATGCGGTCCAAAATCATTTGCCCCCGCTCCAGTTTATTATGCTCGTAATAACTGACCAACGGTTTTTTAATTTGAAAATGGTTCAGTAACTTCATGGTTACACGGGTATCCTCAGCGGCAATAAAATCCACCATATCCAGTGTTTCTACCGCACGAGGAGAAAAATCGGACAGGTTGCCGATGGGTGTTCCTACAATATATAAAACTCCCTGCATAATCAATTCCTCATTGTAGTTAATCTTTATATTTATACGTTCCGTATACTTCTTTCATTTCGCCAGAAAAATCTCCGTCTGCACCTTCAATGAACAGTGTCGGTTCTACTGTCAAACCGGAACGACCGCCTTTTTTGCTTTCCAACAAAAACAAACTGGGGGCTTTATCCGGGCGCTGTTGCACCAAGCGGAGTCGCTTTGGTTCCAATCCATTTTGGGAAAGGAGCATCATAATTTCTGCAAGACGCTGTGGACGTTGGCAAATGCAAAACCGTCCACCATAGCGCAGGGCTTTGTATGCGCTTTTGCAAATGTCCTCCATGGTACATTCCTGTTCATGCCGTGCAATGGCTTTGCTGCTATCCGGATTGACAAATCCTGTGCCTAATTCTTTGTACGGTGGGTTACAGGCAATTACATCAAAGCCTTCCTGAAAGACCGGTTCCGATCGCTGCGGAACTTGTTTGATGTCCCCTTGCAGAATGGTAATTCGGTCAGTTAACCCGTTTAAGAGAACCGAACGACTCGCCATAGAAAAGGCATTGTCCTGTATTTCCAAAGCGTAGGTTTGTTTCGGTTGAAAGCGGAATTCCCACAGAAGCGGAATCGTACCGCAGCCAGTACCAAAATCACAGCAAGTATCCTTATGCTTTGGAGAAGAAAACCAAGCCAACAGGATCGTGTCGGTGTTGAACCGATGCTGTGGGGATACGATCAGTTGTAAAGTGGGAGAAAGCGGTTCCCGATGTTCATCGGGAAGCATAGGAACAGTCTGCATACCATCACGCTCCGAAACTCATTTTGGAAATTGGTATTATTGTACCATAATTCCGGATAAAAAGCGAGAGAAAGACAAAAAGAAAAGCGGGGTAACCCCCCGCTTTTCTATGTACGCTATTTAATTACTGAGCCTTAGGAGCCTCAACCGGGCAAACACCGGCGCAAGCGCCGCAATCAATGCAAGTATCAGCGTCGATTGTGTAGATATCACCCTCGGAAATAGCGTCTACCGGACATTCAGCTTGGCATGCACCACAAGCGATGCAAGTATCTTCAATTTTGTAAGCCATAATAAAATCCTCCATGTATTCATAAAGATTTAGGATGGCTTTATTATAGCACATTTTTCGGAAATTTCAAGATATTTTCAGGAATTTTACTAGTTTTTACAGATTATTCACCTTCTGTAAGCACAGGTTAACTAAAAATAGTCGTGGGTAACAAAAGACAAAATTTGCTAATTTTCTTACTTTGCATCGTCCTCGTCCTGCTCGGTTTCCGGCAAAGGATGCTTTTCAATCAGAATTTTTTCAATGCGGTTATCATTAAATTCCAAAACCTGAAATTCCACATTCCCCACCATTACGGACGGGAACTCGTTTTCATCGGGGATATTGCCAAGCATTTCTACCACCATACCGGCGATGGTATCATAATCGCCCTCCGGCAAATCCACCTCCAGTAACTCAGAGGCTTCACTGATGGACAACGCACCGCTGACGGTAAACAAGGTATCGCTGAGGCGCACCACCGATTCTTCCTCATTATCGTATTCATCTTGAATATTGCCCACGATGGATTCCAAAACATCTTCCATAGTAACAATGCCTTTGGTTCCGCCATACTCATCAATCAGCACGGAAAACTGAATTTTCCGCTCTGTCATTTCGGTGAACAGTTCATTCAATGCTTTGCTTTCCGGTGCCAGGTGTGGTTTTCGCATCACTGCTTTTACACTGATGTTTCGGCTCAATGGTTTTCCGATAAACTTCAGCAAGTCTTTTACATATACCACACCAACAATCTCGTCAATATCTTCATGATAGACCGGAATCCGAGAATAGCCCTGCTCTACGGAAACCGCAACCACATCCTGCACAGAAGCCGTATCTTCCACGGCAATCACATCCATACGGTGGGTCATAATCTCCGATACGCTCTTATCATTGAAATCGAAAATATTTTCAATCATGTTGGCTTCTACACCGGCAATCTCTCCGTCCTCTTCACTTTCGTCAATCATCCGCAGGATTTCTTCCTCTGTTACCGGCTTGTCTTCCAAATGAGGATCTTTGCCCATCAATGACACAATTCCGTTGGAGATTGCAGTAAAGACCGCCGTTACCGGTCGCAGGATAATTGCCGCCACATTCACAATCGACATGGTATGCACCAAGGATTTCTCAGGGGTATTGGCTGCTAACTTTCGAGGAATCAAATTTCCCATAAACAGCCACAAGCAAAGGGTTCCCGCCAACACAATGGCAAAAGACAGTAGCGTGCTCCAAGGCGCTGCAATAGAAGCACCGTTTTGAAACGCCCCTTGGAGCAACGGCGCTAAGCTACCGCACAAAACGGCTGCCGGAATCATGGATGCCATCAGCCGTACCAAAGCCACCGTAGAAAAAAATCGCTGCGGACGCTCCAAATGGCGCATAGCTTTCTTTCGACGATCCGGTCGATCTGCCAAAAGCTCCTGTAATTTGTGTTCGTTTGTTCGTTCCAATGCAATTTGTGCGCCGGAAAAAATTCCGTACAGTAACAGCCCGATGAACGCAATCACACAGGCCGCCATCAAAGGGATTGTTCCCTCAGGGTCGGACATAAAAGTGTCCCTCTCTTTCTAACTTTCTGATTTCTGTATAGAATACAGAGATTCATTTTATTGTACTGTATCCGTCTTCGTCTGTCAAATCCCCCCGCTCCGGATAGATTTTCCCATGTTTTCTCTCAGAACTTTCGGCTTTTTTGCCTCGCTGACGAAAAGATTTACCACTATTTATACAAGATACACAGATTTGGATGGCTGTGCTACATTTCTCTTTACATTTTCAGTAAAGAATGATAAAATTTAGATAAGTATCGGATTATACTTATCCTGCTTATCGCAATTTCATGCTAATATTTAAAAAAATCCTTGAAGGAGGACATTCCGTTATGGCAAGAAAAATGAAAACCATGGACGGTAACTCTGCAGCCGCATGGGCTTCCTATGCGTTTACAGATGTTGCTGCAATCTATCCTATCACACCATCTTCCGTTATGGCTGATGAAACTGACAAGTACGCTGCCGCCGGTAAGAAAAACCTGTTTGGTCAAGAGGTTCGTGTTACCGAGATGCAGTCCGAAGCCGGTGCTGCCGGTGCGGTTCACGGCTCTTTGGCAGCCGGTGCGCTGACCACCACCTACACCGCTTCTCAAGGTCTGCTCCTCATGATTCCGAATATGTATAAAATGGCTGGTGAGCTGCTGCCGGGCGTTATCCACGTTTCCGCTCGTACCATTGCAGGTCATGCGCTGTCCATCTTCGGCGATCACTCCGACATCTACTCCTGCCGTCAGACAGGTTATGCAATGTTGGCTTCCAACAACCCGCAGGAAGTTATGGACCTGACTGCTGTAGCACACCTCTCCGCCATTAAGGGCAGAGTGCCATTCCTCCACTTCTTCGATGGCTTCCGTACCTCTCACGAGATTCAGAAGATCGAGACTTGGGATTACGATGATCTGGCTGATATGCTGGATTGGGATGCAGTTGATGCGTTCCGCCGCCGCTCCCTGAACCCGGAGCACCCGGTACTTCGCGGCACCGCACAAAACGACGACATCTTCTTCCAAGCAAAAGAAGCTGCTAACAAATATTATGACGCAATTCCGGACGTTGTTGCTGACTACATGGACAAGGTTAACGAGAAGTGCGGCACCAACTATAAGCCATTCAACTACTACGGCGCTCCGGATGCTGAGAAGATCATCATCGCTATGGGCTCCGTTTGCGACACCGCTGAGGAAGTAATCGACTACCTGACCGCTAAGGGCGAGAAGATTGGTCTGGTTAAGGTTCGCCTGTATCGTCCATTCTCCGCTAAGCATCTGCTCAATGTGATTCCGGAAACTGTAAAGTCCATCACCGTTCTCGACAGAACAAAGGAGCCTGGTTCCATCGGTGAGCCTCTGTATCTGGACGTTCTGGCTGCACTCAACGGTTCTAAGTTCCACAACGTTTCCGTCTTCGGCGGTCGTTACGGCTTGGCTTCCAAGGACACCAACCCAGGTGCAATCGTTGCTATTTACCACAACATGGACGCTGCTGAGCCAAAGAAGCGCTTCACTGTTGGCATCGACGATGACGTAACCTTCCTGTCCCTGCCAATCGACGAATCTCCGGACACCGCTCCTGCAGGCACAACCGCTTGTAAGTTCTGGGGTCTGGGCGCAGACGGTACCGTTGGCGCAAACAAGAACTCCATCAAGATTATCGGTGACAAGACCGACATGTACGCACAGGCTTACTTTGATTATGACTCCAAGAAGTCCGGCGGTCTGACTGTTTCTCACCTGCGTTTCGGTCACAACCCGATCAAATCCACTTACTATATCCACCAAGCTGACTTCGTTGCTTGTCACAACCCTGCTTACATCGGCAAGTACGATATGATTCAGGACTTGAAGCCGGGCGGCTCTTTCCTGCTCAACTGCCCATGGGATGTTGAGGAACTGGGTCACCGTCTGTCTGCTGAAGAGAAGCAATACATTGCAAAGAACAATATCAACGTTTATGTTATTGACGGTATTAAGATCGGTAAAGAAATCGGTCTGGGTACAAGAATCAACACTGTTCTGCAGGCTGCTTTCTTCAAAATTGCAAACATCATTCCGATCGAGCAAGCTGTTGAGTACATGAAGGAAGCTGCTAAGAAGTCTTACAGCAAGAAGGGCGACGCTGTTGTTCAGATGAACTACAATGCAATTGACGCCGGTACACAGGGTGCTGTAAAGCTGGAGATCCCTGCTGATTGGGCAACCACAACAGAGGGTCACGAGCCGGTTCACACTGCTCTGGAGGGGCGTCAGGCCGTTGTTAACTATGTTAAGAACATCCAACAGCCAATCAACGCACAGCGTGGTAACCAACTGCCTGTTTCCACCTTCGTACAGGATGCAGACGGTACTGTTCCACAGGGTACTGCTGCTTACGAGAAGCGTGGCATTGCTGTTGACGTTCCACAGTGGATTGCTGATAACTGTATCCAATGTAATATTTGTTCCTACGTCTGTCCACACTCCGTTATCCGTCCGGCTGCCCTCACTGAAGGCGAGCTGGCTGCGGCTCCGGCAGGCACAACCGCTCAGGATATCAAGCAAGTTCCGGGCATGAAGTTTGTTATGACTGTTTCTGTTCTGGACTGCACCGGCTGTGGTTCCTGCGTAGCAGAATGCCCGGCTAAGGAGAAGGCTCTCGTTATGAAGCCTCTCGAGTCTCAACTCCCTGCTCAGGAAGTTTATGACTATGCTCAGAAGATCGGCGAGAAGCCGGAGGTTATTGAGAAGTTCAAGGCTACTACCGTTAAGGGCAGCCAGTTCAAGCAACCTCTGTTCGAATTCTCCGGCGCTTGCGCAGGCTGTGGTGAAACTCCATACGCAAAGTTGGCAACTCAGCTCTTCGGCGACAGAATGATGATTGCAAACGCAACCGGTTGTTCTTCCATCTGGGCAGGTTCTACCCCATCCACCCCATACACCGTAAACAAGGAAGGCAAGGGTCCGTCTTGGGCTAACTCCCTGTTTGAGGATAATGCAGAGTTCGGTCTGGGTATGGAGCTGGCACAAAAGGCAATCCGTAAGCGTCTGATCGACCAAGTTGAGGAAATCAACAACAGCGAGAAGGCTTCCGCCGAGCTGAAGGCTGCTTGCCAAGCATTCCTCGACACCAAGGATGACAGCACCGCAAACGCTGCTCCTGCAAAGGCGCTCATCGCTGAGCTGGAGAAGTGCAACTGCGATAAGGCTAAGGCAATCTTGGCTGACAAGGATTACCTGGCTAAGAAGTCCATCTGGATTCTCGGTGGTGACGGCTGGGCATACGACATCGGCTTCAGCGGTCTGGATCACGCAATTGCAACCGGCGAGGACATCAACATTCTGGTATTCGATACCGAGATGTATTCCAACACCGGCGGTCAGTGCTCCAAGTCCTCTCAAATGGGTTCCGTACAGCAGTTCTCTGCTGCCGGTAAGCCAACAAAGAAGAAGGATCTTCCGGCTATCGCAATGAGCTACGGTAACGTTTATGTTGCTCACATTGCAATGGGCGCTGACAGAAATCAGTGCCTGAAGGCATTCCTCGAGGCAGAAGCTCACAAGGGTCCATCCGTTATCATCGCTTACGCACCTTGCATCAGCCACGGTGTTAAGGGTGGTCTGCGTGGTGTACAGGCTGTTGAGAAGCAGGCTGTTGCAGCAGGCTACTGGAAGCTGTTCCGTTACGATCCAAACCGTATTGAGAAGGGTCTGAATCCATTCCAGCTGGATAGCAAGGAGCCGTCCGAGAGCTACCGTGACTTCTTGATGAAGGAAGTTCGTTACAACTCCCTGATGCGTGCATTCCCAGAGCGTGCTGAGAAGCTGTTCACACAGGCTGAGAAGGATTCTCTCATCGAGTATCATCAGTTGAAGGCAAAGGCAGACGCTCCATTGGTTCAGTAATTGTTCCAAATCCGTTTGTTGTTAAATAAATAAAAGAAGCCGTCCTTATCGGAGTCATTCCGATGAGGGCGGCTTCTTCTTTGCTTTTTCTACGAAAGAAGCCCTCTACATTCACAGATGCAGAGGGCTTCTCAAAATAGATACTGATATAAAATTTAGAATTTAGGAGAAATTTAGACGGTTCTTTTTGTCAGGAATGATTACGC
>CAKSOB010000014.1 GCA_934476545.1 uncultured Eubacteriales bacterium | reverse complement strand
CGCAATGGCAGCCGCCAACACTACTCGCTTAATTATTTTTTTATTCATCGTTCTTCTCTGCTCCCCCAAACGTACCTGTAACCAATTCCTTTGCATCTTCCAACAACAGCCGGAAGTCCTCATAAGCATCGGGATATAACCAATGAATTTTTTCCTCTCGGCGGAACCATGTCAGCTGTCGCTTTGCATATCGTCGGGTCGCCTGCTTCATAAACGCCACCGACTCTTCCAACGACCGCTCCCCATCAAAATATGGTTTCAATTCTTTATAGCCAATGGCTTGCAGTGCGGTTTTTCCGCCTTCGCCTTGCAGCAAAGTTCGGGCTTCTTCCAGCAATCCCTGCGCCATCATTTCATCCACACGACGATTGATGCGGTCATACAGAACACTACGGTCCTGATAATTCAACCCGATCATGCACACCTGATAAGGGGATGGATTCCGACGGGAATCCGCCAAATGCTGCGTCATGGTTTTTCCGGTGGTGCGGTATAATTCGATGGCTCGAATCACACGAGGAAGGTTATTCGGTTCAATCCGCTCTGCCGATTCCGGGTCAATCCGCCGTAATTCCTCCATCAGCGGTTCTACCCCTTCTCGATTGGCAAGCTCCGTCAATTCCTCTCGCAAGGAGAGATCATGATCTCCTTCCGAAAAATCCAGATTTTGCAGCAAAGAACGCACATATAAACCGGTTCCGCCTGCCAATACGGGAATCTTCCCTCGGTTATGAATCTCCTGCAAACACGTTTTTGCCATAGAAACATAATCCGCTACACTGAATGGCGATGTTACAGGCAGAAAATCAATCATATGATGCGGAACCCCCTCCATCTCTTCCGGCGTAATCTTCGCCGTACCGATGGTCATTTCCTGATAAATCTGCATGGAATCCGCAGAAACCACTTCGCTGTTCAGCCATTTTGCCAATTCTACCGCCAAGCGACTTTTCCCCGATGCCGTGGGACCTACCACCGCCACCACAGGAATTTGTTCTGTTGTCAAGCTGCACCCTCCTTTCTGCAAATTCTGTTGGTTTTATTGGATTCTTCCAAATTGTTTTTCTAAATCTCGCCGCCGCAGCACAATGGAGATTGGACGACCGTGAGGGCAATACCGCACTTCGGGATGCTGCTCCAACCGACTTGCCAACGCAATCAGCTCTTCGGTTTGGGAATGGTTCCCTGCTTTAATTGCCGCCCGACAAGCAATGTTGTGATATAGCCAATCCAGATGCTCCGTAGAAAGATCGGTCTTATGGCTGCACAAATACCCTGCCATTTCCAATACGGTAGAGCCAATGTCGCTCCCCTCTAAGTACAACGGCGCGGTACGAATCAGTAAGGTTCCCTCTCCGAAATCTTCCAGTTCAAAACCGGCTTGCGCGAACAACTCCTGTGCCTCCAACACGACTCGGTACTCCTCTTTTTGAAGAGTTACCGTGATTGGGGTCAGCAATAATTGCGCATCACCGATTCCGGATTCCGATTTCAGCTTTTCAAATAAAAGCCGTTCATGAGCGGCGTGTTTATCAATGAGCAGGACAGTATCATCCTCTCGCTCCACCACAATATAAGTATGGAACAATTCTCCCACCACTCGTGTTTTCAGCGGGACATCTTCATGGGGCATAATCACCGGTTCTTCCGGTTCTGTAAACCTCGGCTCCGGTGTTGCTTGCGATGCAGGCTGCTCTATTTTCGGTAGCGCTTCCGCTTCAGAAGAAGCCACAGGATACCGAGGAACAAGTGGGCTGCTGCCTTCTCGCAGTACCGGTTTCTCCGTTATTGCCGGCTGCTGTTCCCAAACTCGCCAAGAACGACGTTCTTCTTGGGAACCGGTCGGCGCTTTGGAAATCGGCTCCGATTTTCTCTCCGGCATTGCTACCGAAACGGTTTTCTTCGGAACCAATTCCATTTGACTGGGTGGTTCTTCCTCCTGCAATGTGAGAGATTTTTTCTCCGGGAACGCAACCACCGGAGGGGTATCTCCACCGGACAATGCAGTTTTTACGCCGTGATACACCGCATCAAATACAGGACGTTCATTGACAAACCGTACCTCCAATTTGGTAGGATGCACGTTTACGTCCACTGCAGCGCAATTCAATTCAATATGTAGCACACAGCCGGGAAATTTCCCCACCATGATGCTATTCTTAAATGCCTGTTCCAGCGCTACCCGGGCAGTTTGGCTTTTCACGTAACGACCGTTAATAAAAAACTGCTGCATCCGTCGGTTGGGACGAGCTGTGGTGGGTTTGGTTACAAAGCCCCATACCCGAACGCCGTTCAGCGTGTATTCCACCGGCAGCAAGCCAGCAGTGAACTCTCTGCCAAATACCGCATAAACCGCTGATTTCAACTTCCCGTCGCCGGGTGTGTGGAGAATGTCTTTTCCATCTCGAATAAACCGCACAGACAGTTCCGGATGAGAAAGCGCAAGGTTATCCATTACGGTTCCCACTGCGCCGCCTTCTACCGCATCGGTTTTCAAAAACTTCAAACGGGCAGGTGTATTGAAGAACAGATTTCGAACCACAATGGTGGTTCCCTTGGCGCAGCCTGCTTCTTCATTGCAGAGAAGTTCTCCGCCGCTGTTTTGCAGATGAGTGCCTGCCAATTCTTCCGCCGTTCGTGTAAAGATTTCCACCTCGGACACGGCACAAACCGATGCCAACGCTTCCCCACGAAACCCTAAGGTTCCGATGTGTTCCAAGTCGCTTTCCGTATGTACCTTACTGGTTGCGTGCCGAAGAAACGCCGTAGCAACCTGCTCTCTGGGAATTCCACAGCCGTCATCCGTCACACGGATAAAGGTTACGCCACCGTTTTTGATTTCTACGGTCACTGCCGACGCACCGGCATCCACCGCATTTTCCACAAGCTCCTTCACCACAGAGGCAGGGCGGTCAATGACCTCTCCCGCCGCAATCAGCTCTGAAACCTGTTTTTCCAATACTCGAATCTCTGCCATAGACATCCTCCTTTCTTTCTATATTTAGCTTCGATTAAAGCTTTGCCAGTTTTGATAATTCAAACAATTCGTTCATGCACTCAATGGGGGTCAACGCATTGACATCCAACCGTTTTAAGCGAGCGATCAACTCCGTTTGATGATCCGGCATAAAGGCAACTTGTCCGTCATCTTCCGCTTCTTGTCGGCAACCGGATCTGGGCGGTGTTACTTCCGTTCCGCTCTCCAGTTCCTTCAAAATCTGCTTTGCCCGATGAACGATACCATCCGGTACACCGGCCAGCTTTGCCACCTCGATGCCATAGCTGTCATCGGCACCGCCTCGAAGAATCCGCCGCAAAAAGGTAATATCATCACCACGTTTTTTCACGGCAATGTTATAGTTTTTTACGCCATCCAATAATTCTTCTAACGAAGTCAACTCATGATAGTGGGTCGCAAACAACGCTTTCGCGCCAAGAGTTTTGGTGGAAGCCACATACTCCAACACAGCTCGTGCAATGCTCATTCCGTCAAAGGTAGAGGTTCCTCGACCGATCTCATCCAAAATCAACAAGCTGTTCTTTGTGGCATTTTTCAAAATATCCGCCACTTCGCTCATTTCTACCATGAAGGTGGACTGTCCGGAGGCTAAATCATCGGAAGCGCCTACACGGGTGAAAACGCTGTCCACAATGCCGATTTCCGCCAAATTTGCCGGAACAAAGCAACCGATTTGCGCCAAAATAACAATCAGCGCAACCTGCCGCATATAAGTGGATTTACCCGCCATATTCGGGCCGGTAATAATCGCAACTCGATTTTCCTTTTGATCCAATAAGACATCATTTGGCACAAAGGGCGCGCCATTGAGCAATGCCTCCACAACAGGGTGGCGGCTATCCTTTAGAACGATTCGACCGCTAAGATTTATGATCGGGCGTGTATAACGATACTTTGCGGATACCTCTGCAAAGCTGCCCAATACATCTAGCTGCGCCAAAGCGGCAGCCGTCTTTTGCACACGATCCAACTGATCCGCTACTTGCTTGCGCACCTGCTCAAACAATGCAGTTTCCAACTGAATCGCCTTATCATGAGCGCCTAAAATACGCCCTTCTACATCTTTCAGTTCCGGTGTGATATACCGCTCTGCATTCGTCAGCGTTTGCTTTCGAATATACGTGTCCGGCACTTGATCTTTATAGGAGTTTGTAACCTCCAAATAATAACCAAATACCCGATTGTACCCCACCTTCAGCTTCGGAATTCCGGTGCGTTCCCGTTCGGTGGCTTCAATCTGTGCAATCAAACTTTTGCCGTTGGTCATGTCGCTCTTCAACTGATCCAACACTTCATGATAACCGGCGCGGATAACGCCGCCCTCCCGAATAGAAAACGGCGGCTCCTCTACGATCGCCCGACCGATCAGGTCTTTCACATCCCCCATGGCATCAATCTGAGATACCAATTCTTGGAGCAGCGGCGCCTTTGTGTCGCCTAGCATAGCAATCGTTTGGGGCAGGTGAGTCAATGCGGTATACAAGCCCCGCAGTTCTCGTCCTCCGGCAGAGCCGTAAACGATTCGAGTCATCAACCGCTCTATATCGGGAATGCCTCGCAATTCATTCGCCAGATCATCCCGCAAGACAGCGTTATTCACCAATTCCTCCACCGCATCGTGACGACGGGCGATCGGCGCAGGATTCAACAACGGCTGACAGATCCAACTGCGGAGCAATCGCTTGCCCATAGCCGTTTTCGTTTTATCCAATACCCAAAGGAGAGAGCCTTTCTTCTCCTTATTCCGCATGGTTTCAAACAGTTCTAGGTTGCGCCGCGCATTCAAATCCAAGTGCATATACTGGGAATTTTGATACAGCTCCAAATGGTTGAGCCGCTCCATACCGCTCCGCTGTGTTCGGCGCAAGTAGGATAACAATGCACCCACAGCACAAACGATTTCCGGCTGATCTTTTAGTCCTAAATCTTTTAAAGAGGTAGCGGAAAATTGGGATAACACCAATCCTTCGCAAACCACCGGATCAAACTGGCTGTCCTCCAAACACTCCAAGGAAACAGACAGCTTTTCTTTTAAAAAGGGTGCCAAGCCGGTCATGGTGGTAACAGCGCTGTTAATCAGCAATTCCCGCGGAAAATAGCGAGCCAATTCGTTTTTCAATCGGCTTTCCAAATCCGCTCCGCCGGACAATACCGTTGCGTGAAGATCACCGGTGGAAATATCGCAAAAACAAACACCGGTTTGCGTTTCTCCTACATAAACCGCACTGATGAAGTTATTCTTTCCTTCATCCAGCATACTGCTTTCCATAACGGTGCCGGGAGTGATGGTACGAATCACTTCTCGCTTTACCAATCCCTTTGCGGTGGCGGGATTCTCCATTTGCTCACAAATGGACACCTTATATCCACGAGATACCAGCCGTGCAGCATAGGATTCAAAGCTGTGAAACGGTACGCCGCACATGGGCGCCCGCTCTGCCAAGCCGCAATCCCGACCGGTTAACGTCAAATCCAGTTCTCGAGAGGCGATTTTGGCATCGTCGAAAAACAACTCATAAAAATCACCCAATCGAAAAAACAACAGTGTGTCAGGGTTTTCTTCCTTCATTTGAAGGTATTGTTTCATCATGGGAGAAAGGTCTGCCATGGTGCGCCTCCTTTCCGAACAAGGTGTAACCGATTAGTGGCAGCCTGCGCAGCTGGAGCAAGAGCCGCCGCAGCTATCCTCTGTCAGGTCAGCAGTTTCCGGATCATCGCCTTCTGCGCTCAGTGCAATAATTGCATTCACACGCTTCAGAACAGCGTCCAGCGCTTCTCTTGCTTCGTTGTATGCGGTCATGTTCTCATTGCGCATAATTTCGCCGTATACATGACGCAGCTCTGTGTTCAGCTCCTGCAGCTTCTCTTCGCTGCGGTCATCTTTTACAGCCTCGTTGTTAATTGCCATTCTCTTCAGGTTGAATTCGCCAATCAGCTCTTGCAGATGGCTGTCCTCATCACTTGCCTGCTTTGCAGCCTGCAACCGAAGATAACGCTCGTCCTGTTGAATCGCTTTGCCCAGTTCTCTTGTCAGTTGAATCAAATCCATTTTTACTTCCTCCAAATATTATTTTTCTTTTATTTTTGAATCCTTTTGCTTTCTTTTGTCTTATTTTTCAACCAATTCGCCCTTCAGCACCCAGTTTCTGGAATCTGTAATTTTCACATCTACAAACTGCCCCACAAGGGAGTCGGGACCTTCAAAATCACAGTTCAGGTTCCCTTCGGTTTTGCCGCAGAGAACCCCACGCTTTTCGCTGACTTCCTCTACCAACACCCGCTGTGTTGTGCCGATGATGGTAGGCGCCAGCTTGTCTGCCGTTGCCTCTTGTGCCTGCAACAGCTCTGTGAACCAACGAGACTTTTCCTGCTCGGAAACCGGGTCCTCCATTTTTGCCGCACGAGTTCCTACCCGTGGAGAATAAATGAAGGTGAAAAGGGAGGTGAAGCCCACCTCCTCCACCAGAGAAACCGTATCGAGAAATTCCTCATATGTTTCTCCGGGGAACCCAACGATAATGTCACTGGAAAAAGAAATGTCCGGCATTTTCTCCCGAGCGTATTGAATCAACTCCAGATACCGTTCTCGGGTATATTTTCGGTTCATTTCTTTCAGCACACGATCATTTCCGGACTGGAACGGCAGGTGCAAGCTATGACAAATATGTTCGCTTTCCGCCATGGTGTCAATCAGCTCTTTTGTGGCATCCTTCGGATGGGATGTCATAAAGCGCAGACGATGGTCACCGGGAATCGCATCCAGTCGCCGTAGCAGCTCGGAAAAAGAAATCGGATGCTCCAGTGTTTTGCCATAGGAGTTTACGTTCTGTCCCAACAAAACGATCTCCTTATAGCCTGCTTGCACCAAAGCACGAAATTCCGCTTCCACCGCCTCCGGGGTACGGCTGCGCTCCCGACCACGAACATGAGGCACCACGCAGTAAGAACAGAAGTTGTCACAGCCATACATAACGGTCAGCCATGCACGAATGTCCCGATCCCGATGAATCGGCAATCCTTCCACGATGGTTTTATCCTCGCTGTCATCGCCACGAGAAAAGACCCGCTTTCCGGAAGTCAATGTTTGATACAGCAGCTCCGGCAGCTTATGTACCACATGGGTACCAAACACCAGACTGACGTAGGGATAACTCTGTCGAATTTTCTCCGCTACGTGCTCCTGCTCCATCATGCAACCGCAAACGCCAATGATCAGCGACGGCTTCTGCCGCTTCAGCGCTTTCAGATTGCCCACATTGCCGTAAACACGAAACTCTGCATTTTCCCGCACAGCGCAGGTATTAAACAGGATCAGGTCTGCTTCCTCCTCTTGTTCTGTAAAGGCAAAGCCCATCTCCTGTAATTGTCCCCGCAATTTCTCGCTGTCTGCCACGTTTTGCTGACAACCGTAGGTTCGCACCAAAGCCATTGGCTGAGCTCCTCTGGCACGCACTGCCATCAGCTCCGCCACCTGTTCGATGCAGGATGCACGATCGGGTAAAACGAGATCTTTTCGATTTTGCCGGTCTGCCAAGCCATTCCACTCCTTTTGTGAAAAATAATCAATTTATTGTATCATAGTTTGGACTTTTCTTCAATAAAAAACGGGGATTCTTTACGCAATATTCATTTTTTCCAAATCCCGCTCCCCCTCTTGCATCCTTCGGAGATTTTGTGGTAAAATACAATATAGAAATTTTCCATAGAATTGGAGGAACTAGGGATGTTTAACAAACAATTGATTGCACAGCTTTCCAACGAAATTCAGGAGCGGATTTCTCTGCAAATGGAAACCGGAAAAATGGAGCGTATGCAAAAATATGCAAAGGAAGACAAGACCATTGATACCACCGGTCTGTTGGCATTTTCTCTGGCAGAAGCCAAGCTGTTCGCCACACTGTATACCACCGATTTTTTGATGACTCTGGCAGAGTATGAAGAAATGGATGAAAAGCTGGAGGGCGGCACACTGGAAATGCCGGAAATCGAAAAGGGCAACTATGTTCCGCTGCAAAAGGAAGCGGACTGGGAGCTGATGACCCCAAAGATGGCACAGGAGAAAAAAGCGGCTGCCGAGGCAATCAAAAAAGAAGAGGAAGAAAAGCTGAACAGCCATCAGTTACATATCTAACACAAAAAGCAGGTGATATTGCATCACCTGCTTTTTTACGCTTATTCGGCAGCATTTCTCCGCTCTGCTGCCTGTTTGGAAAAGATACAGCCACAATAATCCTGTCTGTATAGCCCATGTTCTTTTGATAATTGAATGGACCGCTTATAGCCTTCTTTTTTCTTAAAGTCCGACGGTAAGTGACGAACCCCATACTGCTGCGCTAACGCTTCTCCAATCTCATTGAGCTTTTGTGCATTCTTATGGGGACTGATGGACAGCGTAGTGGTAAAGTAATCAAAGCCGCCTTTTTTGCACAGCTTTGCCGCCTGCTCCAAGCGCAGACGATAACAGTCAAAACATCGAGCGCCGCCCTCCGGCAACTGCTCCATTCCCTGCGCCATTTGAAAAAACCGCTCCGTGTCGTAAGGACCTTCCACAAAGGATACCGGATGCACACAAGGCAATTCCGCAATCAGGCGCTGCTGCTCCGCTACCCGTCGGAAATATTCTTCACCGGGATAAATATTGGGATTGTAATAAAACACCGTAATGGAAAAATAACGGGATAAGTATTCCAACACGTAACTGCTGCAAGGCGCACAACAGCTATGCAGCAGCAAGCTCGGCGGTGGGTCGGACAATCCTTTCAACAGTTCATCCAATTCCCGTTGATAATTGCGCTTTACCTCCATAACACGCTCCTTTCTGCCGACAGACATCCAAAAAAGCTCCCGCTGTCGGAACAGGGGAGCTTTTTGTATCGAATCCGATTTGCGCTTATTCGTGGTCGTGATTGTGCTCACAGCCGCAATCGCAAACATCTTCTACATCTTCCAGATCAAACTCCAGACTCTCGCCGCAATTTGGGCAATCCATCTGGCCTTCGGCTACCATATCCTCATCCAGACAGATGGTATCGCCGCAGGATGGGCAAGTCACTTCATAGTAGCACTCGTCGTCATCCTCGTCGCAGCAGCCGCAGCCGCATTCGTCTTCACCGTAGAAATCCTCTTCCAGTGTAGCCAGATCATCGTCTACAGTTTCCAGCAGGTCGGCCATCTCGTTGTAGCCTTCCTCCAGATCCTCAATAGACAATGCCAGATCCTCCAACAGCTCTACCACAGCGTTAATGACACGAACCTCATTCTTGTCCGCATCCAGCTCCAGACCCTCCATCAGGCCACGGATATACGCAACTCTCTCTAAATTTGTCATAGGAACGCCTCCTTTATTTGTCAATAGGATTGGAAAGAAACGGGCAAATTATGCACGCTCCATGTATTCTCCTGTACGGGTATCAATACGAATCATTTCGCCTTCGTCGATGAACAGCGGAACCTTAACTTCTGCGCCGGTTTCCAGTGTTGCAGGCTTTGTTACGTTGGTAGCAGTATCGCCCTTGAAGCCCGGATCGGTCTTAGTAACCTGCAGCTCAACAAAGTTCGGTGGCTCTACGCCAAATACGTTGCCCTTGTAAGACAGCACTTTGCAAACCATGTTCTCTTTTACGAACTTAAAGTTGTCGCCCAGAATAGACTGGTTGATTGGGAGCTGCTCATAGGACTCGCAATCCATGAAGTAGTACAGATCGCCGTCGCTGTACAGGTACTCCATATCTCTTCTCTCGATGAAAGCGGTCGGATATTTGTCATTTGGGTTAAAGGTTTTTTCTGTTACGGCACCGGTGATCACGTTGCGGATCTTTGTGCGAACGAAAGCTGCGCCCTTACCCGGCTTAACGTGTTGGAATTCAACGATGGAAACCACGTTTCCATCCATCTCAAAGGTGACGCCATTTCTGAAATCGCCAGCAGTAATCATAAGTTTGTCCTCCAATTTATAGTATACAGTATAAGTTTATCGCATTTCCCTATTTTTTTCAAGGAAAATATGCGAAATAATCAAAAAGACTTGCGGAAATTTACAAATTCCTCGGAAGAATCCCTTACAGAATCATCAATTCCTTTGGGGAGTGGGTCAGATTCTCATGACCGGTTTCCGTTACCAATACCATATCTTCAATGCGAACGCCGAATTTGCCTTCCAAATAAATGCCCGGCTCTACGGTGATGACCATGCCCGGTTCGGTCAGTGTTTCGCAAGAAGGCGAAAAGGCAGGCCACTCATGAATCTCAATGCCAACGCTGTGTCCGGTAGAATGCCCAAAAGTACCGCTGTACTTCTCATCAATGATGCTTCGTGCTACCCAGTCCACCATCCGACAAGGAATATTCGGACGAACCGCTTCTGCCGCAGAAGTTTGCGCTTTCAGCACCGTTTCGTAAACATCCCGCTGTTCCTCCGTAACAAATCCCAATGCCACCGTACGGGTCATATCGGAATGGTATCCGTCCAAAACAGCACCGGTGTCCATGGTGATAAAATCGCCCTTTCGCAGCGTACGCTGTCCCGGTACGCCGTGGCACTGTGAGCCGTTTTCTCCGGATACAACAATCAAATCAAAGGCAATGTCCTCTGCCCCGTTTTTCTTCATAAAAAATTCGATTTCCAGTGCAATTTCCCGTTCGGTAGCGCCTTCCTTTAAATAAGGAAGAATGTGGGTAAACGCTGCGTCGGTAATGGCTTGAGAAGCCTTCAAGCGCTCAATCTCCCACGGCTGCTTCACTGCACGCAGGGTGCGAAGAACGGTATCCAATGTGCGATCCAAAACAGGTTCTACGCCCAAGCCCTCGCAAATCGACCGATACTTTTCCGACTCTCCGTAGCTCAGGTTGTCATACTCCAACAGGAGTGTTTTGATATTGTGACGGCGCAGGAGCTCTTCCAATGAGCGGCGTGCGTCCCGATACTCCACAATCACACAGCCTTGAATCTTCTTTCTGGCTGCTTCTCCATAACGGAAATCCGTGAGAAAATAAACCTCCTCTTTTGTCACCAATATGGTGCGGGAAGAACAAGGAAATCCGGTAAGATACCGACAATTCGGCTCAGAGGTAAGCAATGCACCGTCTGCGCCGGAATCTCCCTCTATAAATAATGCTTCTTGTAATCGTTCCAAGTTTGTTTTCATGATTAACGCCCCTTTTTCTCGACATCCGGAAGATACAATCCTTTTTTCTTCACCTTATTTCGTACAGAAACTTCTAACTTTCGGCGAACACGGAAACTCCATCCATGCTCCTCTTCTGCCGGTTCCAGCAAAATCGAACGCATTCCAATAAGATTGGCACCGATGATGTCGGTAAACACTTGGTCGCCTACAATTACAGCTTCGCTGCACCGTACCCCCAACTGCTTGGCAGCCTTTTGATACCCGATGGGAATCGGCTTGCAGGCTCTCCAAATAAAGGGTAGCCCAAACTGCGCTGCAAAGGGCGTAATTCGTTCTTTGGTATTATTGGAAACAATGATGAGAGAAAACCCCTCCTGTTCCATTTGTCGTACCCATTCAATGCTGCCGTCAAACGGTGTTTGGGAGCCGTGGTGGGACAGGGTATTGTCCACATCCAACAAAATGGCTTTCACACCCAATGTTCGCAGAAAGGATGGTGTAATCTCCAACAGTCCCTTGGCAGCAGCCGTAGGCAGTCGCAGTGCCATCCGTGTACCCCCTTTTCAATAATTCTTTTCTATTTTTTTGCGGAATCTTTCTAACTATGTATTATAACAACGAGAGGTTTCCGTTGTCAATTCCATCTCCCGGAATCAAAAAAGACGCCTCCGGCTTTCGGAATGCGTCTTTCTTAAAATCATTACAGCTTAGCCCTGCTTTACCACTGTCAAGAGCATTTTAAACGGCTTGATCGCCTTGACTGCATGAGGGATGCCTGCCGGCATAACGATTGCATTACCGCCGGTTACAGTGTGCGGTGTGCCATCAATTGTGATCTCTGCTTCACCCTCTAACACGAATACCAGCGCATCGCCCGGGGCTGCATGGGTGCTTACACCCTCGCCTGCATCAAATGCAAACAGGGTCATACCAACGCCGGGACGCTGTGCCAAGGTCAGGCTGACAACCTTGCCTGCCTCGTAAGTTACCTGCTCTGCTAGGGGCAGTACCGTTGCATGATCCAAATTCTTAATCAGTTGCTCCATTTTCATTTTCCTCCAAGTTTATTGTACGGTAATTTGTAATAATTGAAAGGCACTTCCGCCACCGATGGCGTGCAGTGTGTGCGCCGGCACAGAAATGCACTCTCCGGCAGATAAAGTCTGCTGGCTGTCCGGCAGCTCCAGTCGCATACTTCCGGACAGCACGTAGTAAAACATATCGCCAAAATAAGATTCTTCGCTGACGCTTTCGCCTGCGCCAAAGGACAGCAGCACCATTTGACAATGTTCGCTCTTAGAGAGCGCCATGCTGACCACTCGTCCCGGTTGAACCGGAACCAATGATGCGAGAGCTTCTGCTTGCTCTGTGGGCAAATTCCGCAAATAATTCATGTGTTACGCCTCCTATCACATCATTTTAGTCTTTCCAAAACACCATGCTTTCTTAAGAAATTCCCGGTATTTTTTCTGTAATTGCATGAATAATTTCCTGTCGAACCGCTGTTAACTCCGGCGAAGAAGGATCTCGTCCCTCTTTCCCGGGCAAGGAAATGACATCCCGAATGGTCATGGGTCTGGCACGCAGCAGCACAATTTTAGATGCTACTGTCAGCGCCTCGTCAATTTCATGGGTCACAAAGAGAATGCCCTGCCGATGCTTTTTCCAAACGGAAAGCAGCATGGCAATCATCTCCATCCGGATTCCGTAGTCCAATCCCTGAAAGGGTTCATCCATTAGCAGGTGCGTTCCTTGGTAATGAAACGCCCGTGCCAAGGCGCACCGCTTTGCCATACCGCCGGAAAGCTGATCGGGATAATAATTTGCAAATCCCTCCAACCCAACCGCTTTAATCAACTCATGGATTTCTTCCGGCGAAACATCCTCCCGCACCAAACGGATATTTTGATACACCGTTCTCCACGGAAGCAGTCTTGCGCTTTGGAACATATAGCTGATGTTCTCTCCGCCGGTTACGGTTCCGCTGTCCGGCTGAGAAAGCCCTGAAATAATATCCAACAGCGTTGTTTTTCCGCAGCCGGAAGGTCCAATCAATGCGACGATCTCCCCATCTCCTACCGTCAGGCTTACATCCTTCAGCACCGACAGACTGCCAAAAGACTTGCACACACGGTCGATCGTTAACATATCCCAAACCTCCTGTGAAATAAAATCAGTTGAATCAGCTTTTGGGTGACGTAGCAAAATATCACCAACAGCAGTGCCCAAGCAATAATGGCATCCGGTTCAATATTGAGCCGAGCAGTAGTGATCATCCCACCGATTCCGCTGCTGGTTGTCAAAACTTCACCCATTACGACCAGCTTCCAGCTTCCGCCAATGACAATCTCCAGCGCCGAACGAAAATACGGTCTGACAGAAGGAAAAATCACATGACGAAATACCTTCCAACGAGAAAATCGGTACAGCTTTGCCATTTCCAGCAAGTCCGGATCAATATTGCGAACACCGTTACACAGGTTGATTACAACGGTAGGAATGGTTGCAGTCGCTACAATAAACACGCAGGGCTTTCCGTTAAAGCCAAACCAAACTAATGCCAGTACCACCCAACACACCGGCGGCACCGATTGCAGCACTCGAATGACCGGAGAGAATAAATTTTCCACCGGTTTACACAACCCAAACAGTAAGCCCATCAGTAAACCGATTCCGATTCCAATCGCCAATCCTGCCAATAGCCGCAGCAGCGTTGTGAGAACTGTGGGGAAAAAGGTGGAATCTCCTACAATCTCTACCAGTCGAACCGCAACCGTTTGAATGGGCGGCACCACCATCGGAGAAAAGAACAAGGTGCTAAACTGCCACAATCCCAGTAAAATCAAGACACCGATCAGTTGCAGAAGCAATCGCTTTAGGATCTTTTTCTTGCCGCCTTGCTTAGTTGCGGAATTAGCCATGATAATACATGGCGTCATCCGGCAGCTTTCCGCCGATCATCTTTGCATTAAAATCATTGAGCAATTGATAGAAGGTATCCAACTCGGACTTTGCATCCTCTGCGGATTTAAAGGTCAGACCCATGTTCGGAATTGCCTTCTCTACCACAGCAGCCTTCATGCCCAGATACTTTTCAGCCAACTGCGCAGCTTCTGCCGGGTTATCCAGCACCCACTGTACGCTCTCTGCATAAGCGGTTTGGAACTGCTCTACCAACTCCGGATGCTCATTGATAAAGGACTGGGTCGTACCAAAGCCTGCGTTTGGAATCATGGTGTCGGTGTTGGTTACACGCTTCCACTCCTCTTCAAAGCTGAGCGCACGACGCACGTTGCTGTTCTGGCTCATCGCAGCGGTTACCTGTGGCTCAATCAAAGTTGCATACTCTGCTTTTCCGGAAGCCAACAGCTGAGAAACTTCTGCGGTGCTTGCATATACGATTTCTACGTCCTTGCCAACCTTCAAGCCTGCCTCATTCAGAAAATACTGGGTCAGCGCATCCGGCGGAGAAGATTGCAGCGGTACATAAACGGTCTTACCCTTCAGGTCGCTCCATGTTTTAAAGTCCGGATCGGTTGTCATAAAGTAAGTAACACCCCATGTGTTTACGTTCATCAAACGAACATCCATACCGGAGTTGCTGAGCTTTGCCACAACAGTCAGCGGGAAAGCAAACATATCATGCTTTTGATCCTGCACCATTGCAATCAACTGCTCCGGTGCATTCCAAACATCCAGATCAATCTTCACGTTTTCACCCAACATTTTTTCTTCCATCATGTGCAAAATCGGCAATGTTGGCGGTGCGGTAGGAACCCCTAAGGTGATGGTTGTGGTTTCTGTCACAGCCGGCGCAGCGGATGAAGATTCCGCATCGGTCTCGGTGCTGTCGCATCCGGTGAATGCAGCCAGCGTCATCAGCGCTACGGTAAGCATCGTTATGGTTACAAGCAATTTTTTCTTCATAATACAAATCCTCCTCTTTACAATAAAAAATCGCCACAAGTTAGCTTAAGCTAACCTATGGCGCAATTATACGGGATTTTCGATCGCTTGTCCGTTGCTGTGGCAACAGAAATGCGTTAATTCTGTAAAAAACTACGATCTAAAATGTGAAATACACTTCCCTGATACGTTAAAATTCCTTCCTGCTGCATTCGGCTCAGCTCTCTGGACAGGGCGCTGCGGTCTACATATAAAAAGTTTGCCAGCTCGTTTCGATTATATGGCAGTACAATGGTTCCGTCTATTTGAGGACGCTGACTTTGCAGATAAACTTTTAATTTATCCCGCAAGCGTTTTTGTCCCATAATCCGCAGCTTCAGGTTTAAAAACATAGTCTGTCTTGCGAAAATTCGAAGCAAATTGGTGGCAACTCGCATTTTATACGGACATGGTTTCTCCATTTTATCAAATAAGGAATCCATATTCAGCAGCAAAACTTCGCAATCTGTAATTGCCCGCAGTTGCACCGGACTGGCTGCCAAATCGGAACAAGCCAGTTCTACGCCGAACACCTCACCGGAAGTCAGATGGTTTACATTGATCTGGTTGCCGTTTTCGTCATAAAAGGCTACTTCTGCCACACCGGAAATTACAACACCGGTCATCTGACTGCAATCGCCTACGTTCAAAATGGATTCCTCTTTTTGAAATCGTTTTCGACTGGCCTGTAAACAGCGCAGCACATTGGGATATTTTTCTTCGGGAATCTGATCAAAATACCCACATTTTCGCAGTGCAGGATAAATTTGCTCCATCTCTTTCCGGTTGCCATAGCAACCGACTTCACTTCCTTTCCTCCAGTATAATCTACCTATCAGTTAGGTAACGCTAACCCATAAGAATGATTCTATTATAAAGTGTTATCTTTGGAAAGTCAATGTAAAAAAAGGAGGAATCCCCATGTATCAACTAGGAATCGATTTGGGAAGTGCTTCCGTTAAACTAGCGCTTATTCAAGACGGAATCGTCATACAAACATGGCTGCGCGTACATCACGGTCAAATTGCCAAAACATTGCAGGAAGGGCTTACTGCACTAAACTTGCCCCAAACACCAATCGCTGTTGCCGTAACCGGCAGCAACCGCAGCGGAGTTTGTCATCTGTTGCCGAATTGTCCACAGTTGGATGAAATCCCCGCTATCACCGAAGGCGTTCGCTTTTTGGCACCGCAAGCAAAAAGCGCCATCGAAATCGGAAGTCAAGCGGCTCGATTCTTAACCCACTTGGAACAGCCTGTCCCCCGCTTTGCCGTAAACGAACACTGCGCCGGCGGTACCGGTTCTTTTTTTGAAGATCAAATGTCCCGACTGGGATTGCAGATTGAAGATTACTCCACTCTGGTAGCGCAGGCAACCTCCATTCCTCGTCTTTCCGGACGATGTGCGGTATTTGCCAAGACGGACATTATCCACCGGCAACAGGAAGGCGCTTCTACCCCGGATATTTTACTGGGCTTGTGCTACGCCATGATTCGCAATTATAAAGCAACCATTGTTCGAAATCTCCCTGTGGAACACCCGATTGCATTCTGTGGCGGCGTGACCTGTAACACCGGCGTGATCCGTGCCATTCGAGAAATCTTTCAACTTTCTGAAAAAGAATTGATAATTCCGGAACACGCTCAATTTGCCGCCGCCATCGGTGCAGCACAAAAAGCCGCCGGCAGCATTCTTCTTTCCGACGTATTGGAAGAACTGAAAAAATCTCATGCTCAAACGAGTCTTTCCTCCTTGCCGCCCCTGAGGTTAGCTGAGGCTACCTGCTTGCAAAACCCACCAGTGACCGGCACCCCGCCCGCAGACGGCTGTGCATTGGGCATTGATATCGGCTCTACCAGCACCGATTTGGTATTGACCGACAAGGACGGCAACATTGTGGATTTCCAATATTTGAGAACTGCCGGAAACCCGGAAAAAGCCGTGCGCCAAGGTCTGCAAAGCATTGCTTCTCGCTTTGGCGATTTAAAAATTCGTGCTGTGGGTGTTACCGGCTCCGGTCGAGAACGAATCGGCAGACTGGTGGGCGCCGATGCTGTTCGAGATGAAATCACCGCACAGGCAAAAGCCGCTTGCTTCTGGCAGCCGGAAACCGATACCGTAATGGAAATCGGCGGACAGGATTCCAAGTTTATTGTTTTGAAAAACGGTCATGTTACCGACTTTCAAATGAATAAAATCTGCGCTGCCGGCACCGGTTCTTTTGTGGAAGAACAAGCTGCCCGCATGAATCTTCCCATTGACGAATTTGGTCCGTTGGCACTCACCGCAGATGCCCCTGCCGATTTAGGCGAGCGATGTACCGTATTTATTGAAACAGCCATTGCCTCCGCTACGGCAGAAGGGGTTTCTCCTGCCAATATTGCCGCCGGACTTTGCCACTCCATTGTACGAAATTATACCCACAAGGTTATTGGCGGAAAGCCGATTGGACAACATATCGTTTTACAGGGCGGCGTTGCCTATAATCCCGGAATCGTTGCTGCATTCCAACAACAGTTTGGAGAGCGACTGACTGTTTCCCCATATTTTGCCATCAGCGGCGCCTTTGGCGCTGCCCTGCTTGCTATGGAAGCCGTTGGCGAAAAGAGCAGCTGCTTCCGTGGCTTTGCGGTTCCGCAGACACTTTCGGAAACAACCATATCGGACGATGCCGTTGCAGCCAACAGTAATTTCTATCGAAAAGCAGGAGCTCTGTTATTAGACGGCTACACCGGAGAACGGGACCCCAATAAAAAAACCGTTGGCATTCCTTTCGCGCTGCTGATTCATAAATTTTTCCCTATGGCAAATGCTTTCTTTAAAAGCTTGGGCTTTAACGTGCTGTTGAGTACCCCTTCCAATGAAGATACCATTCGGCGGGCGCAACAACTGTCACAGGGCGAACCTTGTTATCCTGTCAAGTTGATTTACGGACATATGCAGGAATTGGTAGAGAAAAAAGTAGACTATATTTTCCTGCCCTCTGTCCACACCATGAAGCACGACATCTCCCACGCCAAATACAACTACGGCTGTGTCTATATGCAAACTGCCCCGCACATTGTAGCCGATGCCCTCCACTTAGAGGAGAAAGGCATTCCGCTGCTGAGTCCGGTATTTGATTTGGACTTTGGGAAAGAAGCCATGGCAACCGCTATGCTGTCTATGGGGAAAATCTTGGGTATTTCCAAACCACGCTGCGTGAAAGCCTTATTGGCAGGCGCTATGGCAGTCCGCCGCCATACCGAGTTGGTAGAACAGCAGGGAAAAGCATTGCTGGGAACCCTGAAGCCGGAGGACAAGGTTCTTGTTTTAATTACACGGAACTACGGTATTTCCGACCCGATTTTAAATATGGGAATTCCCCGGCTATTATTAGAGCGAGGACATAAAGTGATTACGCTTTCCCACCTGCCCGGTCACGATTTGGATATTTCTCAAGATTATCCGAACCTGTATTGGCCTTTTGGGCAGCACATTCTTTCCGGTGCCAAAATGGTTGCCAACCATCCGAACCTCTATGCCGTCTATCTAACCAATCACGGCTGCGGACCGGATAGTATCCTTTCTCATTTCTTCCAACAAGAAATGGGAGAAAAGCCGTATTTGCAAATCGAAGTGGATGAACACTTCTCCAAAATCGGTGTGATCACCCGCATTGAGGCATTCTTGAACAGCCTGTCCTCTCGTCCGGCAAAGCCATTGCCAAAAGACTTCCAATTAACTGCTATAGCCTCTCACACCCCTTGTTTAACCGAACAGCCCAGAACAGACCGAACCCTGTACCTGCCGGACTTGGGATATTATACTTCCTACCTGCAAGCGTACTTCCAAGTAATGGGAATTGCTGCTTCGGCGCTGCCACCAATCACACAGGAACAACTTCAACTGGGGCGCAGCGAAACCAATGCAAAAGAGCTGCTGCCCTTTGCCGCATTGACCGGTATTGCTTTGGATACTGTGAAAAAGGCAGCCGAACCGATTCAGTTCTTACTACCCTCTAACTTAGGTTCGGAAGCCGACGGACAGTACGCCCGTGGCGTTTGCGCCATTCTGCAAAAGCACAACTTGGAGCAACATTCTGTTTTTGCACCGATTTTAGAGGAGCTGCCGAAAACAGCGTTCGATTTAGATCTGCTGTTCCGCTGTTTGGTAACGGGAGATCTTCTTTATGCGGCACCACCGGAAAAACGACAGCAACTGGCTCCACAGAAGCTCCCTACATGGGAGACACTGCTCTCTTTGGCAGATACCATTGGACGGATGCCTACCGCCGCTCGCACCCTCGGCGTAGTAGGAACACCGCTCTGTCAGACCGTTCTTCAGGAATCCGTTTTAGACACCTTAGAAGCAGAGGGGAATCACCTGCTGCGGGCGCCGCTCTCTGAAGCAATGCTGTTCCTGTGGCAGGAGTACGAAGAAATCAACCGCAATCAAAAAGCACTTTTAAAAACGCTTTCTGAAAGATTATCGGAAGTGTCTGCACGTCTTCGGAACCGCACGCCGTTCTCTGCGGATATGAACGCCTTACATTCCGCCGCAGACGATCCTTTGCCGAGATTCGCCGGCGGAAACGGACGCTATCGTTGGGCAAAAGCTATGGAGTTGGGCGCACGGACAAGCGCCATCCTGACCGCCGCACCACGCTACGAAAACACTGCTACCATTTTGGAGCTGCGTGGCTTAGAGGAAGCCTGCCCTGCACCGATGTTCCCCCTTTCCTTTGACGGAGACTGGGACGAAACCGCATGGTCCAAACTGCGCTCCTTCTTATACTATTGTTAACCGCTTTCAACCTTCTTTTATGAAAGAAAAACGCTGTGCAGCCGGAATTTCCACTGCACAGCATTTTTCTATATCTTTGTTTTAAAACAGAAAAAACGGCTTAAACCAATGTTTAAACCGTTCGCTTTGGCAGGGGCAGTAGGATTTGAACCCACGGCACGTGGTTTTGGAGACCACTGCTCTACCAACTGAGCTATACCCCTATGTTCTCAACGAGATTTATCTTACCATTTCCCCTCCAAAAAGTCAATAGAAATTTGAAAAAATACAAAAAAAGAAACAATCCCACAGTTTTTTCAAATAATTTTTCGGAACCTATTGACACAACCAAGAAAACTCGGTATAATATTCGATGTATCAAACTTGAATTTATAACCCCCGTCTTGTGGCGGCGGAGGGGAGGGAAAATAGATGGCAGAAATCAGAATCAAGGACAATGAGTCTCTCGAGAGTGCATTGAGAAGATTTAAGAAGCAGTGTGCTCGCGCTGGTGTTATTGCAGAGGTTCGTAAGAGAGAAGCTTACGAGAAGCCTTCTGTAAAGCGCAAGAAGAAATCTGAAGCAGCTCGTAAAAGAAAGTACAAATAAGCTGAATCAAATCATAAAGGTAAGTTCTTTGGAACTTACCTTTTTTCTTTTTTTGCAATCAAAAACCTCTTGTATTTACAAAGAAATCTATGTAAAATAAAATTAAATCCTACAAAAAAAGACAGGTGAAGCTATTGTTCGATATGTCCTTTCTTACACAACTGGAATTTTTGCTGCGTATTTTTGTGGCAATGATTTGCGGCGGACTCATTGGTTTGGAACGAGAACGGCGGGTAAAGTCCGCCGGACTGAAAACCCACATGATTGTATCCGTAGGCGCAGCTCTTATGATGATCGTATCCAAGTATGGATTCTGGGACGTTCTGGTACTGGACAACATTAAGCTGGACCCTTCCCGTGTTGCCGCCGGAATTGTATCTGCCATCGGTTTCTTGGGTGCCGGCATCATATTCACACGAGGATTTAAAATCAACGGCATTACTACGGCAGCAGGACTTTGGACAACCGTTGGCGTTGGCATGGCTGTGGGCGCCGGGTTATATTTTATCGGCGTGGTAATCACTCTGTTGACACTGTTGATTCAACTGTTCTTCCATCGCATCCACATCAACAATCTATATAACTCCTTGGTTCATGCTCATATTCATATCGTTGGAACTCCCATTGCGATTCAAGAGGTGCGGCAAGCGATTGATGAGATGGCAACCTCTAAGATTAAAATTAAAATCACCACCGACACCAGTAAACCGGAGGTACAGACCTTGGATTTAAACATTACGGTATCGGATCGAAATTATGAAAAAAAGCTCCACGATTTGGCACAAATCCCAGGATTAAATATCATCTCCATTGAAGTAGAGCCATAACAGAAAAAAAGCAGGTGCTTCCCAATAGAAGGAAGCCACCTGCTTTTTGTTTTCTTTTACTTTTTAGGAAATACCGCCAAATGCCTCTACCGGAAGAGAATACAGAATTCCGTGTGCCTTTGTATGGATGCCTGCCGCTTGGCTAACTGCCTGCATAACAGGAGTTTTTATCTTTTGCGGTACAACGAGCAGTATAATGTCTTTTTCCGGTTGTAAGGTAATACCAAAAAAATTACCAACTTCTTCGTTGCCAACGCTTCTGGCGTGCAGCACAGTGCCACCTCTTGCGCCGGCACCTTTTGCAGCTTCCATTACATCGTCTACATAGCCACGGTTTACAACTGCCATTACCATACTGAACTTAATCTCATTGTCCATATCTCTTTCCACCTCCTCCTGTCGATCTGCATCGGTTACGTCACTGTACAGTGTCCGCTCTACCAACTTGCTTACTGCCGTTAACGGCGTAATGAAGATAATTCCTTTTCCCGGCAGATTCAAGTTCATGCCGTTGTTAATGTTGTCCATAATCTTCACTGCCTTTACCGCAGGCACTAAACTGAACAACACATCTTTTTCTGTTTCGCCAATTCCGAAGTAATCCAAGATTTCGGAGTTGGCTGTACCAAGTCCCAAGCTAACATAGTGCAGACCAAGGTTTTCTTCCTGAAACATTTTCAAAACTTTTTCGCTGCGTCCACGACTGACAATCGTCACCATCAGCTTGATTTCGTCTTTGCGATTCATCAGGCTTCCTCCTCATAATCCACAATATCGTCATCGTCCGGCAACAGAGCGTGATCTCTCGTTTCTTCCGCATCTCTCGTCTTAATCTTATACGACAGACCCAAAAGCTGAATCGTGATCAACGGCGTCATAGCAACCATTGCAACAACACCGAATGCATCGGTCATAATATTGCCGCCAACTGCCTGACAAGCGCCCATGGCAAACGGCAGCAAGAAGGTTGCCGTCATCGGACCACTGGCTACACCGCCGGAGTCGAACGCAATGGCAGAGAAGACTCTCGGCACAACAAAGCTGAGTCCCAGTGCCAGCGCATAGCCCGGCAGAACAAACCACAGCAGAGAAATGCCGGTAAGCACACGAACCATTGCCAATCCCAAAGAAACGGAAACACCGATGGACAAGCTGAGGAACATGGCTTTTTGCGAAATAGTACCGCCGGTGATTTCTTCTACTTGCTTGTTCAAGACGTGAACAGCAGGCTCAGCTTTTACAATAAAGAAACCAACAATCATTCCGATTGGAATGATGATCCAGTTAAACGGAAGACCTGCCAACGCTTCTCCCAAATATTGACCAACAGGCATAAAGCCCACATTTACGCCGGTAAGGAACAAAACCAAACCAACAAAGGTATAAACCATACCCATCATCATCTGTACCAGTTGGCGTTTCCGGAACTTTTTGGTGATAATTTGGAATAACAGGAAAAAGCCCATAATCGGTGCCAATGCCACCGCAACTTCCTTTAAGTACTCCGGTAATTCATAGAGGAAAAACAGCCATGCTTCCCGTGTCGTTTCTACGTTTACAGCTTCTGCCATGGAAACAGAAGCATCTTGTGGATTGAAGCAAATGCCCAACACCAACACCGCTAAAATCGGTCCCACACTACACAGAGAGATCATGCCGAAGCTGTCCTCCTCCGAATGACTGTCACCTCGGAGAGAGGCTAAACCGATACCCAACGCCATAATAAACGGAACCGTAATCGGCCCGGTGGTTACACCGCCGGAATCGAATGCTACGGAAATAAAATCCTTTGGCACAAAG
>CAKSOB010000013.1 GCA_934476545.1 uncultured Eubacteriales bacterium | reverse complement strand
GTACTCAAGTGCATCCGGATGTTGACTTTCCTGCCATTGGAAGAAATCGACGCAATGGACGCTTGGGAGGGCAGCCAACTGAACAAGGCAAAGGAAATCTTGGCATATGAGCTGACCGCTCTGGTACACGGCAAGGAAGAAGCCGAAAAAGCGCAGGAGGGCGCAAGAGCGCTGTTCTCCGGCGGTGCCAACACCGACAATATGCCGACCACACAGCTTTCCGAGGAGAACTTTACCGACGGCGAAATCGGTCTGTTGGATCTGCTCACCGTAACCAAGCTGTGTCCGTCTAAGGGCGAGGCTCGCCGCTTGGTACAGCAGGGCGGTGTTTCTATCAACGATGAGAAGGTTACCGACCCATCCGCACGTCTGCAAAAGGCAGACTTTACTGATGGCTATGTCATCATTAAGAAGGGTAAAAAGGTATTCCATAAGGCGATGATCGGTTAATTGCCGACCTTGTGCAGTAGGCTGTGCAAGGCATCGTTGTGTTTTGAAGAAAAGAGCGGAAAAAGATACAATGCAATATAACACGATTTCCAAACCCAATTTGGCAGACAAAGGAAAATCACCCTTGTGGAAGTCCCTTTGTGCTTATCTGATTGCCCCTACGGCGGTGGGCGCGTTGCTACTTTTGTTGTTTGCCGTGTATGGGTTGTTCCCCTGCGGCGGCAATATTGTGGCATGGGGCGATATGACTCAACAATCGCTGCCCTTGCTGTTGGATTTCAAAAATATCCTGTCGGGAGAATTTGATCTCTTTCTCAATACCGCCAACAGCGGTGGTATGGACTTTTGGGGTGTCTTTCTCTTTTTCTTGTCCAGTCCCTTTTCCTTTTTGGTCACCTTTGTAGATGCCGGGGATATTTATCTACTGGGCAATGTATTGATTTTACTGAAATTGATTGCCTGCGGTTTTACCGCCAATCTGTTTTTCAAGCGACAGTTTCCCAAGCTGACGATTGCGCAGCATACCGCCCTTGCCGTGATGTACGCTTTTTGCGGCTATGGCATGATGTATTACCAAAACCTAGTGTGGCTGGACATGATGTATGTGTTCCCGCTATTGCTGATGGGCTTGTGCCGGTTGATTCAAAAAGGAAAAATTGACCTGTATGTGGTGACCCTGACCGCAGTGGTGGCAATCAACTACTATCTCAGCTACATGGTAATTTTGTTCCTGATTCTTTCCATGGCGGTGTATGTACTGTTTGCGGGAAAGCAATCGAACCGCAAGAAAACCATTGCGCTGTTTGCGGCGGGGTCGTTCATTGCCGCTCTGCTGACAGCGGTGTTCTGGTTGCCATCGTTTTTCCAGTACACCCATTCGGCAAGAACCACGGACATTGTCACCAGCTTGGCGAGCAGCACGCTGATTACATCCATCCCAACCACCTTTCCGGTGATTCTCTGCACCGCCTCTACCTTGGCAGCGATTCCTTTCTTTTTCCTCTCTCGTCTGTATCAGTCCAGAGAGGGCCGGGGACTGCTCCTCAGCTATTGTTTGCTGATGATTCCGGTAGTGTTGGAGCCAATCAACAAAATGTGGCACACAGGCAGCTATCAGGCGTTTCCGGTACGGTACGGTTACATTACCGTACTGCTTGGCTTAATATTGACCGCCATGTTCCTAACTCGCACCAACGACGTGCAGCGGCTCAGCCATCCAAAGGTACGCACCATGCCCTCTGTGGTGGCAATCATTGCATTTCACCTGTTGGCATTGGGCGCAGTGGCAACGCTGCTGTTGGTCTTTAAACTGGACATTGTTTCCAAGTATGTGGGGCGACTCTGGTCGGACTACGAGGGCTTCTTCTATTTCCTCATGTTTTCCGGCTTGGCGGTATTGGTGTATTTTATGCTGTACCTGCTGTATCACAACCGGATGGTGGGTCGCCGTGTATTTACGGCAGCCTTGTGCTGCGTGGTTGCCTGCGAGGGATTTTTCTCCGGATCCGTCTATTTGGGGGCGGCTTCCCGGGACCCTTGGGCATATGGCTATGTAACCGAACTGGACCATAAGGTATCGGACGGACTGTTCCGCGCTAAGCTGGAAAAGAAATATTTCGATGTGAACTTGGTGGGGGCTATGGGTTACAACACCCTCAGCCACTACACCTCTCTCACCGATGAATCCTTCCTCTTTGCCATGAAGAAGCTGGGCTACTCCTGCTATTGGATGGAGAGCGGCAGCAACGGCGGCACGCTGCTTACCGATATGCTGTTGGCGAATCGGTATGTCCTTGCAAAGAACTTCGATTTGCCCATGGAAGAGGATAACGTAGTAACAAGAGGACTGCTTTATTCTGTGCAGGAAAATCCGGCGGTAAACTCCTTTGGAGAAACCTTCCGGTGGAAAGGCGATATTGCCGCACTGGAAGATTTGCCGACGGTCAGCCGTATGGAATTGCAGCAAACTCTCAGCGACCTCTTTTATGATTGCGGTACGGTGACCACGGCATATACGCCAAAATCCCGCACCAATTTGCGGCAGAAGTCCAAAAACGGACAAACGGTGCTAACCCGATTCAGCGAAACTAAGGACGGCACCATGAATTATCGCATTGACGTAACGGGAACGGAATCTCTGTACTTTGATTGCTTTGACAAAACCACCACGGCGCTGAAAGAGGACATCAACGACAGCTTTGATGTGACCGTCAACGGGGTGAAGGTAGAAGTGAATTATCCTACCCAAAAGAACAACGGCTTGCTGTATTTGGGTACTTTTACCGATGAGCGGGTGCAGGTCACTGTCAGCGTACATAAGAACGTAATGGCACGCTCCCTTGGATTGTTCGGTGTAAAGGACAAGAAGCTGATTGCTGCCAACCAAAAGAAAACCCCAACGAATTTGAGCCGAAGCGGAAACACGATTTCCGGCACTGCCACTGCAGAAACCGGGGACGAATATCTATTCCTGCCCATCACTTGGGACAGCGGCTACACCGCAACGGTTAACGGCAAGTCGGCGGAGATTTACAAGGTATTGGATGCCTTTATGGCAATCAAACTGGAGAAGGGCGAGAATACCCTCTCCCTGACCTATGTACCGAGAGGATTTAAAGCCGGTGTGGCAATTTCTCTTTGCGGTGTGGGTGTGTTTGCTCTTGCCTTGTGGGCATTGCGGCAGAAATGGGTGCAAACGCTCCGCTGCTTGGAGCTGCCCATTATGATTCTCTTCTTAGGCATTGCAGCGTTGGTATTCCTTGCTGTTTACATTGTGCCGTTGATTTTCGTAGGATTGCCGTTACTCTTTTAAAGCAGAAAGGACAGGCTCCATGACAGCATTTGAAAATCCCTATCGCCTGCATAAACATAACCGCCGCCAGTTTTCCAAAAAGGATTGCTGCGGAGCCGTGCCGCAGCGTTCCGGCATGGAGCTGTATTGCCATAGCGTGGCAACCGGCGATTGGGCATGGCAGCCTTTGTATCAATGCCCCGTGTGCGGGCGGTACTGGCTGCGGTTTCGGGATGCGTTTTTAGAAATCGACAATCCCTTGCGGTGGGAGCATCGACAAGACCATTCCGTTTCATCGGAAGAATAAGACAAACCAAAAGGAGGGCAGACGGATGACAAAATCCGGCGGAAAACAAAAAGGATTCCTCATTGCAGCCATCGTTCTTGTGGCGGCTGCGGTGTGTGGGTTACTGGTTACTTGGTTGGTTTTAGTCGGCAATGCAAAGCAGGGCAGCATCGCCCGGGTGTATCAAGATAACCAACTGGTAAAAGAGGTTAATCTAGCGAAACTAACCGGAGAAGAAACCTTTCGGGTAGAGGGCGCAGACGGTGATTACAATGTGATTGTTTTTTCACCGGAGGGGGTGCAGTGCAGCGAAGCCAACTGTCCTGACCAAATTTGTGTGAAGATGGGCATTGTGGACAGCGACCTGCTGCCCATCACCTGTTTGCCCCATAAAGTAATGATTCAAATAGAAACGGAGTAAGCAACCATGAACCTGAAATGGAAACAACTGGCTGCTGCCGGAATGCTCACCGCTGCCGCACTGATCGTCTTTGTGATTGAAGCTCAAATCCCGCCCATTGTGCCGATTCCCGGCATCAAGCTGGGGCTCTCCAATGTGGTGACCCTTGCCGCCATTCGCATGGTCGGTAAGGTGTGGGGCTCTGCGGTTCATATTTTGCGGATCGTGCTAGGCTCGCTGTTTACGGGGCAAGCCGTATCCTTTCTATACAGCATCAGCGGCGGCGTGTGCTGCTTGATTGTCATGCTGTTGCTCACCTCGTTTTTGAGCAACCGTTGGCTGTGGCTCATCAGTGCCATCTCCGCAGTGGTTCACGCAGGGGCGCAGCTTGTCACGGCGGCCATAGTCATGTGGACCAAAAGCGTGTTGGTCTACGCGCCGCTCATTTTAATCAGCGCCATTGTAACCGGCGTGTTCACCGGTTTGTGCGTGCAATTTCTCTTTAAAAAGCAGCCTCGTCTGGAAAACTTCTTGAAAAAAGAGTGAAGAGAATCCTGTACCCGTTCTGCAAATTTGCAAAAGCGGGTACTTTTTCTTGGGAATTTTTGCAATTTGTAAAAGAAAATCGTTACAATGATTGCGATTTTTTGCAGGGTATGATAAAATAAAAAGAACATAGAAGAATTTTGGGAGGTACACCATTATGGCAAACATTTGGCACGACATTTCGCCAAAGAGAATTCAGTTGGAGGATTTCGAGGCAGTTATTGAAATTCCGGAAGGCAGCAGTGCAAAGTACGAGCTGGACAAAGAAACCGGTATGCTGAAGATGGACCGTGTGCTGCACACCGCAACCCACTATCCTGCAAACTATGGTTTTATTCCACGCACACTGGCTGAGGACCACGACCCACTGGACGTTCTGGTTCTCTGCTCCGAGAAGATTTATCCGCTGTCCCTGATTCGCTGCTACCCAATCGGTGTAATCCGCATGGTAGACAGCGGCGAGAACGATGAGAAGATCATCGCTATCCCATTCAACGACCCAACCTACAACACTTTCAAGAACATTGAGGAGCTACCGGAGCATATCTTCAACGAAATGACCCACTTCTTCGAGGTTTACAAGCAGTTGGAGCACAAGGTAACTTGCGTTGAGGAAGTTGCAGGCCGTGAAGTTGCACTGGAGATCATCCAGAGCTGCATCGACGCTTATGTGGAGAAATTCTGCAAATAAACAATAGAACGAAAAGCACGCCAATTCGGTGTGCTTTTTTCTTTTGCCCAACTGTTTGGAGAATGAGAAAAATTCATTGCAACTAGTGAAATTTTTCTCGATTCGTGGTATACTGTCTGAAAGACCATAAAAAAGAACCGTTCGCAAAAGCGTGGCGGAACGGAAGCAAGCTGCGGAAAGCAGCATTACGGAGGGATCGCATATGTTTCAAATCGGCTGTCATTTATCATCATCCAAAGGCTACTTGGCAATGGGCAAAGAAGCGGTAAAGCTGAACGCCAATACCTTTCAATTTTTCACCAGAAATCCGAGAGGCGGTAAGGCAAAAGCCATTGACGAGCAAGATGTGGCTGCGTTTCTCACCTTTGCAGAGGGGCATGGGATTCATTCCATTTTAGCCCATGCGCCCTATACGCTGAACGCTTGCTCCAAGGACGAGCGCACCAGAGAATTTGCACTGGAAACCATGACGGACGATTTGCGCCGAATGGAGTATACGCCCAATCAACTGTATAATTTTCACCCGGGCAGCCATGTAGGGCAGGGGGTAGAAACCGGCATCACTCAAATCGCAGCGCTGCTGAACACAGTTTTGACAGAGGGACAAACCACCACCGTTTTGCTGGAAACCATGGCGGGCAAGGGAACGGAAATCGGGCGCAGCTTTGAGGAACTGCGGGAGATTCTGGACAGAGTAACCCTTTCCGATAAAATGGGCGTTTGCTTGGATACCTGCCATGTGTATGATGCAGGCTATGATATTGTCAACGATTTGGACGGGGTGCTAACGCAATTCGATAAGATCATCGGTTTGGACAAGCTGAAAGCCATCCATCTGAACGACAGCATGAATCCGATCAACAGCCACAAAGACCGCCACCAGAAAATCGGCGATGGCTCTCTGGGCTTGGAAGCCATCACACGCATTATCAATCATCCGGCATTGCGAGATTTGCCCTTCAACTTGGAAACCCCAAATGAATTGGACGGCTATGCGGCAGAAATCGCATTACTGAGAAGTCTAAGACAGGAGTAAGTCCATGGAACAATTTACTCAATGGATTTTAACAGACCGAGAACCCTCCCTGGGTGTAACCGAGCCGGGTGCCATTGCCTTTGGTGCCGCCACCGCCCGTCAATATGTGACCGGCGCGGTGACAAGTGTTTCCGTTGCCATGACCTCCGGGTTATATAAAAACAGCTTCACCTGCGGTATTCCAAACACCACGGAAACCGGCAGTCAATTCAGCGCAGCCTTGGGCGTGTTGGCAGGCAAGCCGGAAAAAGGATTGCTCGCCTTGGAGGACATCACCGAGGCGGATGTTGCCGCCGCCGAAGAATGGATTGCGGCAGGGAAGGTGACAGTCACCCTGTCGGAGATTACCTCCCATTTAAAATTGGAGGCCACTGTCACCTCTGCAACGGAAACCGCCACCGTTACCATCGAGGGCAGTCATACCAACATTACCTCCATTGTGGTGAACGGCGAAACTGTACTCTCTAAAAAAGCAGGAGAATCGGTCAGCCCCGCAGAAGAAGCTGAGCAAGCAGTGACACACCACACCTTGTCGGAGTTTCTCCGGTACTGCGATACGGTTCCTTTTGCGGAAATTGCTCCGCTGAAAGAAGGCTATGGTATGAACCTTGCCTTAGCCCAAGCCGCCTTGGAGTCTGATCGGGCGGTTTTGTCCAAGGGCTTTGTGCAGATGAACGGCGGTCATGTGTTTTCCGCCAATGCATTGGAAACGGCACAGGTGCTGACTGCCGCCGCCCTGGAAGCGCGGGTTATCGGCTTAGGTCGCCCTGCCATGAGCATTACCGGCAGCGGCGCTCACGGAATTATTTGCACCATGCCCCTGTATGCCATCTTCAAATGCCATCGCCTGACACCGGAGCAGCTTTGCCGTGCCACTGCGTTGAGTTATTTGGTCACCATGTATCTCAAAGGCTTTGCCGGGCGGTTGTCTGCCTATTGCGGTTGCGGGATTGCTGCAGGAACCGGCATGGCAGCAGCGCTGACTTATCTCATGGGCGGCGATCAGGAGCAAATTGAATGTACTATCTCCAACATGGCGTGCGGAATTACCGGCATGATCTGCGATGGCGGCAACACAGGCTGTGTGCTGAAAGCTATGACTGCCGTGGACGCTGCCTATCGTTCTGCCAAGTTGGGCATGAATCGGCTGAGAATCGGTGCCGAGCATGGCATTAACGGCGCAACCATTGAAGAAACCATGCAAAATATGGGTAGGATTGCAGATCCCGGAATGCGAGAAACCGAACGAACCATCGTGGAGCTTTTAGAGAAAAAACGAACTTAAGCAAAACACCCCCGCCAAAAGGCAGGGGTGCTTGTTTCAAACTATGAAGTTATTCCGCATCATCATCTGTGTTGTCATCGGTATTGCCGTCGTCGGTGCTATCGCCGCTATCACCGGAAGAACTGTCGTCGCTGTTAGAGGAGGTATCCTCACTGCCGGAAGTGTCCTCGGAAGAGGAAGTGTCGGAACTAGTGTCCGAAGACGTATCGGAAGAAGCAGAACCGGTCTGTGCAGCGGATACATCGTAGATGACCTTGACGTTCGGTACCTCTGTCTGTCCGCCAGAAGCAGCGCCTGCAATTGCAGCAATAATCAGAGAGATGATGGTGATGATAATGCCCAAGGCAATCAGAAATCCGATTACCAAAATCAAGCGATTACGTGTGCGTCTTTTCATATGAAGAACTCCCTTATCTGGATTGGAATATACTGCGCTTATTATACTACAAGAGATGGAATTTGTCAAAATATAAGAGAGGAAGCAAAAAATGTTAGAACAATTCGATGTGCTGTTGTTTGATGCGGACAGAACCCTGTTTGATACCGCTGCTATGGAAACCGAAGCACTTCAAAAATTGATGGAAACCTTGGGGTATTCTTTCCCCGAAACCATGCCCCAACAATATTACGAAATCAATGAAGGCTTATGGCGGCGAATTGAAACAGGGGAATTGACACGGGATTTTGTTCGAGTGGAACGGTTCCGGCAACTGTTGGCAAAGTATGGAATCCATGAGGATCCGGAGCAAACCAATGCAACATATCTGTCTATTTTTGAGCGCTGCAACCGCCTGATCGACGGGGCAGAATTGGTTTGCAAAACACTACAAAAAGAAAAGCAGCTGGCAATCATCACTAACGGCAGCGCCAGCGTGCAGCGAACACGCTTTGCCTTGGCGAGCATCACCCCTTGTTTTTCTCATGTGTTTGTGTCGGAAGAACTGGGCATTTCCAAGCCCCAGAAGGAATTTTTCCAAATCGTGCAGCGAGAAATGAACATTACCGACCCGAAACGAGTGCTGATTGTGGGCGATTCCCTGACCAGTGATATTCGTGGCGGCAACAATGCCGGAATGCCCACCTGTTGGTTCAATCCCCACGGAGAGAAGAATACCCTCGGCGTTCACTGTGATTATGAGATTCGTCGGTTAACGGATGTACTGTTCCTTTCCTAAGAAGATAGGGCGAGGGAAACCCTTTGCTTTTGCTGTGAATTTATAGAAAGAACAAAACACAAAAAAGACTGTCAAATCGGCAGTCTTTTTTTGGCAAATAACCCTAACTTTATATAGAAACTATTGAATGGGGGTGTATTGTTCTATACCATTATTCTCTCAGATAATAAAAAGACCGCAGGTGGTTAAACCTGCGGTCTTGTGCTTTTGAAGTTATGCGTTAATTTCTGTACTGCCTATTTGTGTCGAACCGCTGTAAGACGAAACCGTGTAAATGACTTGATGGATGCCATTGCGTCTAAGAAAGTCCAGAGATGGTCAGAATCGTTGTGTTGCCGTTTTTGATTGTCAGTGTGTTGGTGTATGAGGCTTCATGCACGGTCACAGATGACTTTGCAGGAGATGACACACCAAAGTCTGTTTTAAAAGCAATTCTTGAAAAAAGCAAACTTTATGCTATAATCTAAATTATGAAAGCATTTAGAACATTTTGTATTTAGACAAAATGATAAGTGGAAATATGAGGTATGAAGTATGGTTGAACGAAGGAAGAAAGCGCTAATAACCGGCGGTATTATTTTGCTTGCCGTGATGATTGCGTATATTTTTCGTCTTATGGGAGGAGGCAGCTTTTATCCTACGCTGTTTTCCTATCTTCGCAGCTTCATATATATAGGTATGTTCGCCGCTTGGGGGCTTTCTGTGCGTCAGCGCATTGTTCAAAACCAGATACGGCGGTATCTTACAGGCGTTGCGCTGCTGCTGATTTTGTGGTTTACCTTTCGCTCGGCAAAATATTTTATCTTTTGGCAGCCGATTGCAATAAGATACCTGTGGTATCTTTTCTATTTGCCAATGCTGTTTGTTCCCATGCTCGCACTGCTGATTGCAATGTCTCTGGGCAAACCCGATGAATACAAACTGCCGAAATCCGTTTGGCTATTGTTTGCCGTTTTGGGAGCTTTGCTTATTCTTGTGCTGACAAATGATTTACATCAATTAGTTTTTACGTTTCCCAAAGATGCGGATATTTGGTCGGATACAAACCACGGCTACGGTGTGTGCTATTTTGCCGTAATCGGATGGCAGGTGTTTTGTGTCGTAGCGGCATTTGTGGTGATGCTCTTTAAGTGCCGGTTAAAAAATCGCAAGCTCCGTTTTTTACCTGTAATCCCTTTGGCGGTATCTTTGAGCTATCTTGCGCTGAACTATGTCGGTATACCGTGGCAGAAAGAGTTGTTCGGTGATGTTACCGCATTTCAGAGTCTTATGTACATGCTTTGCTTTGAGGCTTGTATTGCCTGCGGATATATTCACTCCAACAGCCGCTATGCCGATCTGTTCGCCTCATCGGTGGGAACATCGGCGCAAATTACCGATATGGACTTCAATGTTCGGTATGCGGCGATGAATATGCAACCGATTTCACGAGAAAAAATGATGCGCGCCATACAAAGCCCTGTTACACTTGCAGACGGGCTGAATCTGCATACAATGCCTATCAGCGGCGGTTATGCCGTATGGACTGAGGATGTGTCCTCCCTGCTTGAAATAAAGGAAGAATCCGAAAGTCTTGCCGAAGAGCTTGCCGAGCGAAACGAAATACTGCGATATGAGTATAAACGTGAATCAAAACGCCGCAAGATAGAGGAGCAAAACCGTTTGTATGATTTGCTTCGCCGCGCAACTCAAACGCAAATCAACAAGATCTCGATGCTTACAAAAGAATATCAAAAAATAAATAAAACAGATCCGGTAAGGGCAAAATCTTTACTTGCCGAAATTGCTGTTCTTTGCAGCTATATCAAGCGTCGTAAACATTTAACATTATTGACCGACCGTGACTACAAGGTAGCAATCACCGAACTGATCGGAGCCTTCGCCGAGTCGCTTCAAACATTGACGCTGTTAAACGTACGCAGCACATTCTTTGCCGACAGCGAGCTCTCCATGCTCCCGGGCAAATCGGCTGCGGCGATATTTGATTTTTACGAACAAGTGATTGAGGCAGACCTTGGAAACATATCAAGCATACAGGTAAGCCTTGCCGATGTGGAAGGGTTGCGTTTATCAGTGAATATATGCTGCAAGGCCGATCTGTCCTTTCTTGCGCTCAAAGGTAACGTACGGTATGAAACGGACGATGACGAAGGATATCAGCATCTTGTACTCCTTCTTGAAGGAGGTGCCGCCGTATGAGCGCTTTTTCTTCGCTTCCGGTCTTTTTGCAGGCCTTAATACCGCTTCTACTGTTTTTGGAAGCCGTGCTTGAATTGGGACTTTTTATATATCAAATCTCTCACCGCTACAAATCGATCGGCAATTTACTGAGTCTCGTGATTTTTGCGTTTTTGCTTACGCTTTTGTTCTTGGTAACGCAGGGGGATCCGTTCAAAGGCAAGGATGCATTCTTATTAGATGCTCCTTGGCAGATTTTCATTACGGTAATTTTACTTGTGATTGTTCATTTTACCTTTGCTCTGCCGAGAGAGTACCGCCGCCGAAAGAAGATGCTCTCACCGTTTTCCGTTAAAGATGCTACCGACAAGCTACCGATGGGTTTATGCTATGCCGACCCCAACGGGCGTATTATTCTTTGCAATGACCGTATGCGCCGTTTGTCATTTGCGCTGAGCGGACATGAGCTTCAAATTGCTGAAGATCTTGAAAAAGCGTTGGAGCACCCCGATAAAAGTATTACCGTTAACGGCGATTGTTATATACTGCCCGATAAAACAGTTTGGCAATTCCGCAAGCAGCATATCACCGTTGACAATGACGACAACTGGCTTCAAATGACAGCGCATAATGTCACTGAGCTTTATAACGGCAATGTCCGTCAAGCCATTATAAACGACGATTTGAAAGAGGTCAACCGTAAGCTTCAAAAAATGTATGAACGAATGGCCGATGATATAAAAGAAAAAGAAAGTCTTGACCTGAAAATACATATTCACGACACAATCGGGAGAAGTTTACTGACAATTCGTGACATCATTGAAAGCGATGAAACTACTGACAAAAAGCTCGAGGCTTTACAGGAATCCACCGCAGTGTTGACAAGCGATCGAGTAACAGCCAGCGGAACAATGGATGAAGTGATTCAAACAGCGAAAATCCTCGGCGTAACGGTAACGGTGAACGGATACCTTCCCGCCGATTCGCTTGCCGAAGAGCTTACCGTTGCCGCAGCGAAAGAATGTGTAACAAATTGTATCAAGCATGCTAGGGGCAATGAAGTATATATCTGCATATGTAAGCGAAAGGATTTGTTTGATATTACGATAACGAACAACGGCGTTGCTCCGTCAGAACCCATTAAGGAGGGCAGCGGATTGTCGTCGCTTCGCCGCAGCATAGAATCTGCCGGCGGTGAAATGCACACGGCATACAAGCCACGCTTCGCTTTACTGCTTACGCTTCCGGAAAAGGAGAACGACATATGATAAATACAATACTGGTAGAAGATGATTTATATATTCAAAAGCATTTTGCCGAGCGGCTGAAATCAAACGATGTTTTTCGCCTTGTCGGCGTATATCGTGACGCTTTTGAGGCAGAGAGGAACTGCAACAGCTCGATACAGCTTATTCTTATGGATGTACAAACTCAGCACAAACACTCCGGACTTGCCGCCGCAGAGCGAATTAAGAAGGTATTTCCTAATATAAAAATAGTGGCCGTAACATCATTGGTCGATCCCGAAGTCCTTTCCAAAGCGAAAAATGGCGCCGCCGACAGTCTGTGGTATAAGGACCACGGAACGGAGGAGCTTTTGGATGTTATAAAAAGAACTCTTGACGGAGAGAAGGTTTTCCCTTCCTCATCTCCATCGGTTGAAATGGAAAAAGCCATGTCCAAAGATTTTTCACCCCGTCAGCTTGACATACTGCGATTGTATATTCGTGGACTGACATATCAGGAAATTGCTGATAAAATAGGAATATCCAAAAACGGAGTGCGATGGAATCTGGACGACATGGTGAAAAAAGGTGACTTTGAAAACCGTGAAGCACTGGTTGCCACCGCAATTGAAAACAAGCTAATGGTCACAACATTAAAAGATGAATAATATAAAAACATAAATCCTCGGTTTTAAAAACCGAGGATTTTTTTGTGCTGTTTAACAAATATTTTTGAAAATTAATCATTTTTTATGTATTTACTGGCACAAATGCCAGTGACAAACTGAAAAAAATAAGTACAATTATAGGTAGAAAAGAAAATGAGTAATAAGGCGGTGACGGGAATGAGAAAAATTGTTTTGGACATTCAAAGTACTATTCATGCGCACAATATGGAAAGAATGCTTCTGCAGGAGTTAGAAGATTGCCAGGTTATTGTTTCCGAATCTCCCGACTCAACTGCCGAATGGTGCAAGCTGCATAATTCCGATGTGCTTTTAATGGAGGTTAAAGCTTACTTTCCCTGGATATTCCAGGAGCGGATGAAAATAACAAAAAAGGTCAGGAAAAGCACTCCGGAATGTCGTATTATTTTTTTCGTAAATGACGAGAACGACATAGAGCTTTCGGAAAATGTTCGGCAAGCAAAGCGTGACGGTTTTATCGACGCTTTTCTGTTCGGCTCGGTTTCCGAAAACTACTTCGCTTCAGTTATCGACAGTGTATAAACGAACCGATTAAATATTTGCAGGATGAAAGAAAGGCGGATGACATAATGAAATTTAATAAATATATGATAACCTTACTTATGGCTTTAATTATGCTTGCCTTGGCTTCGGGATGTGGGGCAGAACCATCTGATAATTCAGATTTGACCGAAAGCAAAACAACCGATGTCTCCTCTGCAACGACAACCGTAGAAAACGACACCGATATTTCCTCTGCAACCACGACCGTAGAAAACGACAACGATTTATCAAAGCTTCAAAAAACAATTCTTGATAACAAAGAATCGGTTGGTATTGCCTATATCGGTTATGTCGGCTATGAGGCGAATGAGAAAGAAATTCTCAATTTTGTAAAAAACAGTCAGTATGCGGATAAATATGATTTTCTCTGCAATTCTCCTCTTGTCAATGCAGGCGGCGCGGAGCTTTATGCGGTAGTTATTGCCGATGTTGAATACAGTGCATCCGTTTATCGGGCGGAAATAACCGATAACGGTGAATATTCCGTAAAGACCGACAATGCGCTCTATAATTACAGCGGAAACGGAATTGATTATTTTTTACTGCGCTGCAATGAAAGTGAAATACACTCAAATGTATCGCTGTACTTTAAAAAAGGAAACGACTCTTTTTCGATATTCCCGATGCTGTCCGGAATGGACGGACATCTTGTCGCTGAAAAATTCTATGATTTTTCTGTATACACCGATTACGGCGACAACGGCGAAGCCGAGGATAGAAATGTTGAAATTGCCCATGAAATTCTTTTGGAGTCTCAAGAAGTTCAATACTACATAAATAAAGGTATGAGTGTGCAGTATACAGGACAGATTGATGAAATTGACGGTCGTCTGTGCTGGATTTTCGCCCTCGGCACAAACAGAGACGATCAATTCGTCAGAGAACGTTATTACGGAGTGTGTGACAACCTTATATATTTTTATGATGTGTTGAATGACAAATGGGAAGTTCTCGGAAAAGGGTAAAAATAATGTTGGCAATTCTTGCTGTGATTATGGCATTCGGGCTTTACGCCTGCGGCAATGACGGGGGAAATCCCCCTTCCGAAAATCCGACAACACAGGCAACAACCGACGAGTTTGTCACCTCCGGCAAACAGTCAATCTATGCCGAAAGGAGTACGTTTGTAATTTGAAGCACACAAACTATATTAAAAAAGCGAGCTTATTTTTGCTTATGTTATTATTACCTGTAGGGCTTTTCGGCTGCGGAGCAAAGAAAAAATATACTGCGGCAGATGTGTGCGTAATCAGTTTTTCCTGTTCGACCATGAGCTACACGGATTCTTATGCTTATTCTCTTGAAAAAGCAAATGACGAATGGCTTTTTGATGCAAACTATTCCTACGACTTCGAAAACCCAAGGGTCGAATTTGAGGATAAAAAAGTAAGCGCGCAGGATGCTGCGGCTATACTTGATGTTGTGAAAGAGCAAGACCTTATTTTACAGGCTCAAAAATATAAACCTCCGCAAATCAAAGCCTTTGCACTCGATGGCGGCGGATACTATCTGTATTTCAGGATGAATGATGGCACAGAAATCAAGGCGGAAATATATAACGACAATTTGGTAAATGCATTGCGCACGTTGGCAGAAAAGTGCCGAACATCATAACCTACCGTGTGAATTAAAGCACGGAATAATATATTGGAGGGAAAATATGGTAGATATTAAATCAATGGCAACTGCAACAGCCCCAAGAGAGTTTGAACTCTCTTATTCAACCACCATTGAAGAGGTATACGAAAAGCTCAGCGCACGCGCTTCGGCTTTTAAAATGCCCTTCAAAATCAAAGAGGGTATCCCCGGAAAGCGCATTTCTTTTGAGAAAGAACCGAACCTTGATGTTACGGTTTGGATCTTTGTCAAAGACGGCAACAAAATCAAAGTCATGGCAAGCATCCAAGAGAACAAAACAACCATCAATGGTGTGCGCATTGACAAAAACAGCGTAGCTCAAAAAGGCATAAAAGGCGTAGTGAATCTTCCCATTGAAAGAGGAGCGTATCTTGACGAGGTAACCGAAAAGGTTAAAAAGATACTCAACGGCGAGCAGGTTGAAGATTATGTAGCGCCCGTTGGTGTCAGCAGCAGCGGACAGAGTGAAAAAGATTGGTTTGTAGTCCTTATTCTCTGTCTTTTCCTCGGTGGAATCGGCGTCCACCGTTTCTATGCAGGTAAAATCGGATCTGGCATTCTTTATATTCTCACCGCCGGTGTTTTTGGCATCGGTGTGCTTGTTGACCTGATAAAAATCATTACTGGCAAATTCACCGACAAAAACGGCAATCCCATTCGAAAAAAATAAAAAAGAAAAAAAGAGAGAAGGTTGATTAACATGAAAAAAATCTTGGCATTACTTATGATCTGCGCTGTTTCACTTAGTCTTTTTGCTTGCGGAGAGGTTGATGGCGACGGTATGGAAAGCTCAACAGAAAATACTAGTGCAACAGAAACACCAACAGCGGAAGGAATGAAGAAGGGTGACGAAGGTAACGGACCTGCTGATATCAACGCAGAGTTTATCACGCTCAAACTTCCGTCCGGCTACAAATATGAGGTCGATTCTTTTAGTAAAGATTCAAAAGATCCGCTCAAGGGCAATGTGACGCTGTTTATTTACAAGGATGGCTCATACGGATCTATTGCGACTCTTACCGCTACCGCCCGAAACATGGTTAGCAGTCAGGAAGAGGCTGTTGAAAACACAATAAAGCTTTGCAACCTTCAGACCTATAAAAACGGAAAATCTGAAATCGGCAAAGATGTTCAATACGGTGAAAATACCTATTCGACGATACATGTTACAACGGAATACAACGAAAGAGACTTCTTTGTTACCTATGCAAACAGAGGTGCATCGGATAAGACAGGACTTCTTGTCAAGCTTGAAATCAAAAATAATGATATCAAAGCTGACGATCCGTTCATCAAAGAGCTTCTTGACAGCCTTAAGATAGTTATGGCTTAAAAATTCGGGGGACTGTGCCTGCGCTTTTTCGGGCACAGTCCTGCTTGCAAAAAGAACTATAGAATAACACCATTGATGAAAGAATAACTATCGAGGGTGTTACATCAGTAATCGTGCGTAGAGGATCAGTGCCTGTATCAATAAATTTTTTAAATCCAAACGAACGAAACCCCGCCGCAGAATTACTCTGCAGCGGGGTTCGCTTATGTACAGCCGAAAAGCCTGATTTTAAACTGAATCGGTTTTCGGGCATATAAAAAGTCCACCGTAATTCTAACAAAATTACGGTGGATTTATGGCGGAGAAAGAGGGATTTGAACCCTCGCGCCGGTTACCCGACCTACTCCCTTAGCAGGGGAGCCCCTTCACCACTTGGGTATTTCTCCATGTGTGAATTTATAAATACATATGAAATGGTGTAAGCAAAATGGCGGAGGAGAAGAGATTCGAACTCTTGGTCCCTTGCGAGATCACTAGTTTTCAAGACTAGCTCCTTAAACCACTCGGACACTCCTCCATTCACGCTGCATTGCAACGATATTTATTCTATCACACTCCATTTTATTTGTCAATGCTTTTTTTATAAATCTACAAATTTTTATGATTCTTTTTCAGCCTTGCAGATTTTGTCGCTTTTTCTCTCAAAACAACACAAAATTCACACAGCTTTATTTTTATTCGTTACGATTCTTTTTATGTTTCTCTGTGCGGCGCTCGGTAAGCTAGACTGCAACACCTCCTTGTAGTGCGCTCACTGCCACAGAATGATTTGGCATCATGCCTCTAACGTCGCCTTGTCCGATGGCAGTTTGCAAAAAGCACCGTATTCAATGTATTCCGGTGTTGCGCCGTAGCCCTTTAGGTAACAAATTCCAAACCGAAAGGCAGTGAATGTCATCGAAGCAAGTACCCTGCGTTGCACCATTCTGCATACCGAGTATCTTCGAGAAGGAGCGGAGTCTGTCTTCGTATTGATGAAAAAAGCGAATCGTAAAGGGCTACATCCCAATCATTTCATCCCTGATTGCAGTGGTAAGTCAAATTTTGGAAGAAGATTCCCTATATCTGGGGGAAAGCATTCGTGTTACCAAAGGGATGCAGGACCTGTGATTTTTTCAAAAACCCCCTTGCCAATCACCGTAAAAAGGATTATGATGAACTTACAAACTCCGACAGGCTTTGCAGCGGTCAGGAAAGAAGGAATCATCATGAAAAGCAATTTGGCAACCATGCAGCACCCCCACGCAGACCATTTGACCCATGAAGAAATTCAACAAAATGCCCGTAAGCTCTGCGATGAAATAGCGGAGCAAATTGAGCAGGAAGCGCTCTCCCTCCGGTTTCGTCGCCGTCATGCGGGTTTTTTACGGGCGTATTTGGTAACCAATCACATTGCCTTTGCCGTGGCGTATGCCCATCGTCTTATCCATCACGGTGGCGGCGATGTTGCCATCGGTCATGCGATGGAGCGTGTGTTAGCAAATCATTATGAAATTTAAGCAGTTCCGTCGAAGAGCATTCGGCGGTTTTTTTATATTTAAAAAAAGTTAGGGATTTTTTCGGCAATTCCTTACCGAGATTTCCGTTCTTTTTGTAGGGATATGCCGAAGCACAGCTGGAAAAATGTGACAATTCTGTGAAATGATTGTTAATTTTGCCCGTCGAGGAGCTGGCTTTGTTGCCTTTTTCGTCAGGATTTGGTATTCTATTGTTAGAAGAGCAATCTGTTTTTCAGTAGGATTTTTTCATTTTTTGAAAGAAATCGGCTCTTTTGATTTTTGGAATTGGAGGTTCACAGATGCGATGTAACAGGATTCTGTGTGCGTTGCTAGCGGCTATGATGATGGCGGCATCTCTGCCCATCACAGCGCTGGCAGTGGAGACATCCACAAGTGAACAAGCTCCGACTATTTCGACGGAAACAGAGGACTTGCCTGCGGCGGAAGAAAGCGGCAGTACAGGAAATTTGTTGAACGGCGGCATGGCGGTTTCTGATGAAGATACGGTATACTATGCCGATCCGGAAGATAGTGGATGCTTGTACCGCAATCAGAACGGAAATATAACAAAACTCACCGATTTCGGTGTGCAATATTTGAATTTATGGGAGGGCAGCCTGTATTACACCGTGGTAGACGGTGCAGAGGGGCTGACCAAAATCGGCAGATATGACCTCTCCACAGGGCAGTACGGCACCTTGTTTGCCATCGACTTGGAAAAAGGCATTAAGAACCTGATTGTGCAAAAGGGCATCTGCTACTTTATCACCAATGGAACGGTTCGTTCCCTGAACATTCAAACGGGAGCGCAGGAAACCCTCTTGGGCGATCGCTCCGATGTAACCGGATTTTTGCTCTATGACAGCGGTTTCGCATACAGTACATGTGATGAAAATGGTAACACACCCATCTATGTGTATTCTTACGCAACCGGCGAAACCACAGAGGTAACCCAGTCCGGCGGTAGCTTTGACATTGCAAACGATACCGTTTACTTTGCGGACACCAGTGACGAGTATCGTCTGCATCAGGTATCTGTAACCGGTGAGTCGGAGGAGACGCTCACCAACAGCGCCGTTTGCAACATCGTTGCCGAGAATGGGAATGTGTACTACAAAGAGCGAGGAGAGGAATCTCCCGTTGTGCGGTATGATTTGTCCTCCGGGACCGAAACCACTGAGAGTGAGGACTGCACAACCTTCACCCTGTTGGACGGAGAGGATGTTCTCACCGCTTCTGCACCGGCAGCCGCTTTGACGGATTCTCTGGAGGTACCGCAAACCCATGTAAACGGAGTAGCCACCGGTGTTTATAAAACTTGGAAGCAGTACGACAGCCGGTGGGGTTCCTTGCCGGTGGGCAACGGTGGTACCATGCGTTCCATCGGATGCTTAGTTACCAGTTTGGCAATGTGCGCCGTTCATTCCGGCATTCGCTCCGAGGATGATTTTGACCCCGGCACCTTTGTTACCATGCTGAACAACAACGGCGGCTTTGCCTCCGGCGGTAACTTGTATTGGTATAAGGTTTCGGAGGTCATTCCGGAGTTTCAGGTGAATGTTTGGAATTACAAGCTGTCCGGCTTGAGCAAAGCGGAAAAAACCGAAATCATTCAATCTCATTTGGATGCCGGTCGTCAGGTTGTTGTCAGCGTAAATAACGGCGGACACTGGGTTGCGGTAGATTACGCTGCCAACGGCGATGTGATCATCATGGACCCGGGCTATCTGAAAACCAGTCTGTATGGCGACTATGACCACACCAGTGTATATCAGTTGGCTGCCTACGATGTAGACGGCGGAACTATCAACCCCAGTGAGCAGTTGATTCCCTATGAAGTAACCGGGGACAGTGTGAATTATCGAGATAAACCAAGTACCTCCGGTAAGTCAAAGGGAACGCTTAAAAAAGAAGATACTGTTCAAGTGGTGGCAGGCTATGCTCAAGTTGCCAACGGCTACACTTGGTACAAAATTAAAGTGAATAACAGCTACTACTATGTTGCCTCTGATTACTTGAAAAAAATCATTGTAGCACCTACCGAGATTGTGCTCAGTGAAACCAAATGCTCCGTTGCAGTGGAAGGTAAATTTACGCTGAATGCGGCGATTCGCCCTGCCGGTGCGGAAAGCGACATTACCTGGAGCAGTAGCGATAAAACCATTGCAAAGGTATCCTCTGCCGGCGTGATTACCGGTGTAAAGGAAGGTACGGCAGTGATTACGGCAAAGACAGAAAATGGCATCAAAGCCACCTGTACCGTCACCGTAACAGAAAAGGAAACCTTGTTGGATTACGTTACCACCGACGCGCTGAATTACCGAGCTTCTCCCGGTGGCGCCTTAAAGGGCACCTTGACAAAGGGTGCTGCAGTTAAGGTGATACAGGGAGCAACAGAGACGAATGATCTGGGACTTTGGTACAAGATTAAAATCGGCAATGACTACTACTACGCTTTTGCCGAGTATTTGAAAACCCCGGAAGAAATTGCCAACGAACCAAAGATTACGCTGAGCAAAACCTCTGCTTCTTTGGAGGAGGGCAAAACCCTCACCTTGACTGCCAAGGTAACACCGTCCACACAATCCCAAACCGTAACTTGGAGCAGCTCCGATAAGAGCGTTGCCACTGTTACCTCTAAGGGTGTGATCACCGCTGTAAAAAAGGGTACCACAAAAATTACCGTCAAGAATGCAGACGGTTTGACGGCAACCTGTACCGTAACGGTAAAAGAACCGGAGGTTCTCACCGAGTATAAGATCACCACCACCGTGAATTATCGGACAAGCCCAAGCCTAAGCGGTTCGGTAAAGAATACCCTGCCAACCGGCACCACGGTGCAAGTGGTAGAGGGATACAGCAAAAAGGCAGATAACATCACTTGGTATCAAATCAAGCTGAACCATACCTATTACTATATTGCTTCTCAATATTTAAAGAAAGCCAACGTTGCTGTGACGGCGGTAAAGCTGAATCACAGCAAGGCAGAAGTGAGTGAGGATGAAAAACTCACGCTGACCGCTACCATTACGCCATCTGATGCGGAGAATAAGACCATCACTTGGAGCAGCAGCGATAAGTCTGTGGCAACCGTAACCTCTAAGGGTGTGGTCACCGGCGTAAAGGCAGGCACCGCAAAGATTACCGCAAAATCCAACAACGGCAAGACCGCAACCTGTACGATAACAGTCACACCAAAGGTAGAGGTTACTAAGGTAACCGTTACTCCGGCAAAAGCATCGGTCACCGTTGGAAAAACACTGGAGCTTGCTGCGGAAGTAACCCCGGAAAACGCTGCCGACAAAACGATCAAGTGGTCTACTTCGGATAAAACCATCGCTACTGTCTCTTCTGAGGGCGTGGTAACCGGTGTAAAGAAAGGCAGTGTGACCATTACCGCAAAGTCTACCAACGGCAAAAAGGCAACCTGCACCGTAACGGTACAGAATCCCGTAGCGGTAAAAAGCGTTGTATTGAGCAGCACCACCGCCTCTGTAACCGAGGGAGAAACTGTCGCTCTCACTGCTACCGTATCACCGGAGAATGCTGCAGATCCATCCGTAACATGGAGCAGCAGCGATAAAACCATTGCCACAGTAGATGCAGCGGGCGTGGTGCATGGCGTGAAAGCCGGTACCGTAACTATTACCGCTACCTCCAACAATAAAAAGACCGCAACCTGCAAGGTTACGGTAAAAGCCCCGGAGATATTGGTAAAGTATCTCACTACGGAGCAAGTGCATTATCGCATCACACCGTCCTCCACCGGCAAATCCGCAGGCATCTTGAAGAAGGGCGCATCCGTTTCGGTTGTCAGCGGATACAGCAAAACTGCCAACAACTTAAAGTGGTATAAGCTTAAAAAGAGCGGGAAGTATTATTACATTGCAGCAAAGTACTTAAAAAAAGCACCGGTGGCGGTGACAGCGGTAACGCTCAGTGACAGCAGCGCCACCCTTCTCAAAGGAAGCACCGTCACATTGAAAGCCGCAGTGACTCCTACCAACGCTACCGATAAAACCGTAAAATGGAGCAGCAGTAAGCCCTCTGTGGCAACGGTAACCGCTAAGGGTGTGGTGAAAGGCATCAAGGCAGGCAGCGCTACCATTACGGCAACGTCTTCCAATGGCAAAAAAGCAACCTGCAAAATTACCGTAAAAAACCCTGTGGCAGTCAAATCTGTAAAGCTGAATAAAACGACTGCCAATCTGTTGACAGGGAATACCCTAACGCTGAAAGCAACGGTAGCACCTTCCAATGCAGCCGACAAAACCGTATCTTGGAGCAGCAGTAACCCTGCTATCGCAACGGTAACAAAAGGCGGGGTTGTGAAGGGCAAGAAATCCGGTACCGTAACCATTACCGCAAAGACTTCTAACGGCAAAAAAGCCAAGTGTAAAATCACAGTGAGGAAGCCGGAGGTACTGGTTAAGTACAAAGCAGTAGAGGCAGTGCATTACCGTGCAAAGCCTTCCACATCCGGTAAGGATATGGGCGTTCTCAAAAGTGGAAAAACTGTTTCTGTCGTCAGCGGATACAGAAAAACCGCAAACGGCTATAAATGGTATAAAGTGAAAATGAGCGGCAAGTATTACTACGTTGCAGCCAAGTATTTGAAAAAAGTATAACAAAAGCCAAGGGTCGATTCCAAATTACCCTTGGCTTTTTTGTGTGTAAAAAAGAATTCTGCAAACAAAAAAGCACACCGAGCGGTGTGCCATTGTTTATTCTTTTGCAGCAGATGCCGGTTCTTTTTTGGTTTGCTCTGCGGCTTTCTTTTCTTTTTCAGCCTTTTCTTTGGCGGCTTTTTCCTTTGCAGCCTTGGCAGCTTTTGCGGCCTCTTTGGCTTCCTTGGCAGCAGCCTGCTCGTTGTCCATAAATTCCTCGTACTTTTCGATGACTTCTACCGGATCGCCCTGCATTACAAACTCTCCTTCGTTAATCCAAAGAATCTCGGTGCAGAGCTTCAGCAGAGTTTCGTTGTTGTGCGAAACAATCATAACCGTACGGTTTTTATCGGAAATCAGCTCTTTGATTTTCTTGTAGCTTTTCTTCTTAAAGCGGGAGTCACCAACGCTCAGCACTTCGTCAATGAGCATGATATCGGTTTCCATGATAGCGGTAATAGAGAACGCCAGCTTGGAGAACATACCGCTGGAGTAGGTTCGTACCGGCTTATCAATAAATTCACCCAGTTCCGAAAACTCAATAATATCATTGATCCGTTGACGGATTTCTTTCTCGGTAAAGCCCATGAGCAAGCCGGTAAGGAAGATATTTTCCCGTCCGGAAAGGTTCTTCTGGAAGCCGACACCGATCGCCAGTAGCGATACCGGATGCCCAAAGGTGTTTACCGTACCCTTGTCAGGGGAATAGATTCCCGCCACAGTGCGGAGCAGCGTGGACTTACCACTGCCGTTTTTTCCCACAATTCCTACAACGCTGCCTTTTTTTACATCAAAGGAAACTCCTTTGAGTGCCTCAAAAACTTCCTTTTTGTTTCTCCGAAATTTCAGGATGGATTTCTTGAGGGAAAAGGACTTCAGGCTTTTGTACGAAACCCGCAGATCCCGTACCTCGATGGCATTGACATTACTACTCATCATATCACCTTCGCATAGCTGTTTTCGTATTTATAAATGGTGGCAACGCCGATGATCGACACCGCAAGACCGATTGCCATCCAAATGGACAGCCACAAATAATCGGGAACCTGCTGATAAATGATGATCTTCCGGCTTTGCTCAATGATAAAGGCTGCCGGGTTACCACGGAGCAAAATCTTGTTGTACGGCTCCGGCACACGGGAATACACGTTGTAGAAGATACCGGAGAGGTAGAACAGCAAGCGCAGGAAAATGCTGACGATGTTGGACAGATCCTCCATAAAGACACCGAAGTGCAGCAGAATGGTGGAGAAGCCAAAGGTGATCACCAACAGGACTATGGTAACGGGAATCAGGTTGAATAGCTGCAAGCTGAAAGGCACCTGGAAGATGATCATTAAAATCAGCACAAGGGCAAAAGAAATGCACATCTTAAAGAATAGGTTGCCCATTTTCTCAATGGATAAAATCCATTTTGGCAGGTACACACGGGTTAAGAT
>CAKSOB010000012.1 GCA_934476545.1 uncultured Eubacteriales bacterium | reverse complement strand
CCCTACATCAATGACCACGGCGCCTTCCTTAACCATATCGCCGGTTACAAAGCCCGGCTTGCCCACGGCTGCCACCAAAATGTCTGCGCGAGCGCAAACCTCTTGGAGGTTCTTGGTGCGGCTGTGGCAGATGGTTACGGTGCCGTTCCGATGGAGCAGCAGCATTGCCATAGGCTTGCCCACGATGTTGCTTCTGCCCAGAACCACGCACTCTTTTCCGGCAATGTCAATGCCTTCGTAGTCCAGCAGTTCAATCACACCGGCGGGAGTGCAAGGCAGGAAGGAGAAATCACCGATCATGATTTTACCCACGTTCACCGCATGGAACGCATCCACGTCCTTGTTGGGGTCGATGTTCTCGACGATCATCTTTTCATCCAAGCCCTTCGGCAGTGGGGACTGCACCAGAATGCCGTTGATTTCCGGGCGCTGATTCAGCTCCTTTACCAGAGCCAACAGCTCCTCTTGGGTGGTGGTCGCCGGCAGCGCATACTCCTCGGAGTGGAAACCCACCCGCTCGCAAGCCTTCTTTTTATTGTTTACATAGGTGCGGGAAGCCGGATCGTCGCCCACAATGACAACTGCTAAGCCCGGGGTAATGCCCTTTTCCTTCAGCGCTTCGGTTTCCTTGCGAATCCGCTCTTGTACGGCTAAAGAAACTTCCTTGCCGTTAATCAATTTTGCCATGATACTCCTCTTTTCTCTCAACCATTCACGTTCTATTTTAATAAGCGAAACCCAATGCTCCGCTTTAGTTCTTTTTCTTTTTTTCTTTCTTTTGCTTCTTGTCGGTGTTCTCGCTGTCCTTTGCTGCTAGCAATGCTTCTAAGGTCAAGCCGTTCTCCGCCATGACCTTTTTGCTGCCTACACCGGTGAGCTTCTTCCGGTTGCGGAATATAATTAGCAGCACCACTGCCGTTGCCACCGATACCAACGCCACCAACTGGGAAACCTTAATGGGCAGTCCCGGCACATAGAGGCTGTCGGTGCGAAGAGCCTCGATGAAGAAGCGTCCGGAACCGTACCAAATCACATACAGCAAGAAAGTCTGTCCATCGTAGCGGCGGAGCTTAGTGGTGAACAGGTGCAACAGCACCAATCCAATGGCGCACCACAAGGATTCATAGAAGAAGCAGGGATGTACCGGAACGTTGCCGGTGTTCACGCTCTGCATTCCCCAAGGCAGGTTGGTTTGGCTGCCAAAGGCTTCCTGATTGACAAAGTTGCCCCATCGTCCAATGCACTGTCCGATGAGAAAGCCCAAGGCGGCAATATCCAATCCTGCAAAGGGGTTCACCTTGCGAATTTTACACATCACCATACCGCCGATCAAGCCGCCGATGATGCCTCCGTAAATTCCAAGTCCGCCGTCCCGAATGGCGAAAATTTCCATGGGGTTGTCCCAATACTTCGTTCCGGGATAAAAAATGACGTAATACAATCGCGCGCCCACAATGCCGCAAATCATTGCCACAATGGCGCAGTCTATAATTTTGCCACGGTCAATGCCCAATCGCTTGCACATCCACATACCGTAAGCAAAAGCCAGTAAAAAGCCGCAGCCAATCAAAAAGCCGTACCATTTGATTTCAAAGCTGCCGATAGAAAACATGGTGGAGTTTAGGTGAAAGCTCCAGCCCAAACCGGGAAATTGTACCGTATACCCCATATTATGCCTCTGTTTCTACGGGCAACACCACAGACAGCGCAGCGCGATCCCGATTTAACAGACGACCTAATGCGTCGTTGACTTCGTCCAAGGTAATGGTTGCAATCTGATCCAAATAGTTAAACAGCTCTCGTCCTGCAAAATAGAGAGAAGCCATGGAGTTTGCAATGTTCTCACTGCTGTTCAGGGCAGCCACATTGCGACCATAGATTGCTTTCTGGGTACGGGTGAAATCCTCCGCTGCAATGCCGGTTGCTTTCAGCTTGGCAATCTCCTCAAAGATAACCTCTGCGGTTTCCTTCGGCTTTCTGGATTCGCCGGAGAAGAGAACAGACGCATAACCCGGTCCCTCAAACAGCTCATAGCCAAAGGAGGACTCGTTGATCAGGTCGTTGTCCAACAAGCGGCGGAACAGCGGAGAGGATTCGGATGCCAAAACATCCAGTAAAATCTCTGTTGCAACCAGTTCCTTGGTGGACTTCCGCTCTGCGGTTACATCCTCTTTAAAGCCCAGTTGGAACAGCGGCACAGATACGCTGAGCTTCTGCTCCACATACGGTGTCACGATGTCCTTCGGCTCCTCCGCAAAGGTTTTCTCTACCGTTACCGGTGGGTTGTCCTTCAGCATTTTGTTGCACAGCTCCAAAACCTTGTCCACATCCACGTTGCCTGCTACGCACAGCACCATGTTGTTCAGGTTGTAGAAGGTGTGGTAGCAGCGGTACAGCAGCTCCGGTGTAATCTCCGCAATGGATTCGGTAGTGCCTGCAATGTCAATGCGTACCGGATGGTTATGATACAAAGCGCACAGCAGGTTGAACATGACTCTCCAGTTGGGGTCGTCATCGTACATCCGAATTTCCTGCCCGATGATGCCCTGCTCTTTCTCTACAGTTTCCTTGGTGAAGTACGGAGATTGCACGAAGTCCAGCAGAATTTCCAAGGACTCATACACATTCTCTGTGCAGGAGAACAGGTAGCAGGTCATGTCAAAGGAGGTGTAGGCATTGGCGGAGGCGCCTGTCTTTGCGTAGCGGGAGAACGCATCACCCTCCTCGCTCTCAAAGAGCTTATGCTCCAGAAAGTGTGCGATGCCCTCCGGCACAGTGCAGGTATCCTGCTCATCGGAGCGCTTAAAGCAAGTATCCACAGATCCGTATTTGGTACCGAACACCGCATAGGTGGAATTGCTGTTTTCTTTTGGGTAAACAAAAATTTTCAGTCCGGTCGGGTGGTCAATTTGATAGTATTGATCTCCCACACGGTTGCTTTGCACGATCTTCTTTTCCATTATGCGTTCCCCTCACTTCCTGCCAAACGATAAATTGTATCCAATGTCACACGGTTTGCCGCATCAATTACCTGCTGACGAGTAACCGCTTGCAGTTCTTTTACGGAGTCCTCCGGTGTTACCACATCTTTGCGGAATACCTGACCCAAGTACCACTGCTCCATGCCGCTCAGGTAGTCGCCTACGGTGCGGTAGCTGTTGCTCACAGACAGCTTTGCGGATATCATTTCTTCCTCGGTAAAGTTGCCTGCCTGCATCTCTGCCAGCTGCTTGAGGATCTCGGTCTTGGCAGCTTCCATGTTCTTGGTTTCTACGCCGCTCTGAATCAGCATGATGCCCTTTTGGGTATTGTACTGAGAGGAGCAATAATAGCAAAGGCTCAATTTTTCCCGCACGTTCAGGAACAGCTTAGAGTGAGGGGTGCCGCCCAACATGGCGCACATCAGGCGCATTTGCATGGTTTCCGGAGTATCCGGTTGGGTTCCGGTACGGAAGCCCATCACCAGCTTGGACTGTGCCACCTGCATCGGCTCGGTTACATCTTTTACTTCGCCGGCTTGCAGAACAACTTTGGTTTCAAAATCATTGCGAGGCGCACGGTTCTGTGCTTGAAACGCCTTGCGGAAATCCTCTGCCGCTGCCTCCGGCTCGCAGTTACCGGAAACCATCACTTCCACTCTTGCGCTGCGGATGAGGGATTCCCAAGCCGTTTTCAGTTCCTCTCGTGTCAGAGCGGTCACATCTTCCTTGGTGCCATAGCGACCGATGCCGTAAGGCTCGTCTGCACACATGATCTGCTCGCAACGCAGCTTTGCATAGGAGCGCTTGTCGTTAAACTCTGCCTCGATGTTCTCCAAGGTCTGGCGCTTCTCTTGGCGGAAGTCCTCCTGACGGAAGTTGCCATCCTCGTCAAACGGCGGCTCAAACACCATTTGGCACAGGAGCGCTGCCAACTCGGCGGAAATCTGCTCGCCACCAAAGCAATAGCGGTCTGCAATGCCAACTGCGGTAAGTGTCAGCACCTGCACATCGCCCATCTTGCCGACCTCGGCACTGACAGAGGCACCGTACAGCTCTGCCAAACGCTTACTCAAAGCAGTGTAGTCCGGATAATCCTTGCAAGCTCTGGTCAGCAAAAACGGCAGCAGTGCGTTGGCTGCTGCGGACTTTTGCTCCAAGGGAATGAGGAAGTGAACGGACATCCGCATGGTCTTAAATCTGGTATCTTTTATGCTGTGAAACGTAACGCTATCACAGATGGAATTGCTTCTGTATTGCGTCATAACTATCATCTCCTAAAATGAAGTCCTATGGTACAAACCATATACTGTTTTATTATAGCACAAAAAGGGTGAAAAAGCATTAACAAAATGAAAAAACATACGCTGCTAAAGGGCGGAATTTCCGGCAAAATGCAGGGATTTTTCTAATAGAAAAAAGCCGCGCATTGCTGCACAGCTTTCTCTCAAAATGTATAAATTCGCAAAGAGCAACTTTTTTATACCTTTGCCAAGGCTTGCTCCAAATCCTCAATAATATCCTGTGGATTCTCAATGCCGACAGACAGACGAACCAAGTCCGGGCTAACGCCGGCTTCCTTCAGCTGTTCGTCGGAAAGCTGACGGTGGGTGGTACTTGCCGGGTGCAGCACGCAGGTGCGCAGATCTGCAACGTGGGTTACAACAGAAGCCAATTCCAAGGAATCCATGAAGGTGACAGCGCTCTCTCTGCCGCCTGCAATGCCAAAGGAAACTACGCCGCAGGTGCCGTTTGGCATCAGCTTTTGCGCCAGCTCATAGTGTGGGTTCTCCTTCAAGCCCGGATAGTTTACCCAGCTTACCTTCGGGTGGTTCACTAAGTATTCTGCCACCTTTTGGGCATTGGAGCAGTGGCGCTCCATCCGCAGTGCCAGTGTTTCCAAGCCCAAGTTCAGCAGGAAAGCGTTCTGCGGCGCCGCCTGTGCGCCGATGTCCCGCATCAGGTGGGTACGAGCCTTTGTGATGTACGCTGCCTTACCGAACCGCTCGGTGTAAATAACACCGTGGTAAGACTCGTCCGGGGTGGTCAGTTCCGGATATTTGCCGTTATCCCAGTTGAAGTTGCCGCTGTCCACAATCACGCCGCCGGTTTGGGTTGCGTGACCGTCCATGTACTTGGTGGTGGAATGGATGACAATATCTGCACCAAATTCGATTGGGCGGAAGTTGATTGGCGTTGGGAAGGTATTGTCCACAATCAGCGGAACACCGTGAACGTGCGCAACATCTGCAAATAATTGAATGTCGGTAACAATCAGGGATGGATTTGCAATGGACTCTGCAAACATACAACGAGTGTTCTCTTTGAACGCAGCGCACAGCTCTTCTTTGGATGCCTCCGGAGAAACAAAGGTGAACTCAATGCCCATTTCCGACATAGTCTTGTAGAACAGGTTGAAGGTACCGCCGTAGATAGCGCTGGAACATACAACGTGATCCCCTGCTTGGCAGATGTTGAACACGGACAGGAACGAAGCCGCCTGACCGGAAGAAGTTACCATAGCACCAACGCCGCCTTCCATCGCTGCGATTTTTTGCTCTACCGCATCCAGGGTTGGGTTTGCAAGGCGGGTGTAGAAAAAGCCTGGCTTTTCCAAATCAAACAGCGCGCCCATTTCGTCGGCGCTCTCATACAAATATGTGGTGCTCTGCACGATGGGCAGAACTCTTGGCTCCCCGTTCTTTGGGGTGTATCCTGCATGGATACAAACGGTATCCGGTCTGTAATGACTCATTGTGATAACGTCCTTTCTGTTGCAGCTTCTGCATATTTATTATAAAAATCGGCATGTTCATTCGTTTGAGATAGAATTATTGCGGGAGTACCCCCTTCACCATGCCAATGATCCAGTCGGAACCAAGCACTACCAACGCCGCTGCCGCCAACACCGAAAGCACCAGAAGCAATTTGCCCAGTTTTTTCTTCACCGGACTGATTTCCTCTTCCTCTTCCGCATCGGCTGTACTTTGGGCGGCAGTTGTGGTTTTCTTTGCCTTTGGTTCTTTCTTGGATCGAGGCGCAGCAAAAGTCAAGCTGTCCTCCACTGCTTTTGCCGCAGCATAGTCCTTGTAAGGCACCAACACGCTAACCTGACTGTTAAAGCCCTTGGTCAAGGCTGCGGTCATAGAGGCGGGGGTTCCCTCCTCCCAAAACGCAATATCCTGTTCGCAAAGACCGGCGCACAAGCGGTTGATATTGGATTCTGCATCCCGACGGAGCAACACATGGTCGGCGAGCTGGGGCGCTTGTGTTTGTCCCTGACAATCAGGACAGGTCGCCGCCTCGGTGAGCGTATGGCAATTCGGACAATACTGCAAAGGGGTCACTTCCTTTTCTTTCCTTCTATCCTTTTTAGAATACCGTTATTGTACCATAGTCACAAAGCCATTACAAGCAATTCCCTAAAAATAGAGGCGTTTTCGGAAAATTTTGTCAAGCACGCAGCAACGGCTGTACCTGCTCCCCTCGCAACGCCCCTTCAATGGCTTCTTGCAGCCTGGTAAAATCCGCAATGACGGAGGTCGGTTTCTTCACCACATCATCCTGCCCCATAGGGGTAAAATAGAGATGCTTTGTGTTCATCAACCGCCCAATATTCTGCGCCGAACCGGACAGGGCGTCGTTGGTTGCCATGGTCAGCACCACGGGAATTTGGTTCCGCAAACTAGACTTTACCGCCATGGTCACCGGGGTATCCGTAATGCCATGGGCGAGCTTTGCCGCCGTGTTGCCGGTGCAGGGACATACCGCCATCACATCCACCAACCGCTTGGGACCGATGGGCTCTGCATCCACAATGGTATGGATGATCGGTCTGCCGCACAGCGTTTCGATTTGTGCAATCCAATCCGCTGCCTTTCCAAATCGGGTATCGCTGCCATAGGCTGTCCCCGACATGACCGGCAGCACCGAATACCCTGCTTCTACTAATTTTTCAAGCTGCTCTACCGCCTTGCGAAAGGTACAGAAAGAGCCGCACATTGCAAACCCTATGGTCTGTTTCAAAGGTACTCACTCCTTTAACATGGTTAAAATAGTTTCTTTTGTGATCTCCCCTGCTCGTTGTGGAGAAAATCGTCCCGGCAAGCCGGAGCCTTTGATCACCGAAACGCCCAGTCGTTCCGCTGCCGCAAAGTCAAAGCCAAAGGGAGCGGATGCCAGTTCCATGGCGGTGCAGTCTATGGGCAGGTGCGCCAGCAGTCGTTTGGTGAAGATGGGACTGGGAATGGTATTGAAGATAAAATCAAAGGAAGTCTCAGCGGAAAGCTGCTCTAAGAAAAGGGCATGGTAGCCGTCACAATGAATTTGCGTGAAAACCGTAGGATTCCGTACGGCGACCCACACCTCTGCTCCCAAGTCCCGCAGCAACTTCGCCAACACCCGACCGATACGCCCGTAGCCGGTGACCAAGCAGCGGCTTTTCCAAATGGTTTTGGGCGAATGAGAAATCGCCAAAGCCAATGCGCCCTCTGCCGTTAACCATCCGTTGGGAATGGCAAATTGCTCGGAGGTACCATAGTCCTGTACCTCTACCTGCTTCCAACGGACATCCGCCTGAACCAATCGGCTTGCCATGCCGGCAAACACTCGCTTCCCTGCCAGACGGACTGCCAACCCATCAGTCAAGGACAAGGGCAGGCTGCTCTCCGGCGCAAACAATGTGGTACCGTCCACCGTTACCGGCATGGGCAGCAAAAAGCAGTCGCACTGCCGCAGCAGGGATTCCATGGGCAGGGTGGGCAACTGCATTCTGTCGTCCTGCAAGCCCCACAATGCCACGTCGTAGCCGTCCTTTGCCAATGCACGGGCTGCATAAAGCTGCCGTTTATCGCCGCCGCAAACCGCAAAGCCTCTGCAATCTTTCATAACCAATCCAACCTTTCTCACCCCAAAGTAACGGGAGTTACGATTATAGTATGGCGAAACCGGAATCGGTGTGACCCCTCTTTGCAAAAATAAACAAGTTCCGGTTTGCGGAAGGCTTTTGAAAATTTCCCTAGGCGTTTTCAATTTCTTAATGAAATTCGTGTAAAATTGTGGTATACTACTGTTGTTATCAATACGTTGTAATAGATTTTTTACAAGGAGTAATCAAACTATGGCAAGCTGCGAGTTCCATGATTTACTAAGTCATAAAAAGCACATCCATTTTATAGGTATCGGCGGTTCTGGCATGAGTCCAATCGCAGAGATTCTGCACGACAAAGGATATCTTGTTACCGGCTCTGACACCAATGAGTCGGAAAACCTGAATCGCATCCGAAGCTGCGGCATTCCCGTTACCATGGGACACGATGCCAAGAATATTGAGGGCGCAGAGTTGGTGGTTTACACCGCTGCGGTCAAGCAGGACAACCCGGAGTTGTTGGCGGCTTCCGAGCATAATATCCCCATCATTGAGCGGGCGGTTATGCTGGGGCTGCTGACCCACCGGTACGGAAACGCCATTGCAGTTTCCGGCACCCATGGCAAAACCTCCACCACCTCCATGATTACCCAAATTTTAATGACCGGCGAAAAAGACCCTACCGCAGTTATCGGCGGACGGCTGCCGCTACTGCAAAGCAACGCTCGTGTGGGCAAGTCCGACCTGATTGTTTGCGAGGCTTGCGAATATGTGGATACCTTCCTCCACCTGCACCCAACTCTGTCCGTCATCCTCAACGTGGACGGCGACCATCTGGAGTATTTTGGCACCATCGAGAACATTATTGCTTCTTTCCACAAATTTGCCGAGCTGACCTCCGACACCTTGATTGTAAACGGTGACGATGCCAACTCCATGAAGGCTGTGGCAGGCATTAAGAAAAAAAACATTCTCACCTTCGGCACCAGAGCAGACTGCAACTACCGTGCTGTCAATATCGTGCAAAATGACCGCTTCGGCTACACCTACACACTGGTAAAGGATGGCACTCCGCTGTGCGAAGTTTCTCTTGCGGTTCCCGGTCGTCACAACCTGATGAACTCTCTGGCGGCTGCCGCCGCCTGTCATCACTATGGCGTAGCGCCGGAGGCCATTGCCAAGGGACTCCATGAGTTCACCGGTGTACACCGCCGCTTTGAGATTCTGGGCAAGTTCAACGGCGTTACCGTTGCCGACGACTTTGCGCACCACCCAACCGAATTGCAAGTAACGCTGTCTGCTGCTATGGGCATGGGCTTTCAAAAGGTTTGGGCAGTGTTCCAGCCTCACACCTATTCCCGTACTGTTCTACTGATGGACGACTTTGTAAAAGCCCTGTCCATTCCGGACCATGTGATTCTCACAGAGATTTTGGCAGTTCGGGAAACCAACACTTATAACGTATACAGCCAAGACTTGGCCGACAAACTGGACAACGCCATCGTTCTGGACAGCTTTGATACCATCAGCGACTATGTGACCGAACGCGCTGAGCCGGGCGATTTGATTATCACACTGGGCGGCGGCAATATTTACCGCTGCGCTTACGAGATTGTGGAGAAATTCCGCAAGCAAGAAGCCAACGCCTAACATGACGGAACGAGAAAAAGCAGCCCGAGGACTTTGGTACGATGCCAACACCGACACAGAACTACTGCAACTGCGAGAGGATGCGGAGGAGCTGTGCTTTCGGTTGAACCAAACCGCTCCCAAAGATAAGACTGCCAGAGAAGCGCTGCTTCGTCAGCTATTGCCCCACCGAGGGCAGAACACCACCATTCTCTCCCCCTTCCTTGCAGATTACGGCTATAACTGCTTCATTGGGGAGAACGTGTTTCTCAACCACGGCGCTTACTTGATGGACGGTGCGCCTATTACCATCGGAGCATATTGCTTCATCGGTCCTAACTGCGGGATGTATACGGCAAATCATCCGCTCCTTGCGGAAGAACGGGAAACGGGACTGGAGCAAGCACTGCCCATCACCATTGGGGAACACTGTTGGATTGGCGGCGATGTAACCATTCTCCCGGGCGTGACCATTGGTTCTCACACGGTTATTGGGGCAAAAAGCGTGGTGACAACCGACCTGCCCGACCATGTGCTTGCGGTGGGCAATCCCTGTCGGGTACTGCGTTCTATCTCGGAAGAAGATTCTATTTTCTAAATCGGAAAAATCATTCCATGGAATAAAAAACTCCTCCAAGTGCGGAATCCACTGCACCTGGAGGAGTTTCTTTTTGTTTATTTTTTAAATCCCCAACAATTCTCGAACTGCTTGGGTGGCAGCAACAGCACCGTCGGAGGCTGCTGTGATGACCTGCCGCAGCGGTTTTACACGTAAGTCCCCTGCCACATATACACCGGGCAGGTTGGTCTTGGTGGTTTCGTCGGCAACCACATAGCCTTGTGCGTTTAAGGTTACTTGTTCTTTGACAAGCTCGGTGTCCGGAATGGTTCCCACCGCCACAAACACACCGTCTACTGCCAAGGCTCTACCGCTACGGAGCTTCACTTCCGTTACTTTTTGCTCGCCGCAAATTTCCTCTACGGTATCGCAAAGCACCAATTCGATATTTTCCGTATTTTTTGCCAATTCCACTTCCACCGGTGCTGCTCGAAAAGTATCCCGCCGATGAATCAAGTACACCTTCTCACAAGTTTTGGCAAGCAGCATGGCATCTTCAATGGCGGTATCGCCGCCCCCCACCACCGCAACGGTTTTCTTGCGGAAGAACATTCCGTCGCAGGTAGCGCAGTAAGAAACGCCCTTGCCTCGAAATTCCGCTTCGCCTTTCACCCCTAATGGACGAGGGTAAGCGCCCATCGCCAAAATGACAGCACGGGCGGTAATCTCTGCGCCGTCGGAGAGGGTTACGGTTTTGGGCTGTCCGGTCAGTTCCACCGAAGCCACCGTTCCATTCTTTATTTCTGCACCAAACTGTACCGCCTGGTCTTTCATTTTCTCGCCCAAGTCCCAACCACCCATGCCAACGCCTGCACCGGGGTAATTGTCAATCTGTCGGGTATTCACCATCTGTCCGCCATCTGCGCCACGATTCACCACCAAAGTGGACAGCATCCCTCTGGCACTGTATAAAGCGGCGCTGTACCCTGCCGGTCCACCGCCGATAATCACCACATCATATTGCTTCATTGCAAGTCCCTCCTTTTCGTATTCGTTGAAAACGCTGCTTCTTTTCATTATAGTAGACATTTTTCGGAAACTCAATCCCAAAAAATGAAAAAATTACACAAAGTTCACGAAATATTTCCAGAAATTCTCTGCGATTTCGGTTGACTTCTCGCCACCGTCACGGTACAATAGTAGAATAGATTTTAAGAATAGGAGTGAATCAAATGGATGAACAAGAACTGGATCTGTTGACCCTCATTGATGATGAGGGCAACGAGCATGAGTTTGAAATCCTCGATGCCATAGAAACAGAAGAGGGCTGCTTCTACGCACTGTTGCCTACCTTCACTGAGCCGGACAACGCTTTGGATGCTGAAACCTACTACATCTTTGAGGTAATCGAAGAGAACGGTGAGGAGCAGCTTGCTGAGGTTGAGGACGAGGCTTTGCTGGACAAGCTGGCTGAAATCTTCGAGGCTCGTTTCGATGAGCTGTTTGAATCCGCAGACGAGGAAATCGGCGAGTAATTTTACACAAATCAGTCAGTTTGATGCACAGTTTCAAGGATTGTGTCAAGCTGGCTGTTTTTTTGTCTATTTTCGAAATTTTTTTGCATTTTATGGAAAGTTTGGTGAAACTTCCTATTTAAATGGTGATTTTGCATAGAATTTATCATTTATTTTCTGTGAAAAAACTTTGCTTTCTCCGTTTATAATTCTTTTATAGAAAATTAAACAGAAGAAACCATGATAGAATAAATCCAGTGAAATGAACTGATTAGGAACACAAAACGATTACAAAAAAATCCCTGCCTGGTTCGCGGACCGTTGCGTAAGTAACCCTACAACCTTTAAATCGGGAGCCGGTCTCCGACGGCAGATTGCAGACCTCCCAACTTTGTTGGACGAAGGGAGCATGAACCCACCGGGACAGCACCCACCTGCTTCTTTAGTAGCAGGTTATTCTAGCACATTACGGCCGGGCGGGCTTTTTTGAAATCGTTCAAGACCTCGGCTACGCCGAGGTCTTTTCCTTTTTATTGCCCAATTTCAAACCCCGAAAGGAGTTCCCCTATGATCCCATATGCAATTTTTACCGATGCCACCGTGGATATGCAGCCAAAGGAGGCATCCAGATTAAACGTTCACGTTTTGCCCATGGCATTTCTGATTGACGGTGTTACCTATCATCAAACACCGGAGAATCATGAAATGTCCCCTAAAGATTTTTACGCTGCCATGCGTGCCGGAAAAATTCCCACCACCTCTCAAATTCCTGCGGCGCAATACGAGGAATGGTTGGAGCCGACCCTGCAAGCGGGACAAGATATTTTGTTCATTTGCTTCTCCTCTGCCCTCACCGGCAGCTACCACAACGCTTGTATGGCTGCTCAGGAGCTGACCGAGCGCTACCCTGACCGAAAGGTTCTGGTGGTGGATTCTCGCTCTGCAAGCAGCGGAGAACGGCTTTTGGTGGAAGAGTGTGTGATTTTACGGGCGCAGGGGAAATCCATCGACTATGTGCATACTTGGGCGGAGGAATCCCGCAGCAACATTCGCCACTGGCTCACCGTGGACAACCTCAACGACTTAAAGCGAGGCGGGCGTATCTCCGCTGCCTCTGCCATGGTTGGCACCATGCTGAATATCAAGCCTATCATTCAAATTAACGAGGCAGGCGCACTGGTTCCGGTGGACAAGGTGCGAGGACGAAAAGCCTCTTTGGATTATTTGGTGGAGCGCTTTGCCGAAAGCTATCTGCCGGACAAAGCCCCGGTGTACGTTGCCCACGGCGATTGCTTGGAGGATGCGGAATACTGTGTAAAGCAAATCAAAGAGAAAACCGGCGTGAAAACTGTTTCTATTACCACAGTAGGCCCCATCATCGGCGCACACACCGGCCCTTCTATTGTGGCGATTCTTTACTTTGGCAAAAAGCGAGAAAGCTAACAAAAAAGACGTACCAAGGTACGTCTATCTCTACTATCTTGAAAGCAGCTTCTTTGGAAGCTGCTTTTTTGCTGCATAAAAAATACCGAAGACTCCCTTTTTGAATCTTCGGTAAATTGATTTTATAAATATTCCGACCAATGCTTGGCGGCAATAATATCTGCTTCAATTTGACTGCGTAAGCTGTCCAAGTCCGGAAACTTCCGCTCCGCCCGCAAGAAATGGTGGAGGGTGACTCGAATGGATTTTCCGTACAAATCGCCGGAGAAATCCGAAATCCAAGTTTCCGCCGAGGGATTGGTTTCGCCGCCCACCGTAGGCTTTACACCGATGTTGGTTACGCCGTGGTAGCGTTTGCCTGCCACCTCTACTGTGGACACATACACCCCTCGTTTGGGGCAGAGGAAGTTCTCCGGCAGTAGTTGGTTGATTGTGGGAACACCGATTTGTCTGCCCAACTGCCGTCCGTGTGCCACCGGAAAGCAGAAGGAAAACTTCCGTCCCAGCAGGGCGCTTGCCATCTCCACACGCCCTTCCTCCAGTAAGGTACGAATGCGAGTGGAACTGATGGGGGTCAGTTCCAAGTTGAGCTGCGGTACCACCAAGACCTCCATGCCTAGGGACTCACCCAAGGTATAGAGAAGCTGGGTATCGCCTGCGCCGCCTTTGCCAAAGTGGAAATTATACCCACAGCAAACCATCTTTGCCCCACAGATTTTTTGCAAAATCTCGGTGACAAACTGCTTTGCCGTATAATTCTTCACCGCTTGAAAAGACAGCAGATATACTAACTCAATACCCATTTCTTTAAACAGTGCCAGCTTGTCCTCGGTTGTGACGAGCTGAGGAACATTTTTGTTGGTGGAATCGGAAAAGGTAAACACTGCCGGACGCAGCCCGTTTTTCTTTTGGCGAATCACGTTTTCCAAAATTCTTCGATGCGCCAAATGCACGCCGTCAAAGCAGCCGATGGCAATCGCAGTGGATTCAGGCAGTTGTGCGCCCGCTAATGTTGTGCGTATTTCCATGGTCACGCTCCGTAAAACAGCCGGAGAATCCGGAGTTCTGTATTTTTCAAGTCCACCTGACCCAAGCCTAAGAATTCATCCTCCGGAGAGCAAACACGGAAGGTTGCATCCGGCAGCCACTGGGATTTTGGAATCTTGGTGCGCTCCAAACTCAGAGCGCCGCCGTTGCAGAATCGCTTGGCTTGGGATTCGGTAACCAGTACCTTCGGCACGTCAGCAAAGACTGCTTCAATCGGCAGCAGGTGGTCTGCCATGGAGCCACCGTTTGCCACGATTTCCCGTGCGGTATCCAAAGACATAGCGGTTTGCAGCGAGAAGCCGCAAGCCACAGTGCGCCGCAATGCGGTCAACACGCCCAGGCTGCCCAAGGCGGAGGCAATATCCGAGCAAAGGGTGCGAACGTAAGTGCCTTTGGAGCACATGATGCGCAGGGTACCCTTTTGGGTTTCCTCGTCAAAGGACAGCAGGTCGCACTGATAAATGGTCACCGGACGGGTTTCCCGCTCTACCTCAATGCCCTGCCGTGCCAGAGAATACAGCCGCTTGCCGTCAATCTGCACCGCAGAGTACATGGGTGGCAGCTGCTGAATTTCTCCACGGAATTGGGGCAGCACCGCCTCAATATCCGCTTTGGTCACACGATGCGGTGTCTCCGAAACCACCTTGCCGGTAATGTCTTGGGTATCGGTGGAAAGGCCAAGCTGAAACTCGGCTTCGTATTCCTTATCGGTATCGTCCAAGAACGGAGCGCATCGGGTGGCTTTCCCCACAAGAATGGGCAGCACACCGGTTGCCATTGGGTCTAAGGTGCCGGTATGACCAATCTTTTTTTCGCCGCACAGCTTTCGCATCACTGCCACCACATCAAAGGAGGTGTAAGATTTTGGCTTATCTATGACTAGGATTCCATCCATGTTTTCGCGCTCCCTTCCGGTTAGAAACTTTTATAAAATACGTTCAAATTTATGCTTGTAAAATGCCGTTCTCTGCAAAGTAGTCGCCCACTGCTTTGGTGAGCTGTTCCTTTACGCTTTCCAGAGAATCGGAAAAGACGCAGCCGGCAGCACCGGCATGACCGCCGCCGCCAAACTTGGCGCAGATGACAGAGCTGTCCACCGGCGGCTGACTCCGCATGGAAATCTTGTAGCCGCCGATTTTCCGCTCTCGAATGGTCACACCCACCAGCGCGCCGTCAATTTGCCGTGGAATGGAGTTGATGCCCTCCACGTCCTCGCCGGAAGCACCTGCCTGCTTCATCATCTCTCGGCTGATCTCCATCAGCACCAAACGACCGTCGTAAGGAAATTCCAACGTTTCCAACGCCAGCTTTTCCAGTTCCACTCTGGCACGGCTGATGGTATCGAACATCCAGCGGTTGATGTCTGCTGCCGGTGCGCCATACGCCATCATTTTTGCCGCCACTTCATGGGTATGGGGTGTAGTGTTCATATATTTAAAGCAACCGGTATCGGTGGTGATCGCCGTATACAAAGCAGTGGCAATCTCCGTTGTAATATCCGTCTGCAATTCCCGGAGCAATTCATAGATGATCTCTCCGTTGGCAGCAGCGGTGCTGTCCCGATAGACCAGTTCGCCAAATTCTGCGCTCATTTTATGATGGTCAATCACGATGGATACCCGCTCCGCCAATGGCATTAAGGTATCGCCCAAAAGCTGTGGGTCTGCCACGTCTACGGTGACAATCTGTCTGCCCTCGCAGGCGGCAATGGGGTCCTCCGGACGCTCCAACCATTCCGGCAGGGGCGCAAAGAGAAAGTGGAACTTCTTGGGAATCAAGTCATTGCAGAGAAACTGCACGTCCTTGCCCAGTTGGCGCAGCGCCAGTCCCAACGCCACCGCAGAGCCTAAGGTGTCACCATCCGGCGCACGGTGGCTCACAAGGGTGATCTTTTCCCACTCCCGCAGCTTGGCTGCAATCTCATTCAGCGGCGTCATCGTCATCATCGTTTCCTCCCAGATGCAGATCGTTGAGAATCTTACTGATATTTGCACTGTACTCAATGGAATCCGATGGGATGAAATGAAGCTGCGGCACATGACGGAGCTTCAGCCGATGCCCCAACTCGCCACGCATAAAGCCTGCTGCGGACTTTAGTCCCACGCAAGCCTCCTTGCATTTTTCCATGCCCAACATGGAGCTGACATACACATTGCAGTGAGAAAGGTCGTTTGTAACCTCCACACGCACAATGCTCAGCATACCCTGCTGCGCACGAGGGTCTTTCAATTCCCGAAAAATCGCCGTTAACTCACGGTGTACGTCCTCTGTAATGCGTTCCATACGATGTCCCGGCATAAATCTCTCTCCTTTCGCTTTGGGATGTTCTGATTCTTTGCAATTAGTCTTCTCTGTACTCTTCCATAATATAGGATTCAAATACGTCGCCCACACGAACGTCGCTGAACTTCTCCAAGAATACGCCGCACTCGTAGCCTTCTGCTACTTCCTTCACGTCGTCCTTGAAGCGGCGCAGGGAAGCAATCTTATCGTCTGCCACGATGATGCCGTCACGAACAACACGCACCAAGGAGTTCCGAACAATCTTGCCCTGGGTAACGTAAGAACCCATAACCATACCAACGTTGGTAATTTTATATACTTCACGGCACTCAGCTTTACCGTAGGAGATTTCTCTGTACTTCGGAGCCAACATACCCTTCATTGCAGACTCTACTTCCTCGATGCACTCGTAGATGATCCGGTACAGGTGGATGTCTACGCCGTCACGCTTAGCGGTTTCCTCTGCTTGAGCGTCCGGACGAACGTTAAAGCCGATGATGATGGCATTGGATGCGCTTGCCAGCATAACGTCTGTTTCGTTTACGGCACCAACACCGCCGTGGATCACGGATACACGAACCTCGTCGTTGGACAGCTTCTCCAGAGATTGCTTAACCGCCTCAAAGGAGCCTTGTACGTCTGCCTTAACGATAACTTGCAGTTCCTTCATCTGACCCTGCTGCATCTGGTCAAACAGGTTATCCAAAGTAACCTTGGTCTGTGCGTTGAAGCGCTCTTCCTTCTCCTCGTTCTTCCGCTGCTCAACCAGCTCTCTTGCCAGACGCTCATCGGAAACAGCGTTAAAGATATCGCCGCCTACCGGCACATCGTCCAAACCGGTGATTTCTACCGGAACGGATGGGCCTGCTTCTTTTACTTTATTGCCTCTGTGGTCGGTCATTGCACGAACACGACCAACAGTGGTGCCTGCTACAATGATGTCGCCTACACGGAGGGTACCGTTCTGTACCAGAACCGTTGCAACCGGACCTCTGCCCTTATCCAAACGAGCCTCGATTACAGTACCCTTTGCGGCACGATCCGGGTTCGCTTTCAGTTCCTTCATGTCGGCAACCAGACAAACCATCTCCAGAAGGTCGTCAATACCCTCGCCCTTCAGTGCGGAAACCGGCACGATTGGGGTATCGCCGCCCCACTCTTCCGGAACCAACTCATACTGGGTGAGCTGCTCTTTAATGCGATCCGGATTTGCAGTTGGTTTATCCATCTTGTTGATGGCAACGATGATGGACAGACCTGCAGCTTTTGCGTGGTTGATTGCCTCGATGGTCTGCGGCATGATACCGTCATCGGCAGCAACAACCAAGATTGCAATATCGGTTACCTGTGCGCCACGAGCACGCATGGTGGTAAATGCGGCGTGACCAGGAGTATCCAAGAAGGTGATTTCTCTGTCGCCTACCGGTACACGGTACGCGCCGATGTGCTGGGTAATACCGCCGGCTTCGGTGGTGGTAACGTGCGCGCTGCGGATGGTATCCAATAGAGAAGTTTTACCGTGGTCAACGTGACCCATAACAACTACAACCGGCGCACGAGGTATCAGATTATCGTCATCGTCCTCGCTGTCGTCAATGATACGCTCCTCGATGGTAACGATGACTTCCTTCTCTACCTTTGCGTGGAACTCCATAGCAATGAGGGATGCGGTATCGAAGTCAATCACATCGTTCACAGTTGCCATAACGCCCAGCATCATCAGCTTTTTGATAACTTCGGCAGCAGTTGCTTTAAGGCGCAGCGCCAGTTCACCAACGGTGATTTCATCCGGCACCTGAATGGTCATTTGCTTCTTCTGGCGCTCCAGTTGAATTCTCTTTAAGCGCTCTGCCTCGGTCTCCCGCTTTGCGTGCTTTGGCTTGTTGCGGTACTGGCTGCTCTTTTGGGTCAGTTTTTGCTTTTGTACCACGTTATCGGTACGAATCTTTTCATTTGCCAAACGATCATACTTTTCGTTGTAGCGGTCAATATTGACATTGGAAGATCTGGTATCTACGATTCTTCCCTCATGACGTTTTACCGGACCGTCGGTTACCGGTGCTTTGTCTTCTTTCTTTGCCTGTGGCGCAGACTTTTGCACTTTCTTCTCCCCCTGTTTGGAAGGCTTTTCTTGCTTGCCCTTATTGTCGGATTTTCCTGTTTTTTCTGTGGAAGCCGGCGCTTCCTGATTGCCCAGCTGTACAAAGTATGCGTCAAAGTTTTCCACGCTCTTTGCCTTGGTAACTTTATCCAATACCAAGTCCAGTTCCTCTTCCGTCAAGATACTGGTGGCTTTTTTTGGCTCTTTGTTCTCACCATCCAGCAGATGGATGAGTTCTTTATTTTCCATATGCAAGGCCTTTGCGACCTCGTTCAGCTTTACTTTTTTTACTGCCATCCCGATTCCTCCTATTTCTCCGCTTTGCGGTTTGTTGTGTATCGAAATCTCGTGTATTTATGCGTTTGCGTGGGCTTCTGCCAGTGCTTGCAGCTTTTTTGCAAAGCCTGCTTCATTCACAGAAACAACGCCCACCCGTTTTCCAACGGCGAATCCCATCTCGTCTAGGGTCAGTGCGGTTTCCACCAAGGGAACGGCTGTGCCTACAATAGACACAATGCTTTTTTTCGTGCGAGGCGACAAGTCCTGCGCCATCAGCACCAAGCAGCTTTCCCCTTTGACAACGGATTCTGCCACAGGGTCATGCCCCATGGTCAGCTTACCTGCCCGACGAGATAATCCCAAAAGAGATGTCAGCTTATTTTGCAAATTGCTTCATCTCCTCTTCTAAACGGTCGTACAACGCCTCCGGAATCTTGCAAGCAAAGGACCGTTCCAGTCGTTTGGCTTTTCTTGCCTGCTGCAAGCACTCCGGGTTTTTACAAAGATAAGCGCCTCGCCCGGACTGTTTACCGGTCAAGTCCAGAGAGATTTCTCCTTCTTTTAATACAACGCCCTCTTCGTCTGTAACGGACGGCGCACGCACCACCCGCACTAAGTCCTGCTTTGGCTTCATTTCGCCGCAACCGGTACATTTTCGCAGCGGAATTTTCTTCTGTTTCATTCAGCGCCACCCTTTCTGTCAATTCTTTCGATTACTCTGTTACTTCTTCGGTCTGCTCCGGCGCTTCCGGCTCGGCTGCTTCCGGCGCAGTTTCTTCCGGTACTTCTTCACCGTAGAAGCCGCTCTCCGGCTTAATGTCGATTTTCCAGCCGGTCAGCTTTGCTGCCAAACGCGCATTTTGCCCCTTGTTGCCGATGGCAAGAGAGAGCTGGCTGTCCGGCACGATAACACGGCAGGATTTTGCATCCGGGTCCAGAATGGTCACGGTAACAACATTTGCCGGGGACAATGCAGAAGCGATGAATGCAGTAGGATCTTCGCTATACTCTACAATGTCGATTTTTTCGCCGCCCAACTCGCTAACAATGGAGCCTACACGAGCGCCTCTTGCGCCGATGCAAGCGCCGACTGCGTCAATTTCCGGGTCGTGGCTCAGCACTGCCAGTTTGGTGCGGCTGCCTGCCTCACGGGAAACTGCCTTGATTTCTACAATGCCGTCGTAGATTTCCGGCACTTCTGTTTCAAACAGACGCTTTACCAAATCCGGATGAGTACGGGAGATCATAGCTCTTGGACCCTTCTCTGTTTCCCGAACGTCTACGATGTAAACCTTGATCAGGTCGCCCTCTTGGAGAACCTCGCCGCCAACCTGCTCACCACGAGGCAGAATAGCTTCTGCCTTGCCGATGCGGAGGGTTGCTGCGCCGCTCTTTGGGTCTACCCGCTCTACAGTTGCAGTCACCAACTCCTGATGCTTGCTCTGGAACTCCTGCATCATCAAGCCACGCTCGCCGTCCCGAATCCCCTGACGGATGATGTTTCTTGCAGTTTGCGCTGCGATTCTGCCAAACTCCTTGGTGTCCAACTGTACCTCTACAAAATCCTCGTAGTCTACGGTTGGGTCAATCTTTCTGGCATCCTCCAGTGTGATTTCCTTGTATGGCTCGTAAACCTCGTCTACCACTTCCTTGCGGAGGAACACTTCAAATGCACCCTTGTCCATGTTCACTTCCACCCGGGCTTCTTCATTATCGTAGCTGTTTTTGCAAGCAGTCACAATGGCTTTGGTAATGCGGTCAATCATAAAATCTACCGGAATGCCTCGTTCTTGCTCCAAAAGCTCCAGTGCTTCAAACAATTCGCTGTTCATAATTTTGTCACTCCTCCGTTTCTGAGTTGTCGTCTTCGTCAATGTCGATGTAGTCTTCGTTGACCCGCACCGAGGCGGTGTCTTTCTTTTCTATGTGGAAAAATTCTCCGTCTTGTGTTTCCAGCTCCAGAACATTGTTTTCAAAGCTGTGCAAAATGGCAGTCAGTTCCCGCCGACCGTCCGGCAACGGACGAATCATGCGAACATTTAGTACCGCACCCAAGAAGGCTTCAAAATGCTCCGGACGAGTCAGTTCTCGCTCTACGCCGGGAGAGCAAACCTCCAGGCAGTATTCGCAGTCGATTGGGTCTAATGTATCCAGAGGACCATTGACTGCACGGCTCATTGCCTCGCAGTCATCAATGCCTACCCCCTCCGGCTTGTCGATGGTGATTCGCAGATAGTGATAGGCACCCTCTTTTACAAACCGAACATCCCAAAGGGACAGTCCCAACTCTTTGGCGATGGGTTCTGCCAACTGCCAAACAGCACCTGCCACGTTACCGCCCTTTTTCTTTTTTTGTTTTTCAGCCAAGTTTTTCACCTCGAATAATAACAAAAGAGCGGGTTTTTGTTGCCCACTCTTTTATCGTCATACTATAAATACTGTATTTAGTATAGCACACCCCTTGTGGAAAATCAAGGGGAATTTACGGGATTCCTCTGAAACAACGCCGTTTTTGTCCCGTTTTTTCAAAAAGAAACCGGATTTCTCCTGCGGGATTCTCTTTAGGTCTCCAACTGCTTGCCCAAAAAGGCTGCCGTTGCCTGCGCCAGTTTCTCCTCTGTTTCGCCGGGATGAGCGCTGCGGTTCTCTTTCAGCAGCACTACCGCACCGGTCACGTCACTGGACGAAATGATAGGACAAATCACACCGGCAAGTTGCTCCATCCCCTCCACCGGATACACCTCTTTGTGGTCCTCTCCGCTGAAAAATTTGGCACGAGATTGCATATACTCCTCAATGTCTGCCGTGATGCGCCGCCCCAGATATTCTTTTCTTGGCACGCCTGCCGCTGCCACCACATGGTCACAGTCGCAAATCAACGCAGGCAGCCCGGCAGCCTTGTTCAGCACCTCTGCATATTGCCCTGCAAAGTCGGACAGCTCCCCGATGGGCGAATACTTTTTAAAAACCACCAAACCGTCGCTGTCCGTGAAAATTTCCAGCGGGTCGCCCTCACGGATACGGAGGGTTCGCCGAATCTCCTTGGGAATGACTACCCTGCCAAGATCATCAATTCTTCTCACAATGCCTGTCGCTTTCACTTTGGTTTCCTCCTGCTCTATCGTTTCGCCAAACGGCGGATTTTATGGAACTTGCTTTCCTGCTTATTATGGAAACTGCGGCACGGTTTATACTTTCTGTGAGGAATTTTTTTGCATGAATCTTTGAAAAATTGACAAAAATGGAGTTGAATCAAAAAACGTACCCAAAGACGACGCGCATCCTTGGGTACGTTGTATGTGTTATGATTCCTCTCTTTTCTTTGTAATAGCGTTTCGTGGAACGGTTGTGACTCTTTTTATTGGATAGAAGCCGTTAATAGGTAGGCTTCCAAGTAACCTTTTTCTTATAGGTTGCAGACCATGGGCTATACACTTTTGCTTCGCCCGATTCGGTCTTTACCGTTTCTGCATACCGGTAGCGGAAGTAGTAGGTCTTGCCCTTTTTAAAGCCTTTCACCTCTCCACCGCCAATCGTTTTGAAGTTTACGGTCTTGGCATTTTTGAAATTCTTATTGGTGGAATATTGAACGGAGGACATAAACCCGAAGGACAGCTTGCCTTTGCCCTCTTCCGTAATTTGCCAGTCCTCAATTTTCGGTGGCGTTACAGAGGAAAACAGCTTACCAATGGTAATGTAAGAGGTTTTTACGTCTTGCTTTTGGGTGCGGGCGCTGATTAGAACATACAGGTTGCCGTCTGTGGATTTCTTGAACCATTCCTTCTTTACGGTAAAGGTGTTTTGCTTGTAGTTGTCGGTTTTCCAAACCACCCAACTGTCACCCACCTTCTTGGAGGATTCGGTATTGGAAACCACGATTTGGTAATTGACCAGCTTTGGCACGTCGTCCCAAGTGAGGATGTATTGACCGTTCTTTACGTCTTTCACACGGATATTCTGAATCTTCTTTGGAATGACGATTTTCCCGCCATCGGCAATGTAATTCGCCGGAACATAGGCAACTTGACCGCTGTACCACAGGGCTTTCCACTGCTTGCCGTTGGGATCGGTGACGCTTTTGGACGGAATCTGGGTCACCTCTACGTTATCCATCAGTTTCCCGATGATATTGCTTGTGATATTTTTCGGAGAGGAGCGAACCTTAATATAATTTCCGTATTTAATATTTTCGGTTCTGCCAACGGTGGTGGCTGCCGGAGCGGTCTTGCCCTTGATGTTCAAGTCCACATAGTCAGTGTTTACATAGTAGTAGCCGGGGTTTTTGTACCGCATATAGTAGCTGTCGTCATCCCAAGTTTGGTTGAAACGAATCTTGTAGTAGGTATCGCTGCTGCCGTCAATAGCACGAATCGGCTCGGTGGACATGACCTCTATCTGGGTGTTGGAATCCAGAATATAAGCGGCATCGTATTTTTTATCTACCATTGGGAACGAACGAACCGGCAATGCCAGGGAGCCTACAGTACCGGTGGCAGCCGCTTCTTTCTTCAGCTCGCTGCTTGGAATGACGTTGTACTGATTGTTTCTGCCGGTGTCTAACCAAACGTACTTTCTGGAGATTTGATAGAAGCCGGGAGAATGGCTCTCCAACAGAACCGACTGGTTACAAGACACGATGGAACTCATGCTAAAGCTGCGGTAGCCGGGGCTCCAGAAAATGACGGTTTCTGCATCGTAGTAAACCACATCGAAGGTGGTGCCTTCCCGCTCTAAAAATGCACAGTTCGGAAAGGAAAGGGGGGTGCCACTTACCACACTGGAATAAAGCATTTTCAGAACCTCCATGTTATCCTGAGGCATATACTTGGGGTCGATGGTCTGCCCTTGGATTTTCGTTCCGGCAGGCACTTTTTGGATATGAACCTTGCTGCCTTTTTGTAGCGCTTTGTCCTCACCTACCAAGAAGGCTTTGGCAACGATCTTAATTTTCGGGTACACTTGCTTCATTTGGAGGGTAACAAACCGATTGATGGGGTCCTCCTTCTTGGTGTATGCCGAGGCAGTATTTCCGCTTATGGGAATCGTGGTCAGTGCCAGCGCCATGAGCAGGCACAAAACCACACAGCCGGCACGAATGTACCAACGTGTTTGTCCGGAACCGGATCGGGATGGATGCTGCAATTTCATTTCGGATACCTCCTAACAGCGCTGAATCGTTTGGGTCAGCAGATTGTCTTTTGATGGTCTTATTATAATACAAATTTTTGGAAAGGTGCCGCAAAAAGAACGAACGGTATGTTACAGGGAATCAATGGTAATCCCCTGTCAAGACAACAAAAACGACCGCTCCACCACAGCAGAGCAGGCGTTCTGTTGATTCTTTTATTTAGCAAGCGGATTGACAAGCATTAAAAATCATAGTCCGATTTCCAAGTAATCTTTTTCTTAAAGGCAGCAGACCATGGGCTGTATACCTTGGTAGTACCTGCATCGGTCTGTACGGTTTTGTAGGTACGATAACGGAAGTAGTAGGTCTTGCCCTTTTTGAAGCCCTTCACGCTCTCAATGACAGATTCATTGGAGTTGATCGTCTTGGCGTTCTTGAATTTCTTATTGGTGGAATACTGGAGAGAACTCATATAAATGAATGTCAGCTTACCTTTTCCCTCTTCCACAATCTGCCAAGGCTGAATTTTCTCCGGTTTTTCCGGAACCTTTGTCAATGTGATGTAAGTGGTTTTCAGGGTTTTCTTCGGGGTAATGGCATCTACCAAAATGAACAGGTTGCCATCCTTGTCGGCTTTCTTAAACCATTCCTTCTTTACCGTAAAGGTATTTTCTTGCTGGTTCGCCGTTTTCCAAACTACCCAACTGGTACCGGTCCGTTTTGGATGGATGCTATTGGCAACCACAACCCGATAGTTGATCTTGGTAGGAACCTCATCCCAAGCGAGGACATATTGGTTGTTCTTCACTTCTTTAATGCGGAGATTCTGCACCATATTCGGCACAACAATCTTTGGTCCGTCGGCAACAAGATTTTCCGGCATATAGGCAACCTTGCCACTGTACCAGAGAGCCTTCCACTTTTTGCCGGTGGAATCGGTAGTATCCATAGACGGAATCTGTGTAACCTCTACGTTATTCACCACTCTTCCCACTACATTTCCGTTCTCATTTTTCGGGGAAGAACGAACGTAAGCATAGTTTCCGTCGTTCACATTTTGGGTTCTGCCAACGGTGGTGGCTGCCGGTGCAGTCTTGCCCTTGATGTTCAAATCCACATACTTGGAGTTCACATAGTAGTAGCCGTCGGCTTTGTATTTCATGTAGCTGCTGTCGTTGCCGGACGGTTGATTGAAGCGAATCTTATAGAAGGTATCGCTGCTGCCGTCGATGGCAGGGACAACCTGGGTGGACATAACATCCACCTTGCTGTTTGCGGTCAATGCATAGGCGGCGCCGTATTTCTTCTCTGTTTGTGGGAAAATGCGAACTGCCAGTGCGCTGCCGCCTACGGTACCGGTGGCAACCGGCTGCTTGTTCTTTTCGCTTGCAGGAATGGCGTTATACTTCTCGGTTCTGCCCGGGTCTAGCCAAACGATGTTTCTCGGCACCTGATAGAAGCCCGGAGAGTTACTTTCCAAGTAAACGTCCTGCTTACAGATCCACGGAGAAAGGTCGCTAAAGCTGCGGTAGCCTGCGCTCCAGAAGATAACCTTTTCTTCATCGTAATAAACCACACGGAGCACAGCGCCCTCTCGCTCAATATAGGCGCAGTTTGGGTATCTCAGCGGATTTCCGGTCACTACACCCGATGCAGCCTGTTGCAGGTTTTCCATGTTGTCCTGAGGCATATACTTGGGGTCGATGGTCTTGCCTTGAATCTTCGTTCCGGCAGCAACTTTCTGCACCTGAATCTTACTGCCCTTTTGCAGAATGTTGTCGCTGCCTACAACATAAGCCTTGTCAACCACATCAATTTCCGGGTACACCTGCTCCAACTGGAGGGTTACATACCGTTTCAAATCATATGCCGATGCCTT
>CAKSOB010000011.1 GCA_934476545.1 uncultured Eubacteriales bacterium | reverse complement strand
GGCTATGGAGGTTGCAGTAGGCGTAAACCACCTCAACCTCATCCCCCTCGCAGAGCGCAAAGCAAACCTCAGGTTTTTCACCGGGATGCAGTTCCTTGCGCTGATTGCCCTGCTTGGTCTGGAGAGACACCCACTCAATGTAGTGCTCCGGCAACATAGGATGCTCTACAGAGCCGATTTTGACATGGACAACACCGTTTTCCACTGTCCAGACAGGAACATGCTTTTCTACAGCGGCATCAGTCGTGTCGGGAATAATCTCGGTCATCTTTTCACCACAGCAGACGATGGGAACACCACGATCCTTGACCTTGGCAATGATATTTCCGCAATGCTTGCAAATATAAAACTTCTGATACATGATATGTCCCTCTCTTTCTTTAGTAGTTTTCTTCTCTTACTTCAAAGTAGCTCTTTGGGTGTGCGCAAACCGGGCAAACTTCCGGCGCCTTTGTACCGACCACCAGATGACCGCAGTTGCGACATTCCCAAACTTTAACGGTGCTCTTTTCAAATACAGCAGCAGTTTCTACATTCTTGAGCAATGCACGATACCGCTCCTCGTGATGCTTTTCGATTGCACCAACCAGACGGAACTTCTTTGCCAATTCCGGGAAGCCTTCTTCTTCCGCAGTCTTTGCAAATTCTTCGTACATATCGGTCCACTCGTAGTTTTCGCCTTCTGCGGCAGCTTCTAAGTTCTGAGCGGTATTGCCGATGCCGTTCAGCTCCTTGAACCACATTTTAGCGTGCTCTTTTTCATTCTCTGCTGTTTTGAGGAACAGTGCGGAAATCTGCTCGTAGCCTTCTTTTTTTGCTACGGATGCAAAGTAAGTATACTTATTTCTTGCCTGAGATTCACCGGAAAATGCTGCCTCTAAGTTTTTCTCTGTTTGTGTGCCTGCATATTTGTTCTTTTGTTCCATTACGGTAACCTCCTATTAAGTTCTTTTTATTTAATGCTGCCCGTTCTTTTTACAGTTCGGGCAACAATAATAAACCTTTAAATCGTAAGAGCAAAAAGATTCACCCAGTTGCTTGCGAAGGCTTTCCGTCAAATCCGGAAACGATGCGTCTGCAATCGCTCCGCAATGACTGCAAATAATATGATCGTGTTTTTTGATTTTATCATAGCGGTCCGGAGAGCCTTCCATCGAAATTTTTTGAATCAACCCCATTTCCCACAGCTTATTCAGGTTATTATACACAGTCGCTCTTGCTACATTGGGGTAAGTTTTTTTCAAGTGTTCAAATACCTGATAAACGGTTAAATGGTCAGTAGATTCTTGAATCATGCTGTAAATTGCTTTTTCATACTTTGTCATGTGAATGGTTCCTTTCTGGAATCGTTCTAATATCATTATACTCATTCTAATTTAAAAGTCAATACTTTTTCTCTGTGACTAAGTTACAAAACAAGTGAGAAAACAAAAAGCCGCACCCATCGGGTACGGCTTTCCGGCATTAGAACTCATCGGTCTTCCAATTTCTTATAATCTCTGCGTTCCTTCACGGCACGATAAGCCGGACGGATAATTTTATTGCTGTTAATCAATTCTTCCATGCGGTGTGCGCTCCAGCCAGCAATTCTTGCAATCGCAAAGAGCGGTGTATACAACTCCGGCGGCAAATCCAGCATATGATAAATGAAGCCGCTGTAAAAGTCTACGTTGGCACTAACGCCCTTGTAAATCTTCCGGTGGTCGGAGATGACCTGCGGCGCCAACCGTTCTACACGAGAGTACAGCTCATACTCGTTGTTCATGCCCTTTTCTTCTGACAGCTTCTTTACGCAGTTGCCCAACACTCTGGCTCTTGGGTCAGAGAGAGAATAAACCGCATGACCCATACCATAGATCAAGCCGGAACCGTCAAAGGCTTCCTTCCGCAGCAGCTTCCGGAGATACTCTGCAATCTCCTCATCATCTGTCCAGTTCTTAACATTCTCCTTAATGTTCTCGAACATCTGTACCACTTTAATGTTGGCACCGCCGTGCTTTGGGCCCTTCAAGGATCCCAATGCCGCAGCGATTGCGGAATAGGTATCGGTACCGGAAGAAGTAACAACGTGGGTAGTAAAGGTAGAGTTATTACCGCCACCGTGCTCTGCGTGCAGCACCAAAGCCAGATCCAGCATTTTTGCTTCTAGCTCAGTGTACTTTCCGTCGGCACGGAGCAAATGCAGAATGTTTTCCGCAGTGGACAGCTCCGGCTTTGGAGAGTGGATAAACAGGCTTTGGTCATCGTAATAGTGACGATATGCCTGATAGCTGTAAACGGACATCACCGGGAATCGAGAAATCAATTCCAGGGACTGGCGCAGCACGTTCGGAATGGAAGTATCATCTGCCCGCTTATCATAAGAATACAAGGTCAACACACTGCGAGCCAGTGCATTCATCATATCCTGGCTAGGGGCTTTCATGATAACGTCCCGTGTAAAGTTCTTTGGAAGGCTGCGATAAGAGGACAATACACCGTTAAACTCTGCAAGCTGCTCTGCGGTAGGCAGCTCGCCAAACAGCAGCAGGTAAGCAGTTTCTTCAAATCCAAAGCGACCCTCGCTCATAAAACCATGTACAATTTCTTCTACGTCTACGCCACGATAGTACAGTCTGCCTTCGTCCGGAATTTGTTTGCCCTCTGCATCCGGCAGATAGTTGCCTTCTGCATCCAATTTGTAGGCATATACTTCGGAAATCTCTGTCAGACCTGCCAACACGCCTTTACCGTTTATATCACGAAGTCCACGCTTTACATCATACTTGCTGTAAAGGGTTGGATCAATTCTTTGTTCTGTTTGAATGGTATCTGCCCACGCTTCGATGGCTTCTGCGTCAGATGCCCAAGTTTTAATTTTATCGGCCAATTTTGTAATGACCGGAGTCAAGTTGCTATAATCTGTCATTGGCAAATGCTCCTTTCTTTCGCCTGATTTTCTTCGATAAAAAATCCTTCCTTATCTTCTGAAATTCGGGAACGCTTACACGTTCATAAAATTGCTATAACTTGTTTTTATTGTACCACAATTATAGATTTATAACAAGAAAGTCTTTTCTGCTTTTTTGCGATTTGTGAAATAATTCGTTCTGTTTGCGAAAAAATAGGCAATCTGCCGAAATTTTTCTGTCAAATTTCATCCGATGTCTAGCAACTTCCGTTTCCGAAACAGGATGCCTCGGGGTTCCTTAATAGTATCGTACCACCGAGATAACTTTTCCCAAAATAGTTACATCCGTTGTGTAAATCGGTTGAAAATCCGGATTTTCTGGTTGCAGCCGAACACAATCTTTTTCTCGATACAATCGCTTAACGGTCGCTTCCTCTTCTATCAATGCAACCACAATTTCTCCGTCGTCGGCTGTGTTGGTTTTTTCGGAAATTACATAATCTCCGTCCAAGATACCGGCATTCTTCATACTTTCTCCCTGTACCACCAAAGCAAACAGCTCTTTATTTTTATAGCGCTCCGCTGTAAACGGAATGTATCCTGTAATCTCCTCCACAGCCAAGATGGGAATACCGGCGGTTACTCGCCCCACAATCGGTACTTGCTTTGTGTGTTCTTGTCCTTCAATCCGAATGGAACGGTTCAGCCCCGCCTCTCTGGAAATATACCCTGCATTCTCCAACGCACGCAGATGACCGTGAACGGTAGACGTAGAGCTTAGCCCTGTTGCAGCACAAATTTCTCGCACTGTGGGCGGCACACCGTATTCCAAACGTTCCTTTAAAAAGTCATACACCTTTTGCTGGCTTTTTGTCAGTTGCTTCATGGCTGCCAACCATCCTTCCCCTCCGATTTCGCAAATCCGACGTTCTTCTAATTCTTTTTATTATAGCACACTCCCTCACAAAAAGCAAACATCTGTTTGGATGCAGATTGCACAAAAACAATCGCAATTCTTTTAAATTCTTATTCATAATGTGTTAACAACTTCTTCTGATTCCGGGTTTATAATAAAGGTGTATTCAAGAGATGGAACCGCACCAACTCAGAGTACATTGTTCTACCCTCCTCAATATAACCCTTCAAGCGAAAAGAAGCCGCTCCGGAAATTGTTCTCGGAGCGGCTTCCTTTTTTTATTTCTTGTGTTTTTCGTCGTATTTTTTTACGGCATCCCGAACGTGCTGTGCGTTGGCTCGTGCTTGACGGGTATTCTTCGGGAAAAACTTTTTCTGAATCAGCTTTACAATACCGGCTAAAATCGGGAAACCGAAAGCGACGCAGATAATTACAATCACAATGGGATTGGAAAATACAGAAAGTACGTTATCCATAGGGTTCTCCTTTCTCTTTGTTTAAACAGATTCTTTTTCTTTCCGGTGAAAATATTCGTCCACCATGGAGTCCTTGATTTGAGAAAATAACGCTTGGCGATCCTTGATATGCCCATAACAGTAATTAAACATATTCTGGACAATTTGTATCTGGGTTTCCCGTGGTAATTCTTGCACACCACGGTTAGGCTTAAAAAGCAAGCACATGGGATACCCGCCGGATTCAGTTGGCAGCAGGAAAGATGTATGCAGAACGTAGACCCCTGCCTTTTTGTAAAAATCCAAAAGCTGTTTTTGCTGCGCTGCTTTTTCCGGATTGCTTTCGTCTATGCGCTCTGCGCACAACAGCAATCCATCAAACATTCCGCAATACTTTTGATAAACGGCATTAAACAGCTTTTCCTCATAGCCCTGATGCTGGAACTCCGGCAATACGGCAAACAAGTCCAACCAAACCGTTTCGCAGTCCGGCATACTGTATGTGGTGGCATATCCGATGAGTTGGTTGTCCTCTTCTCGCCGATACAACAGGATTTTATATCGATCCTTATTTACCATCTGGATAAAATCCCGAACGCCGTAGGTTTCCTCCCGAGGAAATTGCTTTCGTATTAAATCGTATACTTCCGCCAAATCCTCATGACCGCCCAGAATCAAGCGCAGGGTTTCTGTGTTAGATTCCGGTCGCTTTTCCTCGCACATGACTGGTCTCCTTTCACACCATCAGATTATAAGATACAGTATAACATAGTTCCACACAAATTGCACGAAAAAAAACAATTTGCTAAAAATTTATTTTTCGACATTCGTTTCCAACATTTTTCGGGGAACCGATGCAATTCTCCGGGATCTATGCTATACTGTATCCCTGAACGCAACGATTTTTCACAAAATGAAAGGAGAAGATTATGCGAAAGCGTTTGATTTCACTCTTTGGCATCCTGCTGGCAATTACGGCAGCGTTGTCGCTTACCGCCTGCGATCTTAATTTTCAAGTGGACTTGGATACCGATTCCAACGGGCAATCAACAACTGTTACCACCGGCGAGCTAAAGGTCTATTATCTGGATGTAGGACAAGGCGATTCCGAATTGCTGTTCCTGCCGGACGGCACAACCATTCTGATTGACTCCGGTGACAGAGATTGCATCAGCACCATCACTGATTCCCTGAAGGACTACGGTGTAAAGGACATTGATATCCTCATTGCCACACACCCTCATGCCGACCACATTGGCTGCATGGCAACAGTTGTGCGGAACTTTGATATTGGCACTGTTTATATGCCAAAAGTAGATGACAGCCAAACGCCGACCACCGTTACTTACGAAAAGCTGTTAGAGGCAATCTCTAAGAAAAACCTGAAAATTAAAACAGGCAAAGCCGGTGTGGTTGCCTATAACAGCGGCAATGTGAAACTGGAATTTTTGGCACCAAACGGAAGCAAATATGCAAACTTAAACAACTATTCCATCATTGCCAAGCTGACCTATAAAAACAACTCTTTCCTGTTCTTGGGGGACGCTGAGCAGCAAAGCCTCAACGAAATGCTGAGCAAGGGGTACAACCTTTCCTGCGACGTAATGAAATTGGGACACCACGGCAGTTCCAATGCCATCTCCAAAAAGCTGATGGAAGCTGCAAAGCCGACCTACGGCATTATCTCCTGTGGCGCAGGAAACAGCTACGGACATCCCCACAAAGAAGCGCTGTCCCTGCTGAAGCAATACAATGTGACAACCTACCGTACCGATAAGGACGGCACCATCTTGGCCACCAGTGACGGAAAAAAGATTCGGTTCACGACCGGTCTGCCTTCCGTACAAGACGCCGCATAACTTCATTCCCAGATAACAAAAACATCCCGCTCCAAATATATCGGAGTGGGATGTTTTTTGTTGTCTTTTATTTCCAGTCGGTGCGTCTGCACAAATCCACAAAATAACGGTGGGTTGTCAAATCCTCATTCAGCTCAGGATGGTAGGACGTTACTAACATATTTCCTTCCTTTGCTGCTACGATATGATCGTTTAACTGACACAATACCGATACCTTCTCGCTGTTTACCCGCTCAATCCAAGGCGCACGGATAAAGGTCAACGGAATCGGTTCCGGAGAAAATTCCGGCACCACTGCCATTTGTGTGAAGCTGTCCAACTGTGTGCCGTAAGCATTCCGGCGCACAGTAATATCCATTACACCGAAGTGTGCAGGCTCTCCTACAATTTCCTTTGCCAGCAAAATCATACCGGCACAGGTTCCCCAAACCGGCATTCCGGCAAGGATGCGCTCCTTGATGGGGTCGTGGAGATGGAACAGCTTGAGCAGCTTGGAGATAGTGGTGCTTTCGCCGCCGGGCAGAATCAGCCCATCCACCTGCTCCAGCGCTTCCATGGTTTTGACAGCCAAAGGCGTTACACCTTCAATTTGCTCCAGCATATGGAGGTGTTCCTCCACAGAGCCTTGATAAGACAGAACACCAACGGTTACGTTCCGCTGTGACACCTTACCAGCCTCTCTCTGCCAGACGGTACTGTGGCGGAAGATCCTCAATGTTCAGACCCTTCATTGCCTCGCCCAGACCTTCGCTAACCTCTGCAACAATCTTTGGATCGTTGTAGTGTGCAGTTGCCATAACGATTGCCTTTGCCATAACCTTTGGATTCTGGGACTTAAAGATACCGGAACCAACGAATACGCCCTCACTGCCCAACTGCATCATCAGCGCAGCGTCAGCAGGAGTTGCGATACCGCCTGCTGCAAAGTTTACAACCGGCAGCTTGCCGTGCTCTGCTACATAGCGAACCAAATCGTATGGGCAGCCGTTGTCCTTTGCATAGGTCATCAGCTCAGCAGAATCCATGTTCTGCAGGTTGCGGATTGCAGTCATCATGGTACGCATGTGGCGAACTGCCTCTACTACGTTACCGGTACCTGCCTCACCCTTGGTACGGATCATAGATGCGCCTTCGCCGATACGACGAAGCGCTTCACCGATGTTTCTTGCGCCGCAAACAAACGGTACCTTAAAGTTGTGCTTGTCCAGGTGATACATATCATCGGCAGGAGTCAACACTTCACTCTCGTCAATGTAGTCTACGCCCAGTGCTTCCAGAATCTGCGCCTCTACAATGTGGCCGATTCTTGCCTTTGCCATAACCGGAATGGAAACAGAAGCCTGAATCTCTTTGATCATCTTTGGATCGCTCATTCTTGCAACGCCGCCCTGCTTACGAATGTCGGACGGTACACGCTCCAGCGCCATAACCGCAACTGCGCCGGCCTCCTGTGCAATTTGTGCTTCTTCCGGGTTGGTAACGTCCATAATTACGCCGCCCTTGAGCATTTGAGCCAGGTTTTTATTCAAACCGTATTGTTGATTATCTTGCATTGTCATACCCTGTGTTCTCCTTATTTATCGAAATTTTGGTTTAAACAATATCATATAACACGTTTTTTATTATATCATAAAATGACTATCATTAAAATAGGAACTTTTTATCTTTGTGCAGTTGGTAAATTTTCCCTGTTTTCACTTTCCTGAATCTGTTCCACTTCCCCAAAAATAAAAGAACGGTGGGAAGATTCTGTTCCGCACCGTTCTGATTTTTAATTTTAGAACCAAAGTTTAACTCAATCTTCTGCTTGCTCGGAAGAAGTTTTTTCCGACTTAGAAGAAGTTGTTGAAGAAGTGTTGGTTTTCTTATCTGTTTTAGAAGAAGATGAACTACTGCCAAAATCATCGTCTAAAATATCAGACAGATTGCTGTTGGTGTTGCCGTCAGACAGCAATTCCGGATATGCATAGCCTGCCATTGCGGTAACTGCCTTCAAGATAGAACCGCCCTGCCGTGTCATGATCGCTGCATCAATCTCATAGACTCTTCCATTTTTTACCGCAGACAGATTTTTATAGCGGCTGTCGTTCATGATCTGCTCCCGCAGTCCGGTATCACAGAAAATATAACGTGGATTGCCAATGGTAATCGACGCACCCTCTGTGGAATTGTTAGAGCCGGAAGCAAAAATGTTAATCAAGCCCGCATACTCAAACAGCTTGCCCAAGAAGGTGTCACCGGTTGCGGCAGTACCGTTCAGGTCATACAGATAGCAAGCTGTCGGTGTCATCTTCTTTTCCGGAATACTACGGCTGATGTCGTCCAGTGTCAGCAAGGTGCTGTTGGCAGAGCGTTCGCCTTTTTGACCGCCGGTTTGGCTACCCATAAACAAGGAACCAACGCTGCGATACAACTCGGTCAAGGATTCCCGGTCGGTAGCCGGAGCAAGCACTACAATTTGAATGCCCTGCTGCTCCATAGCGCTTCGTTGCTCCTCGGTGGGTTCGGTATCGGTCAGTACAACATTTGCACCTCGGCTACTAATTGCGCCGGGATCATCCATTGTCATATCCGGCAAAATTGACAGTTCCTCTTGGGTACAGGATGCGCTCTTTCCTTTCAGCTGCGCCTCATAACCTAAGGACAGCACGACATCTGCCAAGCTGTCAGACAATACTACCACGCCGCTGGGCTGGCTGCTGATTTGTGTTTCTCCTACTGTAACGGGATAGCCGGAAGCGCCGCCACCGCTGCCGCTGCCGCCGCAGCCGACCAACATGGTCACCGCCAACAGCGCCGCCATAGATAATGCCAATAGCTTCTTCCAATGTTTCATAATAGGTTACCTCCATTCCAGGGCAGTCACATCAATTCCTTTCGGAACGAAAAACCACGAATTTTATGTTATTTTAACACAATTCCCACAAAAGAAAAAGAACTGTTACAAATTTGTATCCCCTGCACGCAACCGAGATTCGGCATGATTCATGAACTGAACCGCACAACGTGGGGAGCGTCCGCCCTTGGTCATCGCCCACTGCTCTGCCTCTCTCTGCAGCATTTCCAGATGTTCGGACAGCCCCCTCTGCTCTGCCAAAGCCGCAATCAATTCCAGATATTGTTTCTTGCCCGGGTGGCTGAAGTTTACTGTCAAACCAAACCGATCTGCCAAGCTAAGGCTTTCTTCAATCGTATCGTTTTGATGCACTTCATCGCCCTCTCGGTCAGAGAAGGTTTCTCGCAGCAGGTGGCGGCGGTTAGAGGTGGCATAGATCAGGGTGTTGTCCGGACGAGATGCCACACCGCCTTCCAAGACAGCCTTCAGGGAAGCATAGGTTTCGTCCTGCTTGGAGAAGGACAGGTCATCAATAAAAATAATAAATTTCAGCGGCAAACCGGCAATTTGGTCTACCAAATACGGGAACTCCATAAGAGATTCCTTCGGCATTTCAATGACCCGCAAGCCATCCTTTGCATAGCCATTCATGATAGCTTTGACTGTGGAAGATTTACCGGTACCACGATCGCCGTACAGCAAGCAGTTGTTGGCAGGCAATCCTTGGAGGAATCGTGTAGTGTTGTCCACAACTTGATTCCGTTGGAACTCGTAGCCTTTCAAATCCTCCAAGCGAATTTTATCCGGATATTCCACCGGCAAAATTTTCTGCTCTCTCCAGATAAAAGCACGATATTTTACAAATTTACCGCAGCCATGTCCACGATAGAAAGACAACAGCTTATTCACGCACTGAGAAAGATCTCCCTGCAATTCTTCCACAGGTTTGCCAACCTGCCATCGAGGCAAGTTTTGAGAAAGGGGTAAGCGATCTGCGCCGCTTTCTACCAAAATTATTTCCGGTGACAACGTGGTTGCCGCCAACAAAATGGATAAATCCCGCTCTACGCCTCGGCGTAAGCTGTCACTGATTTCCTCTCCTGCCGCACCACGACGGGAAAAAATATTGTCGTCATATAATGCGCCGTCGGTAATAACGCCACTGAGATCCTCCGCTGCGCCGTAAGTGCAAGCCGTGGCATAAAAGGTACCCCATGCCGTAAAAAACGGTTCCGGGTTAGCTGCGTCAAAGTTTGCTGCCGTTTGCAGCAAGCGATAGTAACTGCCGGTAACCGGGCAATCCAACAGTCCACGATAGATAGACAAGGACGCCAGTCCCCAACAGGTTTCCTGTACGGTATTCATTCTAATCTAATCTCCTTATTCTTCTGATTTTGCAAGTAGGCTCTGTCCGTTCTTCCAAAGAATCTTTTCCAAATCCTCTTGAGACAACCCCAACGAACGGACACGTTCCAACTCTTCGGCGGGATTCCACATGGGGAAATCGCTGCCAAACAAAATGCGATCTGCCCCGTAAATTTGAATTAACTCTCTGGTACGGCGCAATCCCAAAAAGGGAATGGAACTGGATAAATCCAAGTAGCAGCTGCGACGCTCCAAATATTCCACAGCCAGATCAAACAGGGACCAACCACCAAAATGTGCGCCAATCACCGTTAAATTCGGGAATTGATCCAACACATTTGCCAATCGCTTGGGATGCGAAAAATCACAGCGGTAATCGCCGCAATGCATTAAAATCGGAAGCCGCCCTTCCAGCTGCTCGTAAATTCTCATTATTCTCGGGTCATCCATGGGGAAGCCTTGGGTGTCGGGATGGAGTTTTACCCCACGCAGTCCCAACTTTATGATAGATTCAATTTCCGAAGCCGGATCTTCCAAATCGGCATGAAGCGTTCCAAATCCGATAAATTCCGGATGCGCCTGACACGCGCCGGCAATAAACCGATTGATGGAGGATACCTGTCTTGGCGTAACCGCCACGGACTGCACTACAAATCGGTCAATGCCCGCTTGTTTTCCTGCCGCCAGTAAAGACTCTGCCGTACCGGGGAACCCCATCTGAATCCCGTAAAATTCACTGACGCTATGCACTGCTTTTTCCGAAATTTCCGGCGGGTAAATATGGGCATGAAAATCAAGAACCATCTTTTTCTCGCCTCCTTCCGCTTTCTTTTATTGTAATCGACAAAAAAGAAAATTACAAGTCCGATCCCCGGAATCAAAAAAAGACAGGTGGCAAGCCTGTCTTTTCAAATTTGATTTTTTCTCAACAGAACTGATAGGGGGAACTCCACAATTACTCGGAGAACATTGGTGTGGAGAGGTAACGCTCACCGGTATCCGGCAGCAAAGCAACAATGACCTTACCCTTGTTTTCCGGACGCTTTGCCAATTGAGATGCTGCATAAACAGCAGCACCGGAAGAAATACCAACCAGCAATCCTTCTGTGCGTGCCAACTCTCGACCGGTTGCAAACGCATCCTCATTGGAAACCGGGAATACTTCGTCGTATACCGCCGTGTTCAGTGTATCCGGTACAAAGCCTGCGCCGATACCCTGGATTTTATGAGGACCTGCTACACCCTTTGATAATACAGGAGAAGTTTCCGGCTCTACGGCTACGACCTGTACATTTGGATTTTGCGCTTTCAAATAAGCGCCTACACCGGAAACAGTACCACCGGTGCCAACACCCGCAACAAAAATATCCACTTTGCCTTCGGTATCTTCCCAAATTTCCGGTCCTGTGGTGCGCTCATGTGCCTTCGGGTTTTCCATATTGGTAAACTGGCTTGGAATAAAGCTGCCTTCAATTTCCTTTGCCAGCTCATCAGCCTTAGCGATTGCCCCCTTCATGCCCAAAGCGCCTTCGGTCAGAACAACCTTTGCGCCGTAAGCTTGGAGCAGATTGCGGCGCTCCACGCTCATGGTTTCCGGCATGGTAAGAATCACACGATAGCCTCTGGCGGCTGCCACAGCAGAAAGACCAATACCGGTGTTACCGCTGGTTGGCTCAATAATGGTTGCGCCCGGCTTCAATGCGCCGATGGCTTCGGCATGGTCAATCATTGCCTTGGCAACACGATCCTTTACGCTGCCTGCCGGATTGAAATACTCCAGCTTTCCGACTACGGTAGCCGGCAACTCATGATTCTTGTTGAAATTTCGCAATTCCAGCAGTGGTGTTTTGCCAATGAGGTCTGTGATAGTTTGATAAATTTTCATTTGAAAAAACACTCCTTTTATCCCGTCCGGAACAGCGACCGTCCCTTTGGAATTTTTCCATTTACTACAATGCCTACTTGATTGGTGTGATATAATCATACTGCTGTTTTTTTCATTTGTCAAGAGGAAATTAAAATCTTTCTCCTTAAAATTGACAACCTTTCTTTTCTCATGCTAAAATAAATCGAATTTTATCGGTACAAAATCCCGAATAGGAGGACTTCTTTATGCTTCATGAATTTTCCCGCTCTGCCCTATTATTGGGCGAAAAAGGCTTAGAAAAATTGCAGCAATCCCGTGTGATTGTGTTTGGTGTGGGCGGCGTCGGCTCCTTTGTTGCAGAAGCCTTGGCTCGCAGCGGTGTTGGTGCAATCGACTTGGTGGACAAAGATACGGTTTCCGTGACCAATATCAACCGTCAGCTTGTGGCGCTCCATTCTACCGTAGGCAAGCTAAAAACCGAAGTAATGGCAGACCGCATTCGGGACATTAACCCGGAATGCAAAGTCACTGTTCATTCTTGCTTCTTTACAAGTGAAACATCCGACCGGTTTGATTTTTCTCAATATGATTATATTGTAGATGCCATTGATACAGTTTCCGCCAAGCTGCATCTGATTGAACAAGCCCACGCAGTAAGCACGCCGATTATCAGCAGCATGGGCGCCGGAAACAAATTGGACCCTACTCGCTTTGAAGTAACAGATATTTCCAAAACCTCTGTTTGCCCTCTGGCACGCGTCATGCGGCAAGAATTGCGGAAACGTGGCATTTACAAATTAAAAGTCATTTATTCTAAGGAAGAAGCCCGCGCCCATCAAACGGAATCCAACGAAGAATTGCCTCAAGGTCGCCGACAAATTCCCGGCAGCATTGCCTTTGTGCCGTCTGTAGCCGGATTGATTCTTGCCGGAGAGGTGGTTTGTGACCTGGCTAATATCAAGCGATAATCCTATTTTCATTATATAAGGGAGCTGACTCCTCTCTTTTTTCTGCCGAAATGGGACAAATTTTAAAATTTTTCAAAAAAATTCCCATTATCCTATTGACATAGTAGGCTTTACGGGTTACAATAGACCCATCAAATCAATCGGAATTGCGTGAAAGGAGACGAGTCCCATGCAAACCAACTGGGTCCGACATCTGCGGAGGAATTTCCGCAACGGACGAATGTGCCATTGCTGAATCCCAACCCGTTACTTTTATTTTTATTAAACACTATATTATTTTTTTAAAACAGAAAGAAGGAATTCACAATGGCAAATACAAATAATAACTATCGTTTTGAAACACTGCAACTTCACGTTGGTCAAGAGCAACCGGATCCCGCTACTGATTCCAGAGCGGTGCCGATTTACCAAACAACTTCTTATGTGTTCCGTGACTGTGCGCACGCAGCAGCTCGCTTCAACCTGAGCGATGCTGGCAACATCTATGGCAGACTGACCAACTCCACACAGGACGTATTTGAAAAGCGCATCGCTGCTCTGGAGGGCGGTGTAGCAGGTCTGGCAGTTGCTTCCGGTGCAGCAGCAATCACCTATACAATAAAGGCGCTGGCACAAGAAGGTGACCACATCGTAGCGCAAAAGACCATCTATGGTGGTTCTTACAACCTGTTGGCACACACTCTGCCACTCTACGGCATTAAAACTACTTTTGTAGACGCACACAATCTGGAAGAGATTGAGAATGCAATTCAGGAGAACACCAAGGCAATCTACCTGGAAACGCTGGGCAACCCAAACTGTGATATTCCGGATCTGGATGCGATCTCCGAGCTGGCACACAAGCATGGTCTGCCGGTTGTTGTAGATAACACCTTCGGTACTCCATACCTGATTCGTCCAATCGAGCACGGTGTAGACATTGTTGTTCACTCTGCTACGAAGTTCATCGGCGGTCACGGTACTACTCTGGGCGGCATTATCGTAGATTCCGGTAAGTTTGACTGGAAGAAGAGCGGTAAGTACGCGCCTATCGCAGAGCCAAACCCAAGCTACCACGGCATTTCCTTTGCTGATGCTGTTGGCCCTGCTGCATTCGTTACTTACATCCGTGCAATTCTGCTGAGAGATGAAGGCGCTTGTATCTCCCCATTCAACGCCTTCCTGCTGCTGCAAGGTACAGAGACTCTGTCCCTCCGCTTAGAGCGTCATGCAGAGAACACCAAGAAGGTAATCGAGTTCTTGGCAAACCATCCAAAGGTTGCAAAGGTAAACCACCCATCCCTGCCGGAGCATCCGGACCACGCTCTCTACGAGAAGTACTTCCCGAACGGTGGCGGTTCCATCTTCACCTTCGAGATCAAGGGCGGTCAGGAAGAAGCACACCGCTTCATCGACCATCTGGAAATCTTCTCTCTGCTGGCAAACGTTGCCGACGTAAAATCTCTGGTTGTACATCCGGCTACCACAACCCACTCTCAGCTGAACGCAGAGGAACTGGCAGATCAGGGCATTACACCGGCTACCATTCGCCTGTCCATCGGTACAGAGCATATTGATGACATCATTGCCGATCTGGAGAGAGGCTTTGCTGCCATCGACTAATCCCCCTTTAAAATAAAACCATTCCATTATTCAATATAACGATTTCATATAACACACACCGAATGCTCCCCGTAGCCCCCGCTGCGGGGAGTATTTTTTCTCTCTTCTGTAACCAATGCACTTTACTTTTTTGCAAAATCCAGTATACTGAAACTAGTACGGATAAAGGAGCGTTTTCCATGGAACAACTGATTGAAAAACTGGCAGTCAACCACGATCTTACGGATGAAGAACTGCGCCAACTCATTGAGAACGGCAGTCATGATGACCTACTGTTTAAAACCGCAGAGCAGCAACGACAGGCAGTTTACGGCAATGCGGTGTATGTGCGAGGATTGATTGAGCTCTCCAACTACTGTAAAAATAACTGCTACTACTGCGGAATTCGACGAGATAATCGACAGGTTGAGCGATACCGTCTGACACCGGAGCAAATTTTAGAATGTTGCGCTATGGGTTATGCGTTGGGTTTCCGCACCTTCGTTTTCCAAGGCGGAGAAGACAGCTACTTCACCGATGAACGGCTCTGTCCACTGATTCGGAAAATCAAATCCCAATACCCCGACTGCGCTGTGACCTTATCTTTGGGCGAGCGTTCCGTAGAAAGCTACCAAGCCTTGTACGATGCTGGCGCTGACCGTTATCTTTTGCGCCACGAAACCGCAAATCCAACCCATTACAGCAAGCTGCATCCGGCAGAAATGATGTTTTCTCGTCGTCGGGATTGCTTGTTCGCTTTGAAAAAGATCGGATTCCAAGTAGGTTCCGGCTTTATGGTCGGCACACCTTATCAAACAACAGAGGATCTCATTCAGGATCTTCGCTTCTTGCAGGAATTGCAGCCGGCCATGATTGGGATTGGTCCGTTCCTGACCCACCAAGATACACCGTTTAAGGACTTCCAAAACGGAGATACTCAACTGGTACTGCGGATGATTGCGATTTTGCGGTTACTCTTCCCCTATGCCCTGCTGCCTTCCACCACTGCTTTGGGTACCGCTGACCCGCTCGGTCGAGAAAAAGGCATCAAAGCCGGAGCAAATGTTGTCATGCCGAACCTTTCCCCTGTTTCTGTGCGAAAAAAATACGAGCTGTACGATAATAAAATTTGCACAGGGGACGAAGCCGCCGAATGTAAAAACTGCTTGTCCCGCCGAATGGAATCCATCGGTTACCAAATCGTTGTAGACAGAGGCGATGTGAAAACTCTCGACTAAAGACGCACATTGTGTATTTTGTGGACAAGTTTTGTATACTAAAAAGAAATATTCAAGCAAAGGAGCGATTCACATGAATATCTCTCAACAGGAAGCCAAGCGAATTATGGACAGCGGCGAGGACTGCATTATTTTAGATGTCCGTGGAGCGGAGGAATATGAGCAGGGGCATATTCCCGGCGCAACACTGTTGCCCCTTTCGGAGCTGCCTGCCCGTGCCGAAGAAGAATTGCCGGATTACGAGCAGCAAATCCTTGTATATTGCCGCAGCGGTACCCGAAGCGCCTCCGCAGCCATCATCTTGGAATCTATGGGGTATACCAATATTAAAGATTTCGGCGGTATCATGGACTGGACTTACGATATTGCCACCGACTAAAAAAATGCACCCAACAGGGTGCATTTTTTATTGGGTATTTCGTTGTTTGTGTAATTCGATAGCTTCTTTTCCGGTAATCTGTTCCATCTTCAATTCAATCATGCAAAAATGGTGATACTCTTGTCGAATTTCCTGCTCTCGCCCTTCCGGTAAATTGGGGGCATATTTTTCTGCCAAGGCTTCGATCGCCGCTCTCTTTTCATCGTCCTGCTCCAAAATCCGAACAGTCCCAAATGCAATTACACTGCGATAGTAAGTTGTATATTGTTCCGGCACTACTTGGTCTTGGTCAATCACACAAAAGGATGCACGTTCCTCATGTTGAATTGCATCCAGTTTGTGACCGGTCAACGCACTGTGAAACAGCAGCCGATCCTCCACACGGCAATAACTCAACGGCACCCCATAAGGATACCCCTTTGGATCTAAAAGGGATAACACTCCGGCGGTGTTTCTGTCCAAAATATCATTGCATTCCTCTGGGGAAAGCTGCTGCTTTTTGCGGCGCATTTCATAATTCATTCCAATCATCCTTTCTCCTTTTATTATACAAGGATTCCTGCACCTCGTCACCTTTTTTGATAATTTTCAAAAAGCAACCGGTTTTCCTCTTTTCTTTTCTAAGAACTCGTACTATAATACTATCATATCTCTTTACTATGATGGATTTCTAGGAGGTTGAATAGATTGAATGTTTTGATTATCGGCTGCGGTAAGGTAGGCTCTCGTTTGGCAGAGTTGTTAGACAGCAGAGGACATGATGTTGCCATCGTGGACTCTAACGTAGACGCATTCCGTGCATTGGATGACGATTTCAGTGGTGTAACCATCTGCGGCACGGCAATGGATATGCGTGTTCTCTCCTCTGCCGGTATTGAAGGTTGCGATGCTGTGGTTGTTGTCACACAGGACGATAACCTGAATATCACTGTTTCTCAAGTTGTAAAGCAATTCTTCGGCGTAGAAAATGTGCTGGCTCGTATCTCCGACCCTTCTCGAGAAAAAGTATTCAAGAAATTCGGTCTAAAAACCATTTGCCCCACAAAGCTGGCTGCCGATACTATGCATATTGCATTGACGCAGCCTTGGGATGAAAAAAGTATCACCTTTGAAAGCGCCACGGTCATGTTTACCTGCTTCTCCGATACGGAAAAATTGGTGGGACGAGATGCATCCAAGCTAAAGCTGGAGGGGGATTCCAGTGTGTTGGGAGTTTTGCGAACCAACGGCACAATGGAACTGACCGGCTATGACAAAAAAATCATCATCGAACCGGGAGATCAACTGATTCTCTCCCATGTGAGCGATTAATGGAGGCAAACCATGGTCATTGTAATTGTTGGCGGCGGAAAACTAGGCTTCGACTTGGCGCAAACCATGATGGAGCGAAAATATGACGTGCGCCTGATTGAAAAAAATAAAGCGAAGTGTATGGAACTGGCAAATCGACTGGATGCCGAGGTCATCTGCGGCGATGGCACCGAGATTGAAATTTTAGAAGAAGCCGGCACCAAAAATTGCGACAGCTTTATTGCCGTAACGGGAAGCGACCAAGATAATCTGGTTGCCACACAGCTTGCAAAACGAGAATTTGATGCAAAAAAAGTCATTATCCGCGCCAATAACCCTGCCAATATGGAAACCCTGCGAACCCTCGGTACGGACATTGTCGTAAGCAGTACAGAAATTATCACTCGCCTGATTGAGCAAGAAGTAGACGTAGCGGAAATGCATATGCTCGCAACCTTAAACAAAGGTCGCGCCAGTATTTGTACTATGGTGCTGCCGGAAAAAAGCGCCTGGCATGAACGCCCACTGAAGGACCTTACACTCCCTTCCGGCTCGCTGATCATCTCAATTTTGCGGGATGACAATATGATGATTCCAAACGGTTATTCGGTACTCCACAGCGGCGATGAAATTGTTGCTGTTTGTGAAAATGACAACCGAAAACGATTGCTGAAAGTGCTAAACGAAAAACGATAATTTTGCAAACCATCCGACATTTGCCGGATGGTTTCTTTTGTCGAAAAATTAGAGATAAATTGTTAATTTATTGACACTTCTATTGTAAATCCTTTTGCATACTCGTATAATGAAGGTATTACAATTCTATGCAGGATTTATTTGCAAAGAAAGAAGGAAGGAAGTTAACCCATGAAATGGAGTCGAAAACTAACAGCGCTGTTGCTGACAGTTGCAGCAATACTCACCGTTTCCACCGGCTGCTCGTTTGGAGGAGACAACACAGATACACCGGCAGAAACCTCTTCTGTCGTTCCCCAAGCACCGGATGCACCGCAAAATGTAACCGCCTCTGTCAATAAAAAAACCGTCACCCTAAACTGGGATGCTGTTCCGAATGCCAGCGGCTATGTGGTTTCTTTATATGACAGCGCCACCAAAACATATCAAAATCTTGATACCATCACCGCCCCTACCTTTACTTATGATGGTACCGACAGCAAAGAATCCGAACTGAAATTCGGCATCAGCGCTTTTGTCGATACCGGCAGCCATAAACTGTACAGTGCTACCATTGCAAAGGTCAGCGCAGTGATTATTCAGGAAAAAGTTACTTTAAACCGAAATAAGCTGTCTGTTCAAATCGGAAAAACAGGAACCATTAAAGCAACTGTAAACAGTGATGCCACCTTTTCTTGGAGCAGTGCAGATGAAACGATTGCTACCGTGGATTCTGATGGCGTTGTTACCGGTGTAAGTGAAGGCAAAACTACAATTACCGCTACTACAAGCAACGGCACCTCTAAATCCTGTACCGTTACCGTAGAAGAAAAAGTAACGGTTCCTGATGGAAAACTCATCGCCATTACCTTTGACGATGGTCCAAGCGCATCCTATACTCCAAAACTGTTGGATGCCCTGAAAGACCGAGATGCTAAAGTTACCTTCTTTATGTTGGGGGAAAATGTAGGATACAACCCGGATTTAGTAAAACGAATGAAGGCAGAAGGACATGAACTTGGCAACCACTCTTACAGTCACGCAGATTTGACCTCTCTTTCTAAATCCGGCATCCAAAAAGAAGTGAACAAAACAAAAGAAGCAATTTATGATGCTTGTGGCGCTTATCCTACCGTATTCCGGGCGCCTTACGGAAACCTGAACGATGATGTGCTTTCCGCTCTGGATACTCCGAGCATTTACTGGTCCGTAGACACCTTAGACTGGAAGCATCCAAATGTAAAGTATGTAAAGAATCAAATTCTGAAAAACGCTTATGACGGCGCAATTATTCTGCTCCACGATATTCACGAAACCAGTGTAGACGGCTTCCTTGCCGCTCTGGATCAACTGGAGGACGAGGGATATACCCTTGTAACCGTTAGCCAACTGTTGAGCCGAAACGGTAACACCCCACAGGTTGGCACAACTTATTTTGATATGGAACCGGAATCTTAATTACACATTCAGACCGCTTCGGCGGTCTTTTCTTTTGCCTTGCCACGGGTTGACTTTTTTCATCATCTTGGGTATAATAAAGCGTATGAAATTTTACGGAGATGTACCCAAGTGGCTGAAGGGTCCGCACTCGAAATGCGGTAGGTCGGGCGTTCCCCGGCGCAAGAGTTCAAATCTCTTCATCTCCGCCAAGCAACCTCCCTCGACCGATTGGTTGAGGGAGGTTTTTGTTTTCCAAATTTTCAATAAAAAGGTGCGCTATCGTTTAGAGATTTACGCTCTTTGCGATAACGCACCCAATTAACCTTTTGCATTTTCATCAAGTATCATTTGCAATTTTGCACCGAGTTGAATCCATGAAGGGGATATTCTATTGGATATAATCCCGCTGTTTTCTACCGGATATTGCCATATCGTTCCGTCTTTCAATTCAATTTGTAAAATGAATCCATTTTTAGATTCATAAAACTGTGTGGTCGATGTTGACCCTGCGGAAGCTGCTCCTATTGCGGCACCCATCACACCACCTATCGCACCGCCGACAATGGCTCGGGAAACAACACCCTTGCTTTTGGTTTTCGTCCGAGCAAATGCTTCGGTGTTTTCTAAAAAACTGTAAGATACAATATCCTCATATGGAATCAGCACACTCACAAACCACATGACCCTATTATCATCACTGAACATAATGTCAGCATTGGGGTCATTGATACTTTTCAGCAAATCTTCCCTGCCAAAGATTTGACAACTTTCAAACAATAACATGGTATCAAGCTCTTTTTGAGCCATATCTACCTCGAACTGGTTTGGTTTTCTTTTTCCGGATAGCTTTTTTAATTTTTTACGACATTGTTCAATACGCTTGCGATTATTATAATTATCATATCGCCCCATAACAATCTCCCACCGATTCGCTGTATCCTATTTTCTTTAGTTTACCGTCTACTCAAGCACTTATCATATGAATAATTTCCATAAAAAAGAAACCCTTCCGCACAAACGGAAGGGTACTTTGGCCCGCTCGGAGGGATTCGAACCCCCGACCTTCAGAATCGGAATCTGCTGCGCTATCCGGACTGCGCTACGAGCGGAAAAGATATGTTGGCATCTTTTTTATTATAGCATAGTCCAACAAAAAATTCAAGTGGTGTTTTGTGCTATTTTTGAGGGACTCCGCCAATTCTCCCTCCTCAAGAAAGATGCTCTAAAGTTCGCACGATCCGATCCATAGACTCTGCAAATTGCTGGCGGTTGGAGTTATAAAACAACAGAAGGGTATGCCCTAAATCCGGACGAAGCAATGGTGCCGGAATCGTAAAGTCAATAGTTTGAACGTATTCATCCCAATGCTCCAGCTTCCAAGTATCTCGGTCAGAGTTCCGGCGAATCATCCGTTGGTGACAAACCTCCGGATCTGTAACCACCCAAACCACAACCAGCTCCGCATTCCGTTCCCGCAGAAAGGCACTGAACAAGCCCAAAAACGATTCATTATGCACTTCTTCGGTAAAGGGCGCATTGATGAGCACAATGTCGTCATACTCCAATGCCTCTAAGCCTACATTCACAATCGCCTCATATTCATAATCCCGAATATTTTCCTCAAAAAACGCGGAACTCCGATCCCGAGGAAGATTTGCCGCCGCAAAAATTCGATTGGACAAGGGAATCAGGGTATCCTTATCCAAATAGACCACATGCTTCAAATGCTTTGCAATCTGCTTGGAAATATATGTTTTTCCACAAGCCGGCGGCGATGTGACCAAAATCATCTTTTTCATCAGTAATTCCCCTCCGAATTGGTACTCTATTTCAGTATATCAGAATTCCCCACCTGCCGCAACCGACAACCTGATAGGAATGTCTGAAACGGAATTGGAAAATGGGCTTCTATTTCTCAAATCTCTGTCGTTTTTTCAACAAATCCCTCGATTCTTGTTGACAAATTTCATTTCCTATGCTATTGTTTCTTTAGTAATTCCGTCTAAGTACCTTTGGTACAATCAGACAGATATTCGCAAAATAAAATTCGTGCAATGCTGTCAACCGTGCGGAAATAGTTCATAAAACGTTAGCCGTGATTGCTTTCCCGTGCAGTCACGGCTTTCCGTTTGGGAGGCTTCTAATGAAAACAAAAAAAGGGATTATCAGTAAAATTATTTTTGCGCTGATTATCGTAGGATTCATCGTCCTATGTTTCATTCAAGCGCCAATCACAAGCCCGGTCAACTCCCTTTGGTCGCTACTGCCGCCGGTAGTCGCCATTGGACTGGCTTTGATCACCAAGGAAGTGTATTCTTCCCTTTTCTTCGGAATTGTCACCGGCGGTCTGCTCTGTATGTTTTCTTCCACCCCCATCTCCATTGGGGATGGAGAAACCTTAGGCAGCGGGTTCCCTGCATTCTTTAATGCTATCGTCAGCGAGGGTATTACCAAAAACCTTTCCGACTCGTGGAACGTGGGTATTCTCATCTTCCTTGTAGTTCTCGGCACCATCGTTGTGCTGATGAACCGGGCAGGCGGCAGCCGTGCTTACGGAAAATGGGCGGTTCGCCACATTAAAACACGCCGAGGCGCTTCGCTGGCAACCTTTGGATTGGGTGCGCTCATCTTTGTGGATGACTACTTCAACTGCCTGACCGTTGGTTCGGTAATGCGCCCTGTTACGGATGCCCACCAAATTTCCCGTGCAAAGCTGGCATTTCTCATTGATGCAACAGCAGCACCGATTTGTATTATCGCACCGATTTCCTCATGGGCGGCAGCTGTTAGCGGCACGGTAGAGGGCGTAAACGGATTGTCACTGTTTATTCAAACCATTCCTTACAATCTCTATGCGCTGCTCACCATCTTAATGGTCATTCTGGTTTCCGTTCTGAATGTGGACTTTGGTCCTATGAAAAAGCATGAAGAAAATGCCCAAAAGGGTGACCTGTTCACCACCGGAAAGAGCGTTTTTGAGAACGAACACGAAATGCCTGTTTCCGATAAGGGCAAGGTTATCGACCTGATTCTTCCGGTAATTATCCTGATTGCCTTCTGCGTAACCGGCATGATTTACACCGGCGGATTCTTCTCCGGCACAAACTTTATTGATGCCTTTGCAAATTCCGACGCATCTTACGGTTTGTCCATCGGCTCCATCGGCGCACTGATTGTGATTATCTTCTACTTCTTGTGCCGCAGAGTGCTTTCTTTCCGGGACTGCATGGAAGCCATTCCGGAAGGCTTTAAGCAAATGGTTCCTGCTATTTTGATTTTGACCTTTGCATGGACCCTGAAGTCCATGACCGGCCTGCTGGATGCCAGCGCATATGTTTCCACCTTGGTATCCTCCGCAACGGCTGTGCAAGTGCTGCTGCCGGCAATCCTCTTTGTGGTTGCTGTGGGACTTTCCTTTGCAACCGGCACCTCTTGGGGAACCTTCGGTATTCTGATTCCGATTATCACCGGTGTTTTTGAGCAGGATTTAACAGGCGTTGCTTCCGGCGGCGCAATTCCGTCTATGGTGATCATCTGCATCTCTGCCTGCCTTGCCGGCGCTGTTTGCGGCGACCACTGCTCCCCCATCTCCGATACCACCATCATGGCTTCTACCGGCGCACAATGCGACCACGTAAACCATGTTTCCACACAGCTTCCTTATGTTATGACGGTGGCAGGAATCTCCTTGGTCTGCTACATTATTGCAGGATTTGTTCAAAATGTGTTTGTCCTTTTGGGAATTGGTGTTGCAATACTCACCGCACTCATGCTGATTCTCTACTTTATCAACAAACGAAAAAAGGCAAAGGTATCCGAATCCTAACCATCGGATTGTCCATAAAAAGAAGAACGACGAGTTTGGAGGAAATCTCCTCCGGACTCGTCGTTTTTTTATTCTCTATAAACTTTTTAATTTTGCAAACAAAAAAGACAGCCAAGCAAGCTGCCGGACTGTCTTTTGTTATGCAATAACCATACAACCGAGGGCTGTATGGGAATATACAATTTGTTATCTCTTGGAGAACTGTGGTGCTCTTCTGGCGCCCTTAAGACCGTATTTCTTACGCTCTTTCATTCTTGGGTCACGAGTCAAGAAGCCAGCCTTCTTCAGGATTGGGCGAAGGTTCTCGCTGTCATACTGAAGCAGCGCTCTGGAAACGCCGTGACGAATCGCGCCTGCCTGACCGGTTACGCCACCGCCTGCTACACGGCAAACAATGTCGAACTTCTCGTCAGTCTTGGTCAGAGCCAATGGCTGGCGAACGATCAGCTTCAGTGTTTCGAGACCGAAATAATCGTCAATATCTCTGTCATTGATGGTTACCTTACCGGTACCCTGGTACAGTCTTACACGGGCAACAGAGCTCTTTCTTCTGCCTGTGCCGTAAAAATATGGATCCTTTTGGTACATGAACGTTGCCTCCTCTCTTATTTATCCCAAACGGTTGGCTGCTGTGCAGCGTGCTTGTGCTCGGCACCTGCATACAGACGCAGTCTGGTCAGTGCCTCTCTGCCATTGTGGTTGCCCGGGATCATGCCCTTAACAGCCAGCTCCATAGCCTTAGTTGGGTTCTTCTCCATCAGTGTGTCATAACGAACACTCTTCAGGTGGCCGATATAACCTGTGTGACGGTGATAGTACTTGTTCTCCAGCTTGTTGCCGGTGAGAACTGCCTTCTCGCAGTTGATGATGATAACGTGGTCGCCGCAATCAACGTGTGGGGTGTAAGTTACCTTGTGCTTGCCGCGGAGCAGTTTAGCAGCCTCGGCAGCAACACGACCCAGTGGCTTGCCGGCAGCGTCCAGCACATACCATTTGCGGTCTACTTGACCAGCTTTTGCCATAAATGTGGACATCGCGATTCCTCCTTAATTTTCCATTCAAACAAATTTGTTTCTTTTTAGTCAAATTTATGTCGGCGTGCAAACTGCAGTCTCCGACACAATGCTTTGTTATCATACCATGTTCTGCGCTGCCTGTCAATACTAATTTGTGGATTTTTTAATCCGCTTTCTAAAATCTCTTTCAATCGCTTATTTACTCTTATTTTCTCTTGTTTCCTCAAGTCCTATTTTTGAAAAAAGATTGTAAGCATTTTGCTTCTGTGCTACAATAGAAGCAACAAATTCGGTTTGGAGGCGAGCAAATGGCAAAATACAGCAAAAAAGAAGCAAGACATCTTGCGCAAGAATCCGTATTTGAGGTTCCTGCCTATGAAAAACAGATTTTGCAGACGATCCCCTATTATCAGGAGATTCAGCAGCAAATCATTGAGCTTGTCCGCACAAAGTTCTCCAACAAGCCGGTGGCTTGGTTGGATACCGGCTGCGGTACCGGTACACTGGCACGTTCCGCTCTGCAACAAGTAAAGTTGTCCCGACTGGCGCTGAGTGATCCCTCCTCTTTTATGTTGGAGCAAGCAAAGGCAGCTTTAGCCGACGCGGAGCTCCCTGTTGCCTTTGTGGATTCTCCCAGCCAAGAGCTGTTTTATCATGAAGAATTTCAGGTGGTCACCGCCATGTTGTCCCACCATTATTTAGACGGCGAAACAAGATTACTGGCAACTCGGCGTTGCTATGATGCACTAACAGAAGGCGGTATCTTCCTGACCGTAGAAAATATGGCGCCGTTGACCGAAAAAGGAAAAGAACTGAATCTGCAGCGATGGGAACAGTTCCAGCTTCTTCACGGAAAGTCCCCGGAAGCCGCAAAGGAACACATTGCTCGCTACGGCAAGAACTACTTCCCTATCTCTCTGCCAGAACATCTGGAAGTGCTGCATCAAGCAGGATTTCACACCGCAGAGGTCTTTTGGTTGTCCTATTTGCAAATCGGACTGTTCGGAATCAAATAACCTCATGAAAAAAAGGACGGTTTCCCCGTCCTTTTCCTTATATCTTAATATATAGAACTCTGTTTTCCGTTAGATTTATTTCCCCTATAAAATCAAATACAACAATCCAAACAGCGTCCCCGGGTCAGAGT
>CAKSOB010000010.1 GCA_934476545.1 uncultured Eubacteriales bacterium | reverse complement strand
CAGCTATGCCGTGCGCCACCTGGGATGCATCGCGGGCGTGGTGATTACCGCCAGCCATAACCCGCCGCAGTATAACGGCTACAAGGTTTACTGGGAGGACGGCGCGCAGCTGTCGCCCGAGGCGGCCGAGGCTGTAACGGGCTATATCCGTCCGCTGCCCTATGCGGGTGCGCCTGTGATGGCGGAGGACGAAGCCAAGCAAAAGGATATGCTCAAGCGTTGGAAGGACTTGTTCTACGAGCGAGAGGCGCGCTACCGCCGCTTTGAGGAGTTCATTGAAAAATACTACAAGAAAACCAAAAAATGCTACAATGCCAAGGTGTTGGACAGAAAAGACATGGGCTTTGACTGCTACATCTGCGTAACCGACGTGATTTGGAGCATTGACCCCAGCGCCAAAGACTTTGACATGGGCTTTTTGCTCAACTGCAAATCTATGGAGGGCAAGAAGAAAATTGCCTACTCCGCCAGTCGTGGGGCAAGAACCTACAAGCCGGAGCAGGCGGAAACCTTCTTTGCAGCCATCAGTGACATTGACTTTATTTCTGTACGGGAAGAAAGTTTGAAAACCTACATTGAGTCCGGCTTGGATGTTCCGGTCACTCGTGTACTGGACCCTGTGTTCTTGAAGGACAAGGATTTTTACTCCAATCTGGCGATGCAGCCGGAGAAGCAGGACTATGTGCTGATTTACACCGTTATGGAAAAGGGCGAACCCATCGCCAAGCTGGCGGTGGACTACGCCAAGGAACATAACCTGAAGGTCATTGACATCAGTGACCGCCCTGCTGAGATAGACTTGCCGGAGGGTGTAACCTACGAATACCGCTACGACATCGGTGTGGAGGAATGGCTTGGCTACATGGAAAAAGCAACCTGCATCTTCACTAACTCCTTCCACTGCGGCTGCTTCTCTGTGATTTTCGAGAAGGAATTTTACATGGGCAAGCGGGGCGGCGACAAGGTAGACTGCCTGTTGGAAACCTTTGGCTTGAACCACCGCCGGTTCGAAGAGGACTCCACCCTTGCAGATTTGGACGAATCCCCCATTGATTTTGCTTCTGTCCGTGTCATTCGAGCGGAATGGATTCAAAAATCCAAGGACTACATTCTAAACGCCATCCACTATTTGGAGGAGCACCCCCACCAAAACCACAGCGACCACAGAAAGGTTCTGCCGGAATCCATCACCTCCATGCGGCAGCGGTTCAAAGAAAAATTCGCAGAAACATAAAGGAGAGAATCGGATGTATCAGGCAAAAGCCCTGCAATGGACAGACACCATTTCGGTAGCGGAATTTTCTCGGCTACGCACTGCCGTTGATTTTCAGCCCCTCACCTCGGAGCAGATGGAGCAAATGCTGCAGCTTGCTTCCTTTGTAGTGTGCGCGGTTTGGGAGGATACCACGGTTGGCGTGGCGCGAGTGCTGACCGACTACGTCACCGACGCTTACTTGACGGATGTAATCATCCACCCGGATTTTCAGGGAAAGGGTATCGGCAAGCAGATGATTGACCGTGTTTTGGAAGTTTTAAAAGAGAAAGCGCCCTCCGGCGTGCGGTTCACCTGCAACCTATACGCCAACCCGGGCAAGGAGCCTTTTTACGAGCGGTGCGGCTTTGAGCGGTTGCCAACGGAAGAATTCGGCACCGGAATGATTATCAAGCTATCATAAAGAAAACAGCCATCTCCAAGCAGGAGGTTGGCTGTTTTTTTCTTGCTCTTTAATACGTTTGAAAGATGCGCACCAATTCTGTAGTGTCGGTAGTTTTGGTAAGTGCCAATCGCAGCAGAACAGCTGCCTTTTGGGGCGACAGATGGTCGGCGGCAACGGTGTTGCTGCACAGCATCCCCTCTTGGGTGAGGATACCGTCATCAATGCGAGAGCTGACCACCACGGGAAGCGACAGTGTTTCGATCACTTCCTTGAAGCGTTCGCTGAACTCCCCTGCTCCGGCACCGGCAATCACAAGACCGTCGGCGTACTTGGCAAGGTCGGTGAGAATTCTGGGGTCGGCATCCACCGCAAAATAAGCAATGGACACTCTGGGCAAGTCCTTCCGGTTCTCCACCGAAAATTCGGTGTGGACAGTGTGGGGCTTCAGGAGGGTTTGGTAGAAAAACACCTTGTCGTCCCGAAGAACACCCAGTGCGCCCAACTCCCCGGATCCAATCGCCATCACATGGTAGGTGCTGCGCTTTGCCACCGTTCGGGCATCATAGATTTGGTCGGCGAACACCGCCAGCACGCCTTTGCCCACCGCTTTGGGAGAAGCCGCCACACACACCGCCTGGTAGAGATTCATGGGACCGTCGGGAGAAATGGCGGTTGCCGGACGCATGGAACCGGTCAGCACCACAGGCTTTTCTGTTTTTACGGTGAGATTCAAAAAGTAGGCGGTTTCCTCTAATGTATCAGTGCCATGGGTCACTACGAAACCGGCAACATTCGGGTCCGCTGCATACACATGGATCGTGCGGAGCAGCTTGAGCCACAGACGATCCGTCATGTCGTCGGAATTGACGTTGCACACCTGCACCGCTTCGACATCTGCCACCTGCGCAAGCTGCGGGACCGCAGAGAGCAAGTCCTCTGCCGTCAGCGTACCGGAATCATATCCGGTAGATTTTCCGGCTTCTCCCGTACCGGCAATGGTGCCGCCGGTGGCCAGTAAGATTACTTTTTTCATGAACGTTCTCCTGTTTCTAAAAAAGATTCCGGTTCTAGTATAACCCGATTTGATAAAGGGGAATCACGTTGATGACCGGCTCCTCATAGGGATGCACCGCTTTCACCGCACGAATTGTTTCCGCCACCCGCTCTGTTTTGCAGGTGACCTCCACTTTCAGCTCCGGTTCTCGACTGATTTCTCCCACGCTGCCCAAGTACGGGGAAGTGCCTTCCAGCGGTCGCCAGCAGCCCGTCACCGGACTGTACGACAAGCAGCAGTCGTAGTTGCCGATGTGTCCGGCATCCACACTCTGCAAAGCAAGCTGCAACGGCTCCAAATGGCTTTCCGGCAGAAAAATTTCCAGTTTGCAAAATTGAAATTCCATACACGTCTCCTAGTCTGTCACCAGCGCTACGTTGTCCTCCCCCAAGAGCTTTTTCAGCGCCCGGAGCAGCGGCTCATTCACGTCCACCCGCAGGGCAGGCGGTGCCAGCACCAGTTTCTTTTCTTCGGTAAAATAGAGATACAACGGCGTGGTGCCGTCAAAAATTGCGGTGTATTGCATGGCTTTTTTGTAGCAGGGGCTGTCCTGTTTGTCCAATTTCAAATAAAGGCCCGGACGTTTCCCGCTTTTCTTTTGGGGAGCCTGTTGGGCTGCAATCTTGCTCTCCCCCACCAAAGTGCGGTAAGAAGCAATGGGCGCAACCGCATCGCAGAGGAGCTTGCCGTCCTTGTCCTCGGTGGTGCTGACCCGTCCCCGCAGCGCCACCACAGCACCCTCGGAGAGCAAATGCCCGAACTGGTTCAGCACCGTTGGGAACACCAACACCTCCACGCCGCCGGTCAAGTCCTCCACCGTTAAAAACGCCATGACCGCATTGCTTTTGGTTACTTTGCTTTTCATAGCGGTCACTACGCCTGCCATCGTGACAACATCTCCGTCGTGGCAAGCGCAGGTGCCGTCCCCCTCGGTTTGCAGGCGAGAAGCAACGGTAATGGCAGGGTCCTCATACACCGCACGATACTCCGCCATAGGATGGCCGGACAGATATAAACCTGCCACGGCTTTCTCTTGAGCAAGCCGCTCGGACAAGGGCAAGTCCTCCATAGGCGCAATGAAAAAGCCCTGCTGTTCTTCCTCTCCGGTTGCATCGAAAAAGCCGATTTGCCCCTCTACATTTCTGCGCTTATCGTCCTCTAAAATTGACAGCACCTCCGGAATGGCAGAGAGCATTTGCTTACGATTATAGCCCTCCCCCAAGCCGTCCATAGCCCCGCAGAGAATTAAACTTTCTAATGCCCGACGGTTCAAATCGATGGGGTACATTCGCTTGCAGAATTGATAAAAGGTCTGGAATTTCCCATGCTCCTGCCGCTCTCGCACAAGGGCATCAATAAAGCCTTTGCCCAGATTCTTCACCGCCAACAAGCCAAAGCGAATATCCTTGCCCACCGGCGTAAAGGTAGCGTTGCTGTCATTCACATAAGGCGGCAGAACAGCAATGCCCATGCGGGTGCAGTCCCCAATATAGGATACCACTTTATTGGTGGAATCCAGTACACTGGTCAGCAGGGACGCCATATATTGCTGGGGATAATGACATTTGAGATAGGCGGTTTCGTAGGCAACCATAGCATAGGCGGCGGCATGAGATTTATTGAAGGCGTAGGAAGCAAAGCTCTCCATCTCATGGAAAATGGTCTTTGCCACGCTTTCACTGACCCCTCGGCGCAGGCAGCCCTCTACCTCCACGGTGCCATCCTCTCTCGTTAAGCCGTAAAGAAAAATCTGCTTTTCCCGCTCCATCACGTCGCCTTTTTTCTTGGACATGGCACGGCGCACAATATCCGCACGCCCTAAGGAATACCCTGCCAGTGTACGGAAAATCTGCATGACCTGCTCCTGATACACAATGCAGCCGTAGGTCACGTTGAGAATCGGCTCCAACAACGGATGATGATACCGCACCTGCTCCGGATGGTGGCGGTTGTTGATATATTTTGGAATAGAATCCATAGGCCCCGGACGATACAGGGAAATCACCGCAATCAAGTCTTCCATATGCTCCGGCTTGAGCTGCATGATGACGCTCCGCATTCCCGCCGATTCAAACTGGAACACGCCCTCGGTTTCGCCACGGGCAAGCATCTCGTAAACAGCTTTATCCTCCACGCTCATACACTGCATGGAATATTCGGGATTTGTTTGGCGAATCAGCTTTTCCGTATTGTCAATGACAGAAAGGTTTCGCAAGCCCAAAAAGTCCATTTTCAGCAGTCCCAATTCTTCCAAGGTGGTCATGGTGAACTGGGTCACCACTGCATCGTTGTTCTTTGCCAGCGGCACATAGCTGTCCACCGGTTGGTCAGTGATAACCACACCGGCTGCATGGGTAGAAGCATTTCTCGGCATTCCCTCCACCTGCTTTGCCATGTCGATGAGTTGATGAATCTCCGGCTCTTTTTCGTACCGCTCCCGCAGGTCTTTGGAAAGTTTTAAGGCTTCCTCCAGTGTGATGTTCAGCTTATTGGGAACCAGCTTTGCCACCGCATCTACCGCCGCATAGGGAATCGCCATGGCGCGCCCCACATCTCGGATGGCAGCCTTTGCCGCCATAGTGCCGAAGGTGACGATTTGGGCAACATGGTCGGAGCCGTACTTCCGCACCACATAGTCGATCATTTCCTGCCGCCGCTCATCGCTAAAGTCAATATCGAAGTCCGGCATACTGACTCGTTCCGGATTCAAGAACCGCTCAAAAAGCAGGTCGTAGCGAATGGGGTCGATGTCGGTGATGCCCAAACAGTACGCCGCCAAGCTGCCTGCACCGGAGCCACGCCCCGGACCCACGGGAATGCCCACGGACTTGGCGTAGCGCACGAAGTCATGGACGATGAGATAATAGTTGGTGTAGCCCATGTTGTCGATGGTGTCAATTTCATATTGCAGGCGAGCTTTCAGGCTGTCCTCCGGCTCCCCATAGCGCTTGTGCAGTCCCTCCCAACACATCTGGTGGAAGTAGTCCTTGTTGTCCTGCCCATTGGGTGGGTTGAACCGTGGCAGCTTGGTTTCGCCGAACACAAAGTCCACATGGCACCGCTCGGCAATCTTCATAGTATTGTCAATGGCTTCCGGTGTGCGTGGGAACAGGGAGCGCATTTCTTCTTCGCTTTTGAGATAAAATTCCTCCGAGCCAAACTCCAGTGTACTTTCGTCCTCCAAGGTGTGGTTGGTTTGAATACAAATGAGAATCTTGTGCATTTGGCTGTCCTCTTTGCGAATGTAGTGACAGTCATTGGTTGCCACTAGGGGAATCCCTGTTTCCTCCGACAGCCGCACCAACATGGGGTTGATTTGCTGCTGTTCGGGAATGCCGTGATCTTGCAGCTCTAAAAAGAAATTTCCCTGCCCAAAAATTTCATGATAGGTCAGGGCAATCTCTTTGGCTTCCGCAAAATCGCCACGCTTCAAGGCTCTTGGCACCGCACCGGCAAGGCAAGCGGAAAGGGCAATCAGTCCCTCGCTGTGCTGCCGCAGCAGGTCTAAATCCACACGGGGCTTACCGTAAAAGCCGGACACCCACCCCTCGGACACCAGCTTGATTAAATTTTGGTAGCCGGTGTTGTTTTCGCAGAGCAGCACCAGATGGTACGGTTCTCTGTCCAAGCCGTGGACACGGTCGGCGCGGGAGCGTGGGGCAACGTACACCTCGCAGCCGATGATGGGCTTGATGTGGCGGCGGTTTGCCGCCCGATAAAAATCCACTGCGCCGTACAGCACGCCGTGGTCGGTGATGGCAACGGCGGTCTGCCCCAGCTCGGCGGCTCTGTCCAACACCTGCTCAATGCGGCAAGCGCCGTCCAGCAGGCTGTATTCTGTATGGAGATGAAGATGGGCAAACGCCATAAGAATCTTCCTTTCTTTTGAAAGTTTCCGCTCTGTAAATTACAAAAGGCAGGGGCAAGCCCCCGCCCTCTCTGCAAAGCGATGTTTGATTTATTCCAACGGCGGCAAGGTTTCCGCCAGTTCCAGTATTTTTTGAATCCGGTGGTTCACACCGCTGCGGGAAATCGGCGCCGAGAGATTCTCACCCAACTCCCGCAAAGACATTCCGGGGTTTTCGTAGCGCAGCTCGCACAGCTCTTTCAGCTCCGGCGAAAGCTGCTCCAACCCCATGTATTTTTGTATCCGCTCGATGGCAATGCGCTGCACAGCGGCAGCGTTGGCGGTTTTCATGATGTTGGCGGTTTCGCAGTTGGAGCGGCGATTTACATCGTTCCGCAGTTCCTTCATCATCTTCACCTGCATCAATTCCAGCGCGCCGTTCTGCGCGCCGATATAGGTCAGGAAGTCGGCAATGGCTTCGCTTTCCTTTAAATAGACCACCACGGAGCCTTTTCGGCAAATGACTGAGGGCTGAATGGACAGCTCCTCCAAAGAGGAAAGCAGGTTGCAAAGATCCTCTGCCAAGTGCATATGTACCGCAGAAAGCTCTAAATGATACTCTCGCTCCGGGTTGATGACCGTTCCGCAGGAAAGGAACACACCTCGCAAAAATGCAGCGGCACAGCCCGATTCCTGCAAAAATCGGTGGTCAATGCGAGCAGCAACGCCATCGTGAATGCCGGGGAAATGCTCCAAAACTTTATTTCGTTGGTCGTCGCCTGCCACGGTGACAGTGCAGCTTTCCGGCGCTTGCTTGCGGTGGGTGATTTTCGTTTCCATGTCCACAAACACGCCGCACTCCTCCACGATCAAATCCGAGGCAAAGCGAGCAAATCCGGGGTGTTCGGTGACCAGTGTGATGGTCTGCGAATTGCAGCTTCTGGCAAAGCGCAGCATACCATAGCACAAGGCGGTGCGCTGTGCGCCCTCTCCCGATGACAGATTACATAATTCCTGTTTGATTTCTGCTGAAAAAGACATAACCTTCCCCTATCTGTGAATGTCACGATGATTGACGCTGACCCGCACATCCTGCTTTAACAGGTGGTCGTAGAGCAACTGCGTTAAGGCAACGGAGCGGTGGTGTCCGCCGGTGCAGCCGATGGCAATGACCAGCTGGCTTTTTCCCTCGTTGCAATACAGCGGCAGAGAATAATCAATCAGGGACACAATGCGCTCAAAAAGCCCCTTGGTTTCGTCCCACTTGAGAACGTAGTCCCGCACGCTGTCGTCCAATCCGGTGAGCTTTTTCAGCTCCGGAATGTAGAATGGGTTGGGCAGACACCGCACGTCAAAGACCAAGTCTGCCTCGGTGGGAACACCGTGCTTAAAGCCGAAGGACATACAGGTAACTGCCAAGGCATCAGAGGAATTGGACAAGAATAAGTTGGCAATCCTCTGCCGCATTTGAGACGGTGAGGTGTGGGTGGAATCAATGATATAATCGGAGATTTCCCGCACCGGTTTGAGGATTTGCTCCTCTCGCTCCATGGCATTCTCCAAGGAAAACAGGTTGCCGTCCAACAGCGGATGGCGGCGGCGGGTTTCTTTATAGCGATTGATTCGCACCGCCTGGGCTGCATCCAAGAACAAAATCTTATAGGGCTTTCCTGCGGCTTTCAGGCGGTCTAAGGATTCAAACAAGGTGGAGAACTGCTCTCCGCCACGAATGTCGGTGACCACTGCCACTCGCTTAAAGCCGTCTTTGGATTGCAGGCACAAGTCATAAAAGGGCTGAATCAGCTTGGGCGGAATGTTGTCCAAGCAATAAAATCCGATGTCCTCCATGGCATCAATCGCCACCGACTTGCCTGCACCGGAAAATCCCGTTACAATTACAAATTCCATCTTCTTCCTCCTGTTCCCTTCCCAAGACTATGGACATACCGCACTCCCATAGCCTGTGCTTGTTTAAGATAAATAGCGAATTTCACATTCCAAGTCCACACCGGTTTCTGTCTTGACCGTTTCTTGAATCAGATGAATCAAGTCCAAAATATCCCGGCAGGTGGCGTGATCTTGATTGATAACAAAGCCGGCGTGCTTTTCACTGACGGCTGCACCGCCTACCCGCTTGCCCTTCAGTCCGCAATCTTCAATGAGCTTGCCTGCAAAATGTCCCTCCGGGCGCTTGAAGGTACTGCCGGCGCTGGGGTAATTCAACGGCTGCTTTTCACTGCGCCGTGTCATAAAGTCCTTTACTTTTTCTCGAATTGCCTGCTCGTCGCCAGGCTGTAACTCCACCGTCACTGAGGTAATGATGCCCTTCTTCCTTTGGAAGGCGCTGTGGCGATAAGACAACTCCATCTCCTCTTTTTGCAGGGTGACAAGGGTGCCGTCCTCTTGCAGAAAGTCTGCGCTGACAATGACATTTTTCATTTCAAAATCATAAGCGCCGGCATTCATGAACAATCCGCCGCCAACGCTGCCGGGAATCCCCCACGCCCCCTCCATGCCGGTGAGACTGTGGTCGGCAGCAGCTTTGGACAGTCCGGTCAGGGACATTGCCGCACCGCAGGTAATGCGGTTGCCGGTAACCTCCAGTTTGGCAAACTCATCGGACAGCACCAACATCACGCCACGAATGCCCTCGTCACTGACCAACAAATTAGAGCCTTTGCCCATCACATGATACGGAAGTTCTAAGCGGCGCAGCGTGGAGAGAACCAGTCGCAGCGCATCCAAATTGGGAACCGTCAGCATCAAATCCACCGGTCCGCCAACAGCAAAGGTGGTATGCTCGCTCATTCTTTCATTTCTGCAAGACCGACAGCCTGCTTGCTCGGCGGCTTCTTGTAACAGCGCCAGTTGTTCGTTCCGTTCCATCCCAAGTCTTCCTTTCGTTCTATGCTTAAATCTCTAAATCAATCATGGTTTCCGTTATGCCCATCATGGTGGTATCCAAGCCAAGATTCTTCATCAGCTCTAGGGCAGCGTCATTGCCGCTGGCTTTTTGGCGATTGTTCATGGCGGCAACTTCAATGATGACTGCCAGATTTCGACCCTGCCGCACCGGAATGGTCAATACCGGAATCTTCAAGCCCAGAATCTCGGTACACTCCCGATTCAGACCCATGCGGTCGTAGGACTTGGTATCGTCCCACTCCTCCAAGTTCACAATGAAGTCAATGCGCTCGGTAGGCTTTACCGCACCCATACCGAACAGGTTTGCCACATTGATAATACCGATACCACGAATCTCACTGAAGTGGCGAATGTTTGCGGGAGAGGAGCCAACCAAGGTTTTGGCGGATACCCGACGAATCTCCACCGCATCGTCGGCAATAAGCCGGTGTCCACGCTTAACCAGCTCGATGGCAGTTTCGCTCTTACCAACACCGCTGTCGCCCACAATGAAAATGCCTTCACCGTAAACCTCCACCAGAACGCCGTGGCGGGTCACTCTTGGGGCAAGCTCTACATTCAGAAGGGATACCAACGCCGAAACTACACTGGAGGTGGTGTCATCAGTGAGGAACACCGGAACCTGGTGCTGTCTTGCCATTTCCATGAACAAATCACTGGGCTGCAAGCTTCTGGCAAAAATAACAGCCGGCGGATGCGCCGGAAGAATATAACCCAAGGCTTCTCGCTTTTTTTCGTCCGGGAGAGAATTGAGGAAGGATACCTCTTGGTTGCCGAACACAATAATGCGGGAGGCTTCAAAATACTCCAAATAGCCGTTCAGCTCCAAGCCGGGGCGATTCACTTCCCGGGACTTTACAAACAGGGTATCCAGTTCTGCGGGACTGTAAAGGGTCTTTAATCCCAACTCCTTTTCCACACGAGCTAAGGATATTTGATACTCAGACATATGCGCACCGCCTTTTCTGTATTTGCCGCTGCTGCGGCATCGTTTTCTGATAGATAGTTTTAGTATAGCATAAAACTTTTGAGATTGCACGGAAAAGCAGAAAGATTTCAGCAATTTTTTCTAAAAAGCGCTTTTGGAGCAAACAAAAAAACTCTGCGGGCAATCCACAGAGTTTTTTGCGGTTTATTCGTAGGAATCGCAGTAAACGGTTCCGTTTTTCAGTTCCTTATTTTTTGCGGCAAACATTTGCTCTACAGTAACGAGCTGGAAGCCTTTGGCTTTGAGCTGCGGCACCAAACGAGCCACCGCATCGGCAGTGGATTCGTAAATGTCGTGGAACAGGATGATGTCGCCATCGCCCGGTTCAGCTGCATCCACTTTCTGACAAATAGCATCTGCATCTCGACTGGACCAGTCCAATGTGTCAATGCTCCAGAGAATAATCGGCAGGTTTACTTGGCTCTTTACGTTATCGTCTACCGCACCGTATGGCGGACGGAGGGCGCTTGGGGTAGTGCCGCCGGTTGCCTTTTCCATCTCCGCTGCTGTTTTGCTCAGTGTTTTTTCAATCTCACTGTCGGAGAGAGAAGTCATGTCCGGGTGATCCCATGTGTGGCTTGCCATCTGCATTCCCGCATCTGCCAGCTTCTTGCTCAGCTCCGGATAGTTTTGAATGGATGTGCCCACCTCAAAGAAAGTTGCCTTGGCATCATTCTCCTGTAATATCTGCAAGATTTTCTCGGTGCCTGCACCGGGACCGTCATCAAAGGTCAGGGCAATCATAGGCTTCGTGGTATCAATACCGGTCAAGTCTACGTCAGAAGGAGAAATACCGCCGCTGTTCTGCCCGTTGGATTGCTGTCCCTGATTCTTATCCTGATTTCTATGAGGCTTTACGCCCTTGGTTTCCACCCGCATTATATAACGACTATAGCCACCGTGGTGACGCTTACCGTTTTGAGTGGACACCGTTCCCACAGAGTAGGTGTTGTGGTCGCCGTTGGCTTCCGCACCGATGGAGGTTTCGGAAACAGTATCCGAACCGTCGGCAGACTGACCTCCTCCACAGCCGGTCAACCCCAAGGAAATGCCTGCTGCCAACAGCACTCCCAAACCCAAAGACACCCATTTGGATGCGTTGCGCTTCTTTTTCATTTTTCAAAATCCTTCTTTCCACATCTGTCATGTTTTTTGTGATATTTTAACAAATTTCACTATCACAAATTCTATCATGGGAAGCAGAACTTTGCAACAGATTTCTCGCAAATCCGACAGAAAAAACTGCTGAAAAATGTAGGGGTTTCTTGTTCATTATTGGTAAGAAAAAGACACCGATGTGGGTAGATTATTCATTTTGGAATAATCCACGAATGGACACCTCGCCGGTGCGGATATGCCCCACGGTGTTGTCGTCTGCCCAACGCACCACCAAGCCGCCGGTTTCGTCAATATCCTCTACCAAGGCGGCGCGCTCCTCTCCGGCGGAAACCACCTGCACCTGCCGTCCCAGCACAATGGAGCGGCGCTTGTACTCTGCCAAATAGCTGCCGCTCTCCAGCATTTCTTCCAGCTTGGAAAGCTCCAAAATCTCCGCCGCTGCCAGTTGGTTTCGGGTCACGCCCTGGGTGTCGTCTTCATAGAGCGCACCGGCTTTGCCACGAATTTCTTCAGGGAAGTCCTCCGGCTTCATTTTAAAGTTGATGCCAATGCCCACCACAATGGAGTCGATGGAGCCGGTTTCAACATTGGTAACGGCTTCGGTCAAAATGCCGCAAATTTTCTTGCCCTCGCAGTACACATCGTTCACCCACTTGATGTCGCAGCGCTTGCCGGTGACCCCTTCAATGGCACGGCAAATGCACACGGAGGCAGCAGTCGTAATCATCACCGACTGCTCCAAGGAGGTGTTGGGGCGCAACAGCACAGAGAGATAAATACCGCTGCCCGGCGGAGAATAAAAGCTCCGACCCAGTCGTCCTTTTCCGCCGGTCTGTTCTTCCGCAAGCACTACGATTCCACCGGGAATCCCGCCCACTGCCAACCGCTTTGCCTCGTTGTTGGTGGAGTCGATGACCTTGTGCAAATGCACCCGCTCCATAGGAAAGCCTGTGGGCAAATAGGCAGCCAATCCCTCCTTGGAGAGCAGGTCGCTGCTGGTTTCCAAGCAATAGCCCTTGTTGGTCACGGCGGTAATTTCATAGCCTTCCTTTTTCAATTCGTTGATGGCTTTCCACACACCGGAGCGAGAAATCTCCAGCTTGCCTGCCAAGGCTTCTCCCGAAAGAAACACTCCACGATTTTGCTCCAATAACCGAAGCACCTTGCTTTTTGACGTCATATCCACGCCTCCTTTTCTCTTTCTATTATAATGCGGGAAACAAAGAGGGTCAACCGTTGCCCGTTGGTTTCTCCGAATCTTCTGTGAAATTTTTCTAAAATTTATGCTTTCTTTTTACCAATTTAAACCAAATGATGTCAAAATTGAAACCGCTTGCCCATTGCGGTGAGAAAAAGAACGTGCTATACTGCAAGTAAGATCCAAGATAAAGGAGATGTACCCATGAAAAAGATTTTCATTGTGGCAGCCCTGTTGGTTGCCGGCGTGATATCCCTCACCGCTTGTGGACAGGAGGCGGAGCCGGTTTCTTCTGCGCCGGAAACCTCTACCGTCAGCGAGACACCGGTTGCCCGCACCACCGTAAACAACCTGACCGGTGAAAACAACCTTTCCAAAGAAGCGGTGGGCAAACGTCCCGTTGCGGTTATGATCAACAACATTTCCCAATCCCTGCCTCAATACGGCATCAGCGATGCAGACTTGATGTTTGAAACTTTGGTAGAGGGCGGCATCACCCGTATGATGGCAGTCTACGGCGACTACACCAAAATTCCGGATGTTTGCTCTATCCGCAGCTGCCGCTACTACTACCCGATTTTGGCAGAGGGGCTGGACGCGCTGTACATTCACTGCGGCTACGACAAAACCATTGCACTGGACACCCTGCAGCGGTTGAACATTGACCGATTTGACGGCAACAACGGCAACGAGCTGCTGTTTGAGCGAGATCCAGAGCGTTTGCAAACCTATGCGCTGGAACACACCATGATGCTGAAGGGCGAAAATGTTCCAAAAGCCATGGAAGAAGCCAAGATGCGCACCGATTTGAAGGATGGCAAAAATACTCCAATCTTCCGGTTTAACGAGGAAGGCAAAGTCGTAAAGCCGGACGGCGGCAAGACCGAGTGTACCACCGTGGACTTCCGCTTCTCCGATGATGCGGCAGAGCCGTACTTCAGCACCTTTACCTATGACAGCAAAAATCAGGTTTATCTGAAGCAACACAACGGCAATCCTCACATGGATTCCGCTACCGGCAAGCAGCTCAGCTACACCAACGTCTTTGTCTTGGAAACCGACCTGTCCGTTCGGGATGCAAAGGGTCGCATGAACGTGGACTGGACCGGTGGCACCGGCTACTACATCTCCGGCGGCGCTTGCCAGAAAATCAAGTGGTCCAAGCCCACCGAGGAGGACGGCATCACCATTACCGACACCGACGGCAAGCAGATTTCCGTCAACACCGGCAAGAGCTACTTAGGCATCATCCAAACCGGCAACGCCAAGCTCAGCTAACAGTTTCTCATAAAGAAATAAAAAGACCTTGCAAGGAGCGATTCCCTGCAAGGTTTTTTTGTTACCCGTTACATCATCGGAGAGAATGCGTTCAGCACGGAACGAATCAATCTCCGGTACCACGGAGTATTTTTACAGAAAGCGGCGGTAATCTGCACGCTCTTCTTTTGGGTTTGCATAAAGTCCGCCTTAATGTCCAACACCGACGGGGTGGCATACATCCATACACCGCATTCAAAGTGGAGATACAAGCTGCGGTAGTCCAAATTGATGGTGCCGACCGTAGCGTATTCATCGTCGCACACAAAGGTTTTAGCGTGAATAAAGCCGGGCTTGTACTCAAAAATTTTCACACCACGCTCAATCAACGGTTCGTAGTTGGCTCTCGTCACCTCGAACACATATTGCTTGTCCGGAATGTGGGGCGTGATGATGCGTACATCTATCCCGGACTCGGCGGCATTTTGCAGCGCCGATACAATCTCGTTGCTGAGAATCAGGTACGGCGTTGTGATATACACATACTTTTTCGCCCGAGAAATCATGTTGAGATACACGTTCTCGCCAATGGCCTTGTCGTCCCAAGGACCGTCATTGTAGGGCTGCACAATGCCCGGCGCACGGATGATGCCATCTTGATACAGGTACGGGCGGAAGTGGTTGTAGTTTTCTTCGGTTTGGGTCAGAGCGTCCCACATGGAGAGGAACATGACCGTCAAGCTCCAAACGCCTTCGCCTCGGAGCAAAATGGAGGTGTCCTTCCAATGCCCAAACTTGCTGCCGATGTTGATATATTCATCCGCCAAGTTGATACCGCCGGTGATACCGGTGTGACCGTCGATGATGGCGATTTTCCGGTGATCTCGGTTATTCAGTACCGCACTGAGGAACGGGCGGAAAGGGTTGAATACACAGCACTTAATGCCGTACTTTTTCAGCACCCGATCGTAGTGGCGAGGCAGCTTTTTATTGATGCAGCCGAAGTCGTCGTAAATCAGGCGCACATCCACGCCGGCGGCGGCTTTTTCTTTTAAGATATTTAAAATGGTGTTCCAGAACTTGCCCTCTTCAATGATGAAGTATTCCAGAAAAATATAATGCTTGGCTTTTTTCAGCTCCTCCACCATCCGTTGAAATTTGATCTCACCACTGGGGAGATATTCCGTTTCCGTGTTCACATAAGGCGGACAAAAGGAACTGGTAGCAATATAGCGAGATTGCAGGGCAGCATCCTCATCGTCGGCAGCAATGGCAGAGAGCAGCGGCGCGTAGTCCTTGGGCGGTGCCAAGGACTGGCGCATTTGCCACTCAATGCGGCTCACCTTTTTGTGCTTCCAACGAGAGGGCTTGTTGCCGCCCAACACCAAATAGAAAATACCGCCGATGATGGGCATTACCACAATGGGCAGCAGCCATGCGATTTTGTACGCCGGATTGCTTTTATTGTTGATGATTTTCAGAACGGCAAAGAACCGCACACCAATCAAAATCCCCTGAACATAGATATAGCGATCTCCCAACACTTGGGTAAAAACACCCAGCAGCGCTAACTGTACCGCCAGCATGAGGCAGACCAGAAACACACGGCTAAATAGGAGTTTGAGTAGTTTTTTCAAATCGTGCCTCCTAAACAAAAAGTCTGTTTCTTACAAAAGAAACTTATTGAATAGGATACCACTTTTTCAGAAAAGTTTCAATGTTTTTCCCCTACAAAGAAAGAAATTGTCCTGTGCCGACTTTCCAACCCACCACAAAAAACCGGCACAAAGTATCCCAAAAGTGAAAACACATGGGAAATGACAAAAGATTCTTGTTGTTGAAAATCATTTCAGAAGGGAACCGTAATGGAAAATTCATAGAGAAAAACAATGAAAATTTCGCATAAAATCGTTTTTGAATCCCTCTTTTTTCATTGACATTGCAAGAAGGATAATGCTATAATGTACTTACAGTTAGCTATAACTAACTGTAATAAACAGCAGCATTATTGGAAATGCTTATGATTAAAAGGAGGAATTTTAAAATGTCAATGATCAACAAAGAAGTAAATGATTTTTCTGTTCAAGCTTACCAGAATGGGGAATTTAAAACCGTAACCAAAGAAGATATTATGGGAAAATGGAGCGTATTTTTCTTCTATCCGGCGGACTTTACTTTTGTGTGTCCTACGGAGCTGGAGGATCTTCAGAATAAATATTCTGATTTTCAGGCTGCCGGATGCGAAATCTACTCTGTATCCACCGATTCTCATTTCGTCCACAAGGCATGGCATGATTCCTCTGAAAAAATCGGTAAAATCACTTACCCAATGCTTGCGGATCCAACCCATGCATTGTGTAAAGATTTTGAAGTACTGATTGAAAGCAGCGGAATGGCTGAAAGAGGAAGTTTTATTGTAAATCCGGAAGGAAAAATCGTAGTTTATGAGGTAACGGCAGGTAATGTTGGGCGTAACGCAGATGAACTTTTCCGTCGCCTTCAGGCAAGTCAGTTTGTAGCAAAGCATGGCGATCAGGTATGCCCTGCCAAATGGCGGCCGGGAGATAAAACTCTGAAGCCAAGCCTTGATTTGGTAGGGATGCTTTAATGGAAAAAGAAAATTTTTATGATGTCGTAGTGATTGGAGGAGGTCCTGCAGGATTGACGGCGGCATTGTATTTGGCACGTGCCTGCTACCGGGTTCTTGTAATTGAAAAAGAAACCTTCGGCGGACAAATTACAATTACAGACGAAGTTGTAAATTATCCGGGAATTGAAAAAACAAGCGGAAAAGAACTGACAACGACCATGCGTAAACAGGCCGAACATTTCGGAGCGGAATTTCTGCTTAGCGAGGTTTCCGGCCTGCAAAAAACAGAACTGTCCCCCGGCGCTGAGCTATGGGAAACTATCACAGATAAAGGTCGTTATCAGAGTTTTGGAATTCTCCTTGCAACAGGAGCTCATCCAAGAACGATCGGTTTTCCGGGTGAGGCAGAATTCCGTGGCCATGGGGTTGCTTACTGCGCAACCTGTGACGGAGAATTTTTCCGAGGAAAAGAAATCTTTGTGGTCGGCGGCGGCTTTGCTGCAGCTGAAGAAGGCTTATTCCTGACCAAATATGCAAGCCATGTAACCATTCTAATCCGTAGAAATGACTTTTCTTGTGCCGAAGCAGTTGCAGAAGCAGCTAAGCGTCATCCTAAAATTACGGTTTTAACAAACACTGAGGTTGTCTATGTAGAAGGCGACCATGCGCTACGCAAAATTTGTTACAAAAATAAAAATACCGGAGAAGAAACCGTATTTGATTCTTCAGACGACACGTTCGGAGTATTTGTATTTGCAGGCTATGAACCAAATACTGATTTGGTAAAAGAACTGGTTGCTCTGGATTCTCACGGATATGTAAAAACGGATAAAACCCAACTGACCAGCTGTCAGGGAATCTATGCAGCCGGAGATGTCTGCCAGAAGAACCTTCGACAGGTAGTAACTGCTGTGAGTGACGGCGCAACAGCCGCCACAGAGCTGGAAAAATATGTAGCAACCATGCAGGAAAAGACCGGAATCCATCCTGAAAAACCAATTAAAAAAGAAACAACAGCAGAAGAAAAGAAAACAACCTCTGCCGATATCTTCTCTCAGGATATTGTAAAGCAATTAAACGTTGTATTTTCCAAAATGAAAGGCAACTTGCAGCTTTGTTTGCATCTGGATTCCCGACCTGTAAGCCAAGAGTTAAAAGGTTATATGACAGAACTGGGAAACTATACAGACAAGCTGTCTGTATATGAAGCTGACTCAAGTGCCGATGCTGCCTCTTCTCTCCCGTTTGTGGAAGTGCTGACTGCAACCGGCGAAAAGACAGGTTTAGCTTTTCACGGTGTACCGGGAGGTCATGAGTTTACCTCTTTTGTTCTTGGATTATACAATGCAGCAGGACCGGGACAGCCGTTAGATTCTGAAGTCAGAGAAAAAATACTGGCTATCCATCATGAAGTCCATATGCAAATTCTGGTATCACTATCCTGCACCATGTGTCCGGATCTTGTAATTGCAGCACAGATGATTGCTGCACTGAATCCACTTGTAACCGCAGAAGTGTATGATATTGCTCATTTCCCTGAGCTAAAGGAAAAATATAATGTTATGAGTGTCCCATGTTTGATCATAAATCAAGATACCGTAACCTTTGGGAAAAAGAATATCCAACAGCTGTTGGAATTATTTTAATAAGATAGGACTTGTTGATGGATCTTTAAAATAAAAACCACCAGTTCACTGGTGGTTTTCGCAATATATCAGACGGCTTTTTATTTCTATAAATTTTTTATTTACCACCGGTAAAACCGGTGGTTTTCTCTTGCTAAATCGACCCAAAACAGACCCCCTCGAAGCGGTTGCTTTGAGAGTTCTCCTGTGACTAGATGTTTCATACAATCTCTATGGTTTCATTATATTCTTTTTCGCTACATCTGTTAAGGGGGAATCCACGAATCTTCCCCCACACGCAAAAGTGCCCCGGCAAACACCGGAGCACTCTTTTTATGTATTGTCAGGTTTTTTCGTTTGATGATGTGTGGTTTGAGGGGAACAACCGGAACAGGGGGAATTTCTGGATGAACAACCGCCGGGACAGGAAGAACAATTTCCTCCGCAAAGGGATTTACCGTTCTTTTTATCCCGCACTATTTTTCGCACCACCAGAACTACCACGATGGCAATGAGTACGCCTACTGCGCAGGAACCAAAAATTGTTGGCAACATAGGTTACACCCTCCTTTCAATACACGTCCGTTGAATCTGCGTTATACTTCTGCGTGAGAAGACAATTTATACTTTTTGCTGGTGGGACGAACCAACATAAAGATCATGAACAATGCCACAAGAATTGCTAAGGTAGTAAAGATTGGATCATACTTACCAAAGGCGAACAGGTTGCCCAACTGATAAACGATCAAGGCTACCGCATAAGCGAATACGCACTGATAGCTGATTGCGAAAGCAGTCCACTTTGCGCTGTGCATTTCTCTGCGGATTGCACCCATGGCTGCAAAGCAAGGTGCGCACAGCAGGTTGAACAGCAGGAAGGAGAAGGCAGAAAGTGGCGTGAATGCAGCTGCAAAGTTGCCCCACATTTCCAAACCGTTTTCTGCAACTTCGCTAAAGCCGTACAGCGTACCGTAAGTAGCAACAACGTTTTCCTTTGCAATCAAGCCGGTAACGGTTGCAACGGCAGCTCTCCACTCGCCGAAGCCCAGTGGTGCAAAGATCCATGCAAATGCGTGACCGATGTAAGCCAAGATAGAGTTGGTTTCGTCTTCCACCATGCCGAAGCCGCCGTTCTCCCAGCCGAAGCCTTGGAGGAACCACAGAACGATGGTGGACAGCAGAATGATGGTACCTGCCTTCTTAATAAAGGACCAGCCACGCTCCCATGTGCTGCGCAGTACGCTGCCCGGTCTTGGGATGTGGTAAGCAGGCAATTCCATAACGAATGGAGTTGGCTTGCCGGCAAATGGCTTTGTCTTCTTCAGGATGATACCGGATACAACAATTGCTGCAATACCGATAAAGTATGCGGACGGTGCTACCCACCATGCGCCACCGAAGATTGCACCGGCAATCAAAGCGATGATTGGCATTTTTGCGCCGCAAGGCATAAAGGTTGTGGTCATGATTGTCATCCGACGATCTGCTTCATTTTCAATGGTTCTGGATGCCATAACGCCCGGGATACCGCAACCGGTACCGATGAGCATTGGAATAAAGGATTTACCGGACAGACCGAACTTCCGGAACAAACGGTCCAAGATAAATGCGATTCTGGACATATAACCGCAGTACTCCAGAATGGAGAGCAGGAAGAACAGAACCAGAATCTGTGGAACGAAGCCGAGAACTGCACCAACACCGCCAACAACACCATCGAGGATCAGGCTCTGGAGCCAATCAACACAGTGGATTGCGTTCAGACCGTTCTCAATGAGAACCGGAATACCCGGAATGTAAACGCCGTAATCATACGGATTTGGCTCTTCTGCTTCAATTGCAGTTTCAAAGTCAGCCAGTGTTACCGGAACGGTTTCTTCTACGTTACCGTCTTCATCGGTAATATCCATGGTGGTAGAGAACTTCTGCTTCTCTGCTGCCTTAATGAAAGCATCCATGCCGGCTTGCGCTTCTACCTCAGCGGCAGCAGCCTCTTCCTCGGAGTCATACTCCTCAGCATCAAACTCTACCAGAGAAGTTGCGCCCTCGGTGTCGATGCCTGCTTTTTCTGCGCCGCCTAAGAAGGCTTCAATTTGTGCCTGCTGATATTCGTACTCTTCGCTGGCTTCTTCGTAGGAACCCTGTCCGATACCGAACAGGTGCCAGCCATCGCCGAATACGCCGTCATTCATCCAGTCAGTGAGGATGCCACCAACGGTTGTAATGGAAATGTAGTATACCAAGAAGATGATGGCTGCGAAAATTGGCAGCGCTGCAAACCGGTTGGTAACGACCTTGTCAATCTTATCGGAAACAGTATCCTTGCGCTTTGTCTTATGTACGAATACGCCGGAAATGATGGAACTGATGAAGCCGTATCTGCCGTTGGTGATGATACTTTCGCTGTCATCGTCCAGCTTATCCTCTACCTTTGCAATGATGTCTTCTACATCCGGCAGATGATCTTGCTCCTTCAGCTTCTCATCTCGCTCAAACAGCTTAATGGAATAGAAGCGGCGCTGAGATTCCATGATGGAATCCGGCAGCTTTGCCCGGATGGCGGTGAGCGCTTCCTCAACTTCCTTTTCAAAGATTACCGGCGGAGTAAACTGCACACGACCCTCTGCTTGCTCCAGCGCTTTCTCTGCGGCTGCCTTAACACCGGTGCCCTTCAGTGCGGAAATCTCCACAACCGGACATCCCAAGGACTCGGACAGCTTGAGCAGATCGAGAACGTCGCCGTTCTTCTTTACCAAGTCCATCATGTTGATGGCAACCACGACCGGAATGCCAAGCTCCATGAGCTGTGTGGTCAGGTACAGGTTTCTTTCCAGGTTAGTACCGTCTACAATGTTCAGGATGACATTTGGATGTTCCTTTACCAGGTATGTTCTTGCAACCACTTCTTCCGGGGAATAAGGGGACAGAGAATAGATACCCGGCAAGTCGGTAACAACCACATCACGGTGTCCCTTCAGCTTACCTTCTTTCTTTTCTACCGTTACACCGGGCCAGTTACCAACACGTTGGTTTGAGCCGGTCAACTCGTTGAACAGGGTGGTTTTACCACTGTTCGGGTTACCCGCTAGGGCAATTGTTACTCCCATACTCTTTGCTCCTTCGTCATGAATCAGCCGAAGTCAGCCGCAACTACTTTTTTATTAGCTGCCGCTAACTCTATAACCCATTTTTTCATCTCCATTCCTCTTTTAGGCAAGAACGGACAGATGAAAAAAATGTAGCGAACGTAAGAACAGTTAGCCGTCTACACCCATTATTAGACCACACTAACCATTCGGTAAAAAATTATTGCACTTCAATGCAATCGCTGTCCGCTTTCCGCAAGGACAGTTCGTAGCCACGGACGGTGATTTCAACCGGATCACCCAGCGGCGCTACTTTTCGAATGAAAATTTCTGCGCCCTTGGTGATACCCATATCCATCAAGCGTCTGCGGACAGCACCTTCGCCGTGAAGCTTTACCACGGAAATGGTATCGCCCGTTTTGCAATCCCGCAACGTTTTCATATTTTCCCCTCCTTAGGACAATCTACTCTTTAACAAACAACCATAACCTTGCTTGCCATTTCTCGGCTAATCGCTAACCGGGAATCTTTTACACTAACGATTAAGTTCCCCCCGGTCTCCGTTACCACCGCAATTTGGCTGCCTGCCACAAAGCCCAAAGATTCTAAGAATCTTCTTGTTTTGTCGTTGCCGCCAATGCGCTGAATCACACACGTTTCGCCGGGGCGAATTACGGCTAATGGAACCATAAAAACCCCTCTTTTCAATTTCAGTTCAAGGGAAAACTCCGCAGGTTCACCCTCGCTAACTTATAGATTAGCATAGGCTAATTTATTTGTCAATCCTTTTTTCCAAAATAAGCCTACCAAAACCGTTTGTAATGAAAAATCCCCACACAAAGCTGTGCGGGGATGAAAATTTATGTAAGATTTACCAATGGAATGTTCCTTAAAATTTACCGCCGCCACCGCCGTGACTGGAGCCGGAGGAGCTGCTGTGGGTGCTGCTGCCTCCCCCGCCGCTTCCGCCGCTTCCGCTGCTTTTAGAGGGCGGATTGTAGCGTCGGTCCACGGTGTTGTAGAGGTAAACATCTCGGTTGTCGGTAAGATGGAGGCTGCCGTTTTTTTCATACTGGGCTGCGCCCACCTGCTGCCGCACCGACTTCATGGTAGCGCTGCGGATGATGCACATGGTAACGATGCCCAAAATCACGCCGCCCACCGCCGCAATGACGATATTTCGCACTAGCTTGAATGGCTCTCGGCTGCCCACGTCGTAGACATCGCCCTTGCGAGCCTGCTCTACCAACCACTTGGTTTGCTTGCCAAAGGTGTGGAAGGCATCGGCATAGTCGCCGTCGCTCAAATCGGAAACGAATTTGTCCTCCAAATAGTCAATACCGTAGTCGGTAATGGCGGTGATGCCGTAGCCACAGGTGGTAATCCAGTAGTCTCTATCCTCCATAGAAACCAGAAGCAGCGCGCCGTCCCGGTCATCGCCGTATCCATAGCCATTGTAGTCATAGAAATCATCGGCATATGCCATTGGGGTTTTGCCATTGATCGTGTCGGTGGTGACCACCGCAATGTCAAACTTCAAGTCCTCGCTGATGGAGTCCAGATACTTCTCCAACTCCTGCTCTTCCGAAGCGGTGAGCAGGTTGGCATTATCCACCACTCGTGGCTGCAACCGATGGTCGGGAATGGTGGAAGAAGTAGAAGAGGAGGACGCTGCGAACACGCTCATAGGAAAGGCGATGCACAGAGTCAATACCGCAAAAAAGGCAATCCATTTTTGTTTCATCGTCACCCCTCCTTACAACAGCCACAGCAGGTACAGCCCACCAAAGATAGCTGCGCCCCACGCTGCGGATAAGCCTGCGGCGATGGCTGCCATTTTTCCGCCGGAGGATGGCAAGTCGCCTACGAATTTACCGGTTTGCCCGTTCATGGCAAAGGTGTATTTTTTGCCCTGCCAAGTGGTGTTCAGCAGCCACACGGGATAGAGGGCATACTTCGCCTTGCTGTTGTGGAGGTTCACTTGGCGGCTCTCGGTAAGCACGGAAGTATACCCGCCGGTAACGGTGGCACGAAACGCCGATTCCGTGCTGTTCTTAATGCGCTCGTTGGCACGGTCGATACTCTGCTCCTCGGTCACATCGTAGCGGTCTGCAAAGTAGCCGGAGAGATACGCTGTTTGGAAATCCACCGCATCGGAGAAATCGAACGGCTCGATGGATTCCATTAAATCATCCGCCATTTTGGAGGAACCGTCCACCGGCACCATTTGGAAGCCCATGCTGCCGGAGCGATAGATGGCATAGAACTTGGTTTCGGTGTAGTCATAGTCCCCCACTCGCCACTTGCGGATTTTAGTGGCACGGTATCGAATATTGGCGTCTACGTCGGCATCAAAGAGCCAGAAGGGAACGTATACGCCCTTGATTTCATCAATGTGATGCTCTGTTTTAAAGGCGCCCGGCAAAAAGGGCTTGCCTTTCAAATGCTTGCGAAGCTCCGCTTTTGCCGCTTTTTTGTCCAGCTTAAAGGGAATCACATAGTCCGGTTTTAAGTCGCCGGAAACCTGACCGGACATAACTACCGGGTTGCCGCAGAAGGGGCAACTGGTGGCAGCGGTGGTTTTATCGCCCAAAATCTCACCGCCGCAGGAATTACACACATAGACCCGAACGTTCTCTTTTTCGTCGTCGTTCCACTCCTGTCCGGCAGTGGATTCCCAGTCCATGTTGTCTTGTTGGTTGTCGTTTTCTGTGGCATCGCTGTAATCTTTCGCCGCATCTACATCGAACTCTGTGTCGCAGTAAGGACACTTCATCTTTTGCAGGTTGCTGTCAAACTCAATGGCGCCGCCGCAGCAAGGACACTTGTGAGCTTTTCCTGTTGGCATTTCTTTCTCCCCTTTCCATTATAATAGGGATGCTATCCCTTAGGAAATTTTATCGTTGTCGTTAAATGGGTCGCCACACTGCGGGCAGAACTTCGGCGGATTCTTGGAATCCTCCGGCTCCCAACCGCAGTTGCTGCAGCGATAATGCGCCTCTGCCGCAGGCTTTGGCTTGCCGCAATTGGTACAGAATTTACCCTTATTCACCGCACCACAAGAACAAGTCCAGTCTGTTTGTGGCTTGGGACTGCCGCAGTTCATGCAGAAGTTACCGGTATTCTCGGTGCCGCAATCACAGTTCCAGGTGTTGCCGCTAGGCGCAGGGGTGGTCGGAGCAGGCTCCTGTCCGCCCATTTGGAACAGGGACTGAATATTGTTGCCCATGCCTCCTGCCATGCCCATACCCATAAAGCCTGTTATGGCGCCGCTTTCGTTGGCGGCGGCTTTCCGCATAGCGTCAGCTTGAGCGCTGGTCAGTTGAGCGGCTGCCATTCTTGGGTCCCGCATGGTAGCGCCCTTTTGCAGTTCCTTAATGAGTTCTGCATCTTCCTCCGGCAAGGTGATGGGGTTCATGGCGATGGACACCACGGAGATACCACGCAGCTCACTCCACTTGGCGCTGAGGGCTTCGTTCATGGCGTTGCACAGCTCCTCTGCGTGACCGGGGATGGCGTTGGGGCGCATTCCCAGTTGAGAGAGCTTGGCAAATGCCGGCTGCAAAGCGCTGATGAACTCGGTTTTCAGCTGAGAGTCCAGTTCGCTGCGCTCGTAGTCCTCCTCCACGTTGCCGCACACATGGGTGTAGAACAGCAGCGGGTTGGTGATTTTATAAGAATAAATACCATTGCAGCGCACCGCCGTATCCAAGTCCAAACCGATGTTGTTATCCACCACACGGAAGGGAATCGGGTTGGCAGTACCGAATTTATTGTCCACCAATTCCTTCAGGTTGAAGTAGTACACCCGTTGGTCTTTGCCGGTGTCGCCACCGTAGGTGAACCGCTTGCCAATCAGCTTAAAGGTATCCAGAATACTTTTGCCCAAAGAGCCGGAGAAAATAGACGGCTCGGTGGAGGTATCGTAGGTGTACTCGCCCGGTTCGGCGCAAACCTCCACGATTTTACCCTGCTCCACAATCATCATGCACTGTCCGTCGGCTATCGCAATGCCGGAACCGTTGGAGATGATGTTGTCGTGTCCCTTTGTGTTAGAGGAGCGACGACTGGTTTGCTTTTTGCCCCGCACCACCAGTGTATCTTTATCTAATGCGTCACAGTAAAAAAATTCTTTCCATTGGTCAGCCAAGGTGCCGCCCAAAGAGCCGATGCCGGCTTTCAATAGTCCCATAGTATCCTCCTGACTACGTTCACTCGGAACGCTTCTTTCCCAATCCCGCTAGGGGATTTCGTTTTCATTTTACTATAAAATTAAGAAAAAATCTATAGGAATTTTGCATTTTTTGTAAATTTTTCCGAATGGCTTGTCCGGTTTCGACTGCAACTCTCGCTTTTTTGCAACAGGTGTTCTCGGTGGTGAAAGCGCTTTTCTCCCTGCACGGTGCGCCTTGCGGGGGATTTTTTTACGATTTCTTTTGTTTTTTTGCAAAAATTTTGGATTTTCTCTCGCTTTTCCCCCTGCACTTCTGCTATAATACTACAAGAGAACATTCGGACAAACTTCTGCTTTTGTCTGCAAGGAACGTTTTTGGGAGGTTTTACCAATGAAAAAGAAACTCGCTCTGATTCTGGCTGCGCTGCTCTGCTCCGCTGCGGTTGCCACCACACTGGTGGGCTGCGGCAATCAACAGCCTACCGTTACATCCTCCGGCGTGGAGATCGGCTCTGTGGTTTCCGGCTTTTCCCTGAAGGAGCTGCGAGAGGTGAACAACATCCTCACCGCTCTGGCAAACAATAAGGAAATCATTACCCTCAGCGAAACCAAGGATGTGAACGGCAACACCACCGACATGACCGCTGCACAGTATCGCTTGGACAAGAAAACTTTGTGCTACGATACGATGTCTGCCGATAAGGACAGCAACCCAACCGGCGCTCGCTCCGGCGAACTGACTCCGGAGGGCGTGGGCGTAGAGTACAGCGCAACCCTCTTTGGCAACGGCGTGGCAGAAACTAAGACTCTGACCATTGTGTCCGGCACCGACTATGCAAAATTCGTTGCTGCCCTGCCTAACAGCTTCATGCGCACCACCGGTGTTCATGAGGAGGACGTAGAGTGCTATCAGGGTGCTGACGGCATCATTGTAAAAACACAGGTGATCGTTTCCGGCGAGGAGAACGCCAACCGCTTCCACTATTACTATGTAGACGAATCCACCAAGCAGGTCAAGGCATTGGTAGAGGATGTTCTGGATTTGAAGGGCAATATCACCGGTCAAACCCAAGTGAATTACTCCGCCAACAGCACTATCAACATGAACAAGACCGCCAAGTCTATTGTGACCGACGGCACCGACACCACCGAACTGACCATTGTAACCTTGGACGGCAACACCGAGAGCAAAAAGACCGTGACGGTGGACAAGGATACACAAATCAGTGTGTACACACCAAGCGGCAAGAAGGCGCAGATTTACACTGCCCGGAAGAACGGCAATCTACAAAACGAAGTAAGCACCGTAGACCTGACCGACGACAAGGTAACCATCTACGTTTCTTATACCAACGCATAACCCAAAGCCCCCAACCGAGGTTGGGGGCTTTTTTTGTGCAAAACTACCTCTTGAATCCTACCGATTCTCTATGCTATACTGTGAGTAAGCAACAACTAACTCAATGAGATGCAAAGCGAAAAGGAGGAAATCCGATGTCATTTTTTGAGAATACAAAAAAGCCCACGGGCGTTGGCGGCAAGCTGATGGTGTCCATGATGAACTTTGGACACAGCGCCTTGGCAGACTGGGGCTTGGGATTCCTGCCCCTGCCCAAAGATGCCAGAGTGTTGGACTGCGGGTGCGGCGGCGGTGCCAATATTCACAAGATGCTCAAGCAGTGTCCGGAGGGGATTGTGAAGGGCATTGACTACTCCCCTGTCAGCGTGGAAAAGGCAAAGAAGGTAAACCAACGATATATTGCAGCGGGGCGCTGCGTAATTTTCCAAGACAATGTGCAGAAAATCATCTTCGCCACCGACTGGTTTGACTTCGTTACCGCCTTTGAAACGGTGTACTTCTGGACATACCTTTCCCAAAGCTTCCGAGAGATTTACCGTGTGTTGAAGCCCGGCGGCACGTTCCTCATCTGCAACGAGTGCGACGGAGAGAACGCCAAGGACGACAAGTGGACAGAGAAAATCGACGGCATGAAGATTTACACCGGCGAGGAGCTGCAAAGCATTCTGGAATCCGTGGGCTTTTACAACGTGCAGATGCACCACCACCCAAAGGGCTGGCTGTGCATCACCGCCCAGAAACAAGCATAAAAAGACCGCCTTGCGCTGTGCAGGGCGGTTTTCTTTTTGCGCAAAAGAAAAAACCGGCGGCAAGGAATGTTCCATGCTGGTCGGTTTTTGTGTTTCAATTAGTCTACTGCGCCAACAAAGCTGCGCAATCCTTTGCAGCTTCTTCCGGTGTTTTATACTTGCCTGCGCCGTATTTGGTGGCAACCTGCTTCAGCG
>CAKSOB010000009.1 GCA_934476545.1 uncultured Eubacteriales bacterium | reverse complement strand
TTTTCTATCAATGACAAGTCCTCAAACTTATCATACAAGTCTGTTATGTCAGTTTCTGCAACGACTACTTTCTTTTCCGCTGATACAGGTACTCCAGTATAGTGGTACATTTCGATATTTTCAACTTGTCCAACTTCAAAAGGAAAGTCGATATTGACTGTTTCTCTGTTGCAGCCGACCACCCCCATCATCAAAAGCAGCAAGGCTATCATTCCTATCATTTTTTTCATATCATCACACTCCTTTACAACTTCCGATTTGTATTTCTATTCATTTTAGAAAATGGACAACTCCGATTGGAATTGCCCACTCGCTATGCTTGCTATCTTAACATAACATTCAGTATCGCACAAGATTTTGAGAAAAAGATTTTCTCCTCCCTCAAAGGGCAAGTTGAAAATCAGAAAGCTATTGCTGCGCCTTTCGAAAATGAAGGTTGGATAAAATACCGATGCCGTAACGATTGCTGCACCAATTTTGGGAATCGTTTTGTTCATACTTCTCCCTCCAGAAAATCCCTTTGTATTTTCATTCATTTTATCGTATTTTCGATAGCTTGTCCAGAACAGCCAAGATGCTCACGCTCTATAAAAATTTAAATAAAAACCACCTCCATGCACTGCACAGGGGTGGTCTTTTTGTCATAAAATTTGCCTAATCTATTGCTTCTATACAAAATATAAAGGAAATTCCAACAGGGCTTGGGTTATTGTCAGCCCTTCTTATATGCGAATTTAAACGTAGTATAGCCCATGCTGTCGCCGCCCTTAAGGAGCTTTACAGCCTTTTTATATGTACTCTTTGTTTTGGCTATGACGGTTACTTTAATTGTAGCGTCTGTACGCAATGATTGTCCGCCAACCTTTTTTAATTTATTCGCATTGATCTTCATTGTCTTTAAATTATCATCACTTTGGAAGCATATATTGCCAATCGTCGTAAGTTTTATTGATTTTGATGCATCGATTGTCTTTAATGACTCGCAATCGCAAAAGGCATAGTCTCCCAGTTCTTTCACTCCCTTGCCGAGTACCAGCTTTGTAATAGCTGTTTCCTGAAAAGCAGCCTCCCCTATCGTCTGCACGCTGTCAGGAATGGTAAGCGTACCTTTGATGCTCGTTTGCAAAAAGGCACACTCTCCAATACGCTTCACTTTCTTACCAATGGTCAGCTTGACTTTATATCCATTTGCTACAAACGCATAAGCGCCTATTGAGGTTACGCCATTGCCAATTGAAATGGATGTGAGGTTATAATCACACCACGGTGCTGCCCATTCATCCAAACCATAGTCATACATATCGCCGGTTCCGGTTATGGAGATTGCATAGCCGCTCTCATTATCTCCGGTCACGGTATATGTCAGCTTGTCGCCACATTGTCCGGTGGCAGCTACCGTATCAGAAGCCGCATAAACAGTGTAATTTGAGCTGATACCTACTCCCAAAACAGTCGCCGAAGTCACTGCAACTAACATCACTGTCGCCAACATCACTGTTAAAAATCTCTTTAGTCGTTTCATGTTTCTCCTCCTTGCTTGATACGATTGATTTTGATGACAAGTTAGCAAACTATTCACCCAAAAACACGTTCCCTTTTCCCTGTCATCCCTTATGATTGCATTATATAACGTACATTTATGTGCGATGCAAGTCCTAATCGTAATAATTTTTATAAATTGGAGATTTTTATTCCGGAAAATCAGCCATATCACAAAGAAAAACCACCTCTATGCCATGCACAGGGGTGGTTTTGTTATTGTCACACATCTGTCGTAATTCAGTGAGCATTGGAATGGTGCGGCAGAGTTTTGTGTTGTGTTTATTCGATTAGTACAGCTTTGCGCCTGCCGGAATGTGTGGATCTACCATCAGCAGGTGCAGCTTCTCCTGACCTTCTTCCTCGTGTACTGCGGAAATCAGCATACCGCAGGAGTCAATGCCCATCATGGCTCTCGGCGGCAGATTTACAATCGCAATGCAGGTCTTGCCGATTAACTCCTCCGGCTCATAATACTCATGGATACCGGAAAGAATGGTACGGTCGGTACCGCTGCCATCGTCCAATGTGAACTGCAACAACTTCTTAGACTTCTTTACAGCCACGCAATCCTTTACCTTTACGGCACGGAAATCGGACTTGCTGAAGGTTTCAAAATCAACCATTTCCTCAAACAGTGGCTCTACCTTCACTTTGGAGAAATCAATCTTTTCCTCCACAACCGGAGCCGCTGCTTGTGCCTCATTGTTGGCGGTATTTTTCTTTTCACCGCCATCCAAAGACTTCATGGTCGGGAACAGCAGAACATCACGGATAGAGCCGCTATCTGTCAGCAGCATACACATCCGGTCAATACCGAAACCGATACCGCCGGTTGGTGGCATACCGATTTCCAGCGCATTCAGGAAGTCCTCATCGGTGGTGTTGGCTTCATCGTCACCCTGCGCCAACTGCTCTTCCTGTGCCTTAAACCGCTCTCTTTGGTCAATCGGGTCATTCAGCTCGGAATAAGCATTTGCCAACTCCCAACCGTTCATGAAGAACTCAAAACGCTCTACATAGTCCGGGTTCTCCGGCTTCTTCTTCGTCAGCGGAGAAATCTCAATCGGGTGATCCATTACAAAGGTTGGTTGAATCAGATGCGCCTCTACGAACTCCTCGAAGAACAGGTTAAGAATGTCACCCTTTTTATGGCGCTCCTCAAATTCCACATTGTGTGCCTTTGCGGCTGCTCTGGCTTCTTCCAATGTGTGAATCTCGTTGAAGTCTACGCCGGAATACTTCTTAACTGCATCCAACATGGTAATGCGCTCAAACGGCTTGCCCAAGTCCATCTCGATACCGTTGTAAACAATGGTGGTGGTGCCCAGAACCTCCTGTGCCACATAGCGGTACAGGTTCTCGGTCAGATCCATCATGCCGTGATAGTCTGTATATGCCTGATATAACTCCATCAGGGTAAACTCCGGATTGTGGCGGGTATCTACGCCTTCGTTACGGAACACACGACCGATTTCGTAAACACGCTCCAAGCCACCTACGATCAAACGCTTCAGGTACAACTCCAGAGAAATACGCAGCTTCAAATCCTCATTCAATGCGTTGAAGTGGGTTTCAAATGGACGGGCTGCTGCACCGCCGGCATTGGAAACCAACATTGGTGTTTCCACTTCCATAAAGCCTTCCTTGCCCAAATAGGTGCGGATAGCGCTGAGAATCTTGGAACGCTTAATGAAAGTGTCCTTTGCTTCCGGATTCATAATCAAGTCTACATAGCGCTGACGATACCGCATATCGGTGTTGGTCAGACCATGGAACTTCTCTGGAAGAATCTGCAAGCTCTTGGAGAGCAGTGTCAATTGATCGGCACGAACAGAAATTTCGCCGGTTTTGGTGCGGAATACCTCACCGGTGATGCCGATGATATCACCCACATCCAGCTTCTTAAACTCCTTGTAAGCCTCTTCGCCCAGAGAATCTCTTGCTACATAAGATTGGATCGTTCCTTCTAAATCCTGTACATGGCAGAAAGATGCCTTTCCCATGATCCGCTTGGACATCATACGGCCGGCGATGGTAACGGTTTTTCCCTCCAGCTCCTCAAACTGATCCTTAATGTCTTGGCTGTGGTGGGTTACGTCAAACTTTACAATTTGGAACGGGTCCTTGCCCTCTGCTTGCAGCGCTGCCAGCTTGTCCCGACGAATCTTCCGCAGCTCGTTAACGTCCTGCTCCTTCTGCTGGGGCTGAACATTCTTTTCTTGTTCACTCATATTTTATTCTCCCTATGTCAAATTCTTTTCAAGATTTATAAATAAAAAAACGGCGAAGTGAATCGAATCACACCGCCTAGCAGTCATCAGGTCATGATGGCAAGAATCTCGTAGTGCATCACGCCGGCGGGAACCTCTACATCCAATTCTGCACCGATGCGGTTGCCGATCAGCGCCTTACCGATTGCGGATTCGTCGGAAATGCGACCCTCTCTTGGGTTGGCTTCGTTAGAACCAACAATGCGGTATTCCCGCTCCATCTCTTCACCGGAAGGCTTGCGGATTTTCACCAAAACACGAGCGCCGATGCTGACTCTTTCGGTATCAATCGCAGATTCGTCGATGATTTCTGCATTTTTCAGCATGGCTTCGATGTCTGCAATCCGAGCCTCCATAATTGCCTGCTCGTTCTTTGCTTCATCGTACTCACTGTTTTCAGAAAGGTCACCGAAGGACAGGGCGACCTTGATCTTCTCTGCAATTTCTTTTCGTTTTGTGGATTTCAGTTCGTCCAGCTCAGCCTCCAGCGCCAGCAGACCTTCTTTTGTCAATTTGATTGCATTACTCATTGTGTTACCCACGGCCCTCGGCGGCGCACCGCCGTGAAACCATTTCCTTTCTCAAGCATCCTGAAAGGCTTGCCCAAAGGCGATTCCTTCCATATTCTTATTATTATAGTAAAAGTGCGAGGGGATGTCAAGATGACAAGAGGATTGTTCTTGCGGAATATCGCCGAAAACAACACGGTTTTCCTTGAGAAATTGCCAATCCCCGCTCATCTTTTCAGCATTTCCGATTCCCCGAGAAATACTCCTGCTCCCCTAAAAATTTTCCAAAAGAAAAAACTCCCCAAGAGGGAGTTTTCTTCTAACGGTATGTTATGGGCTAACATACTGCTCCGGATCACAAATGGAACCGTTTTGACGGATTTCAAAGTGAAGGTGTGGTCCGGTAGAGTCGCCAGTGCTGCCGATGTAAGCAATGGTCTGACCCTGAGAAACCTTGTCGCCTTCATTTACGAGAACACTGCTTGCGTGACCGTAAACTGTGGTGTAACCGTTGCCATGGTCGATCATAACGTGGAGGCCATAACCGCCGCCCCAGCCGCTGTGTACCGCAACAATAACCGTACCGCCGTCTGCTGCTACAATCGGGCTGCCGTAAGCATTACCACTGGAAATGTCGATACCATTGTGGTTGGTACCCCAACGAGGACCTACACCGGAAGTAATCACGGTTGTACCCGGCGCCGGCCAAATAAATTGACCGTTTGCAGTGCCGCTGCCTTGGCTACCGCTACCATCACCGGAATTGTCATTGTCCGGCACATTGTAATCGTTATTGTAGTTATCATCATCTACATCAACTACCTTGTTTGCAGCTTCCTGACGCTTCTTCTGTTCTTCCTTAGAAAGTGCTGCGTTGTAATCCTTGTATGCTTGTGCCAGTTCATCGGAACGAGAATTAAACTCGCTCTTCAACTGGTTTGCCAAGGAATTTGCTTCCTTTTCGCTTGCGTTGATTTCTGCAATCACAGCATTGCTTTCCTCTACCAAGCCCTGAACCTCTTTTTGCTTTGCTTCCAGTTCAGAACGAGCATCGGATACTTCCTGACGCTTCTGCTCAATCTCTGCCTTCTGATCCTTTACTTGGTTCAGTTCTTCCTTCAAGGTATCAATGAGCGCAGTATCGTTGTTGGTGATACTTTTCATAACCTCTACCTTGTCGGCAAAGTCTGCAATGTTTTCGGCGTTAAAGAGGATTTCCAAGTTAGAAGCCTCACCTGCCAAATACAGCGCGCGAATTCGCTGCTTCAGCTTGTCAAAGGTTTCGGTAATCTGCTTTTCGTCGTCTTCAATCTCTGCCTGTTTTGCTTTGATCTGCTTATCTAACGTCTTGATCTTCTTGTTGATCACGATAACTTCCTTTTGAATGGAAACCATCTGATCATCCAAAGCCTGTTTGTACTCCAACTGCTTTTTCTTATCTGCCTTGAGCTGCTTCAATTCCTGCGCAACAGCCTCTTGCTGCTCCTTCAAAGCATCCTGTTCCGCTTCCAGTTCGTCGATGTTGTTCTGAATATCCGATGAGGATGCCGCGTATGCTACGTTTGTATGTAATGCGAATGTTGTTGGAATTGCGATTGCTGCTGCCAGCACCGCTGCAATGATCGCCTTAAAAATGCGACTATTTTTAACCAACCATATCGCCTCCTTCTCTTCTTAAATATTTTGTAATTGAAATGACACCGGCGCAAAGTCCGAACAAAACGCCCACGGACAAGGCGCCAATAATAATCCACCAGAAAACGGATGCTGTGGAGATCGGTTGGAAGAATGTGAGAACTCCGCTGACTCCGTTTGCTACTGCCTCATAAACCGGAAGAATGATGGCACAAGCACATCCGCCGGAGAATAAACCCAGAACCATTGCTTCGATGAAGAATGGCAACCGGATAAAGGCATTGGTTGCACCCACAGATTTCATAATGCTGATCTCCAACTGGCGGGAGTGCATGGTAACACGAATGGTGTTCGTGATGATCAGCATAGATACGACCGCCAAGAACGCTACCGCTGCGATACCGCCGTATACAATGAAGCGGTCCATGGTGGTCAGCGTATTGGCAATGCTGGAATAGTCATTGATTCGCATAACGCCGTCAATGGCTTTAATTTGCTCTGCTGTTTGCTTGTAAATGCTCAGGTCGTTAAAAGAAACCCGATATGCATTGGGCAGTGGGTTATCCTCGCCGGTCAAGCCTGCCAGAATATCGCCCTCGCCGTCCAGCATTTCCACATACCGTTGGATGGCTTCATCCTTCGGTACAAAAACGCAGGTAGCAACGTTGTCCAGCTTCTTAATTTCCTCTCCCAGTGCAACCGCCTGCAAGGTAGAGAGGTCATCTTCCAAATATACCTGCACCGAGTTGGTGTCCTCAATAGACTTCATGGCGTGACTCACATTCATGGAAAGCAACACTGCCGCACCGGTCAGCACCAAGCAGCAAATCAATACTGCCACCGAAGCCAAGGACATCATTCGGTTACTCCAAATATTTTTGAAGCCTTCCTTCAACAGGTATTTCAAACTACTACCGTTCATACAGCACCTCCTCCGGCTGCGCCTTGATGTCATCATGCATAGACGCTGTGTCCGCTACGACGCTGCCGTTTTGAATCTCCACAATTCGCTGTGCGAAGTGCTTTACCAAGTTATGCTCGTGGGTAACCATCAAGACGGTGGTGCCACGCTTGTTAATTTCCCGAAGCAAATCCACAATTTCAAAGGACAGCTCCGGGTCAATGTTACCCGTAGGCTCATCGGCAACAATCATGGTTGGGTTGTTTACCAAGGCACGAGCCAAACCCACACGCTGCTGCTCACCGCCGGATAGCTCCGCCGGCTTACATTTCATTTTTTCCTGCAAGCCCACCATGCCCAATACATAAGGCACCCGCTTGCGGATCACTTTGTCCGATGCGCCAATGACGTGCATGGCAAATGCCACATTCTCATACACTGTCATATGCTGAATCAGTCGGAAGTCCTGAAACACAATTCCCATGGAACGGCGGAGATAGGGAATTTTCTTTTTCCGCATCCGAGAAAGGTTTGTGCCATTTACGATGATTTCGCCTTCATCGGCTTGCTCCTCACACATAATCATTTTGAGGAACGTACTCTTACCTGCGCCGGAAGAGCCGACAATAAAGACAAATTCACCGTCATCAACTTGCAGACTGACATTTTTCAAAGCCTGTGTTCCGTTGGGATAGGTCTTTGAAACGTTCTTAAATTGAATCAAGCAAATCTCTCCAAATCTTTCGTTAGTATCTTCGTCTTATCGGTTTGTTGTGTACACCGCCCAAAAGCGGCTGAGAAATTTCAAGAAATCGTTCGTTTTCTCTGACAAAATGAACAATACCCATTGGTATCTCTCCTTTTATGATACCAAATGGGTATTGCCCTTATAATTCTCTAAACGAATTAAAAATGAATATTCTGTAATGTAATTGTTACCATATCCATATCTTTTCAGAGAATTTGTGCATTCTGCCTAGAATTTCACAGGATTTGAGGACAAGTATTTTTTAACCATCAGTGCTACCTTAAATACGATAGCATCCTCAAATTCTCTCAAATCCAGTCCGGTGATCTTCTTGATCTTCTCCAAACGGTAGACCAAGGTGTTCCGGTGGACGAACAGTTTTCGGGAAGTTTCCGATACGTTCAGGTTATTCTCAAAAAAACGTTGAATGGTAAACAGGGTTTCATGATCCAAAGATTCAATGGAACCACGCTTAAAAACTTCCTTCAGGAACATTTCACACAATGTAGTAGGAAGCTGGTAAATCAAACGGGCGATGCCCAAGTTGTCATAGCTGACAATGGTTTTTTCGGTATCGAACACCTTGCCGACTTCCATTGCCACCTGTGCCTCTTTAAAGGACCGTGCCAAATCTTTAATGCCGGTAACGATCGTACCGATGCCTACCATGCAGCGAGTATAGAACTCACTGGTCAGCGTATCTACAATAGAGCCTGCCAGCTTGTCCAAATCCTTTTGGTCAATATCGCTGCGAATTTCTTTAATCAAAGCAATATCGGTTTCGTTGATATTGATGACAAAATCTTTATTCTTATCCGGGAACAGGTTCTGAATCACATCATAAGCGGATACATCGGTCTTATTGGTGATCTTCACCAGCATACAGACGTGGGATGCATCGGAGTTGAAGTGCAGTTCTCTTGCCTTGAGATAAATATCGCCGGGCAGAATGTTGTCCAAGATAACATTTTTAATAAAGTTGCTGCGGTCGTACTTTTCATCGTAGTACTGTTTAATGCTACCAAGGGAAATTGCCAACAGGTTTGCATACTTTACCGCCTCGCTGTCACTGCCGGAAACAAACACCGCATATTCCGGTGTCGGATGATTTCCGAAAGATTTGTAAGTATAGCCGTTGATTGTAAAGGTTCCGGCAGAAGCCATTGTTTCGGCAGTAATGCTCTCGTTGACTTCTCCAATACGCCCTAATTCACTGCAAGCAATAATTACAGAAGTTTCATCAATCACACCGATGGTGCGGTCGATGGCATCTCTCATTTGATGGATCACACCTTGAAATAATCTATTCGACATAGTATTCCCTCACTTATTCTCATATTTTGGGTATTCCCGAGGATACCAGAAAAAGCAACGACAATATTCACAGCAAATCCCATCGGGCTTTGGTCACCTTGTCTTTTTTGCCATCATCTATGCTATTTATTTTACACAAAATTTGTAACTATTGCAATACAAAAAGTAAGATTTTCAGAATTTTTCTGAAAATCTCCTCTTTTTTTACAAAATATTCATATTTACCCACCTAAATTCCCCCCCGCCTGTTCCGGACAAAAATCGTCAACATTTGCGCTGTTTTATCACATTTTCTTTCTTATGCAAAGATTTGTTTCCGCTCTGCTTCGGTCAGCGCTCTCGTCTGTCCTTTTTCTAAGGTTTCATCCAGCCACAGAGAGCCGATTCGTACCCGCTTTAAATACGTTACTGTGCAGCCTCTTGCCGCAAACATCCGCTTTACTTGGTGGAATTTTCCCTCGCAAATTTCTATGGAAACAAGCGGTTCTGCTCCATCTTCCAAAATTCGCAGCTTCGCCGGCAAGCAAGTCATGTCGGACAATTCTAACCCTTTTGCAAACAGTTCAATATCCGCTTCTCCCACCGGATGATCCAGTCTGGCGTGATATTCCTTGTATATCTGCTTTTTGGGCGAAAGCATTCGGTGTGCAAAATCACCATCGTCGGTCAGAATCAACAAGCCTTCCGTATCCTTATCCAATCTGCCTGCCGGAAATAAATCCCGTCGCACCATCTCCGGCGGCAACAAATCCACTACGGTTTCCGCTCGACTGTCCCGTGCTGCGCTGAGTACGCCTGCCGGCTTGTGCATCATATAATAGACGAACCGCTGAAAGGTAATTTCCACACCGTCTACCGCAATTACATCCTGCTCCGGATCGACCTTTTGATCTGCTTTTTTCACAACTACCCCATTCACGGTAATGCGTCCCTTTTTTGCCATCATGCCGATTTCTTTTCGACTCCCCACATTTTGCGAAGATAATACCTTATCCAACCGTTCCATATGCGACCGCCTTTCTTTTTCTTTTCAGTATACCATGTTCTTTCCTTTTGGGAAAGCCCACCCTGCAACGATGTCATAAAAAAACAGACAGCTTTCGCCATCTGTTGTACCTGCTCAATCAGTTGGATATGCGTCAAAAGGAAGTGCCGTTGTTTCTTGTGCAGAGGTCATTGTTTCTTCCTCTGCCATCAGTCCGTGTTCTCCCAAAAAGGTTGCCATAAATCCATCCAGTTCGGCGGAACTGATGTCCCCTGCGATCACCTTTCCATTATAAATCAGCAGCGTTGCATAAACGGTCTCCTCTTTTCGAGGATAATTCAGCACTTGATACACCCACCGCTTGCAGGTTTTTCCGCCATACTTGGTCAAATCTAAACCTTGCTCCTGCTGCAACTGATTGTACTTAGTATATACCTCATTCCATTCTGCGGGAATCACGACCTCTCCCACTTCTACCGGCTCTTCCTCCACCGTCCAACCAAACTGTTCTAAAAAGGCAAGCCGTTCTTCCTCGTTTTTTGCATTCAATCGGTAGTTCACACCAGACACCACCGCCCATTCTTCCCCTCGTACTCCATGAAAAATCACAACCGCCACGATGGCGGCGCTCACGGCGGTTAACGCAATCAAAATCACCCACTTCAATTTTGCCTTCATCGTCATCATAACCATTTTGCCACCTCCTGTACCACACCTATGCGGCAAGAGGACGCAATATGCAAAAACGACAGTCCGCAGACTGCCGTTTTGTTTCGTCATTGTTTTGCCCGTTGGTAAAGCATCACTGCTCTACCATCCGGTGTTTCGGTATCCATGCGCAGCGTATCGCCATCCAATGTCAGTTCTGTTTTAGCTCCGTCCAAATCAATGGTGACCGTATCGCCTTCCATTGTATAAGTACCACTGCCTAGTTCCTCGCCGTTCATCAGCATGGTAAAGGTTCCGTCTTGTTCAAACACATAAACCGATTCCGTATCGGAAAGATCAATGGACTCCTCCCCGATGGTTTCCTCCTTGAGCGTCCAAGTTCCTAGCACACCGGTTTCTGTTTGCGATTCCGTTACAGAGGTCGTCGGTTCAGACGATGCAGACTGCTCCGAGCAGCCGGTCAGCAGCGCCCCGGCAACAAGTGTCAGGGTCGCCGCAAAAATCAAAATAGACTTCCGTTTCATAAGCGTTCCGCCTCCTGTCGTTTGGAATACGTTCAGTATAGCACATCTTTGTCAAAAAGAAAAGTATACTTTTTAAAGCAATTTTTCAGAGAAATCTCGCTTCGGAATCTTCTTAAAAATTTCGTTTTGGTTTGTTCATAACTTTGAAAAGATTTTCAAGTTTTCAACAAAAACCTTAGATTTCCCCATGGATATGGGCTTGTTTTTTCGAAAAACTTGTTGATAACTCTGTTGAAAATGTTCAGAATGTGGGGAGAACAACCATGGATTTTTAAAATTCCACAAAAACCAGCTGTGATTTTTTACATCGAAAATATATCATTCTCCTTCTTCTCCATGGCAATTCGACCGCTTTTCCCCTTGCGCTTTCTCCCTGGCTATGCTATAATAAATATTAGAATTTGCGGGAGTAGTTCAATGGTAGAATGTCAGCTTCCCAAGCTGAACACGCGGGTTCGATTCCCGTCTTCCGCTCCAAATTTAGAAACACCACCGGTAAAATCGGTGGTGTTTTTTCATATGAAAATGACCGATAAAAAAGCACCTTACCGATTGGTAGGGCGCCTTTTGTTTAGACAGCATGTCCTGACTTGCTTTTTTGGCGTTTATGGATTCTTTGCCAGTTCCAAAAACCGTACAGGTCATTGAGCAGGAACACCACAAAGCAAATAATCACCGATGGAGAGGACTGCCCTGTCGCCGCAGACATTCCCCACAACGTAATCAACACAATATCGTTGAGAGCATATCCCAACGCATAGAAGGAGCTTCTACGGAAAGTAAGGAATACCGCCGCAAAACTGGTCGAAACCGAAATGGTGCTGACAATCAGGTTTGCTGTATTGAGCGCTCCCAAAATAAAGTAGAACGCAACCGTCACCACTACCGTCAATAAAATCAACAGTATCACATCCATCTTTGTCAGATGCCGCACCCGAACCTCTGCCTTATTGCCGTGGTAAGGATTCCGTAGCCAAGAAATCAGAGAGAACACCGCCATGGGCATCGTCATTCCCAAGAACGTTATCATTTCTCCGTAATAGGCGCTCTTAAAGGAAATAATGCCGTATAAAATACTAAACACGATGCCAAAGCCTTGCCCCAACGGGTTTCCCTTGGCGTTGAAGATCAAGGAAGTTGCACCTACCAAGGAAGCCGCCAGTGTTAAATAGTCTGCTCGGTCAAACACAAAAAAGGATGCCAGAATCAATACTAAAGAGCCAAGCCATAGCATCCATTCTCCTTTTGAAAAATAATGAATCCACTTTTTTACCATATTTCCTCCAAATAAGAATCCTGAAATCATTCTTATTTCCTTGTCATTGTTCGACAGCCTATATTTCCCTATTATAGCCTGTTCCCCACAGAATAGCAATCCCGTTTTCTTTCCAATGAAAAAACCGCTCCAAGCGGAACGGTTTTGATAAAAATTACATGGTTACAATCCCGAACTGTGCCAAGGAATAGAAGACCAAAATCACAGCCAAGAGAACCGGAGCGATGTACTTGATGATGACATTATACATTGGCTTTCGCAGCAACCGCTCACCGTTTCGGGTCAGTTCTGTAGTGATATAATTCGGTCCCACAACCCAACCGATCAGGATACAGGTCAGCAGCGCTACAATCGGCATCAGCAAACTGTTGCTCAGGTAGTCAAAGAAGGTGAGCAAGTCCATACCCAAAATGGTAAAGTTGGACCAAACACCGAAGCCCAGTGAAATCGGGATACCTGCTGCAATCGCAATTCCGGTTACAATTAAAACTGCGATCCATCGTTTTACCTTGAACTTGTCCATAATGGAGGAAACGACGGCTTCCATAATGGAGATGGAACTGGTCAGCGCTGCAAAGAACACCATGATGAAGAACAGTGCGCCGATAATCCAGCCGCCCGGCATTTGGTCAAATACCTTTGGCAGGGTTTGGAACATCAAGCCTGGGCCACTGGAGTGAGTGCCTTCCTCGCCACTGAAAACATATACGGCAGGAACTACCATCAAGCCGGCAAGAATTGCAATCACCGTATCGAAAATTTCGATTTGATTAACAGATTTGCACAGGTTGGTTTCCGGCTTTGCATAAGAGCCGTACGCCACCATAATACCCATGGCAAGACTCATAGAAAAGAACGCTTGTCCGGTAGCGGCACAAACCGTGGTAAAGGAAAACTTTGTAAAGTCCGGCAGGAGATAGTATTTCAAGCCATCCATTGCGCCGGGAATGGTCATAATGTAAATTGAAATTCCGATGCAAAGCAATAACAGAATCGGCATCAAAAATTTACTGATTTTTTCAATACCCTTGTCAACGCCCAATAAAATAATGGCCATTGTCAAGCCTAGGAAGATACCAAAGAAGATTAACGGTGACCATGTTTCTCCGATAAATCCTCCAAAGTAACCATCTGATGCGGCAGTGCTTCCGCCACCAATGACAAAGGCAACCATGTATTTGATTACCCATCCGCCGATGATTCCGTAATACGGCAGAATAATCATTGGCACCAACGCCGCAAGAAATCCGACAAACCCAAACTTTTTATTGATTTGTCCATATGCCATCAAGGGGCTTTTCCCTGTTTTGCGTCCAATGGCAATTTCGGTTGCCATCAATGCAAATCCAAAGGTCAGCGCAACAACGATGTAGCATAAAATGAAGATACCGCCGCCATACTGTGCCGCCAGATAAGGAAACCTCCAGAGGTTCCCCAGTCCCACGGCACTGCCTGCCGCAGCTAATACAAACCCGATGCCGCCCGTAAAGCTGCCTCGGTGTTTTACGTGATGATTCCCCATAAAAACCTCTTTTCTCCGTGCAAACCTGCCGGAGTTTTCTATATTGATCCTCGCTTAAAACAGCGTATTTATCTTTATAGCATAGCCAGTTCGGTAACAAATGTCAATACCTTCTGACAAATCCCCTTAAAACAACAGGGATTCCTGCAAAAATTCCTAAAAAATGCACAGGTAACGCTATTATAAAACAGAGAGTCCGGTAAGATACCGGCGAGCCATATTCAAGGCTTCCGAGGCAGCTCTCCAACGATAAAAGCTCCGATGACGAGGCACGGGAAAGGGCTCCAAGCGCTTGACCCAAGTTTGTGTTCCGTCGGACAATGAAACATACACCAGTCCCACCGGTTTTTCTTTGGAACCGCCGTCAGGTCCTGCAATGCCCGTCACGCCAATCCCCAAATGACTTCCGGAACGGCGCTGCACCCCCTCCGCCATCGCACGAGCCACTTGCTCGCTGACAGCGCCATAGGTGTTGAGCAGTTCCTCCGGCACATCAATGAGCAGGGTTTTAATGCGATTGGAATAGGTCACCGCACCCATTTCAAACACCGCAGAAGATCCGGGCAGATCAGTAATCCGCTTGGCAATCAGTCCACCGGTACAAGATTCTGCTGTAGCGATGGTCTTGCCCTGCTCTTGCAGCAAATGCAGAACGGTTTCTTCTAAGGAATCATATTCCGTGGTATATACGTCCTCTCCGATGATTTTGCACAAACGATCTACCATCGGTTGACAAAGCTGCTCCGCCTGTTGAATCGTGTCTGCCTTTGCGGTAACACGGACATATATCTCACCATCTTTTGCATAGGTTGCCACAGTGGGATTTTCTCCGTTTACATAAGCAGCAATCTCCTGAGCGACGGCACCCTCTCCTTTCCCAAATACATGGATGTTTCGAGAGAGGATTACCGTTTTATCGTCGCCCCGCAGATAGGGAATCAGATACGTTTCCAACATGGGTCGCAATTCCGATGGCGGTCCCGGCAGCATGGCAATGCGTTTTCCTGCCGGTGTGGTACAAACACAGCCCGGCGCAGTTCCTTCATTGTTGGGCAGCACCACGCAGCCCTCCGGTAAAAATGCTTGCTTATATTGATTTTCACTGCAAGTGCGTCCACGGAAATAGGACACAATGCGCTGCAAGCTGCTCTCATCCTCCACCAAGGATTTTCCCGCTACCTTGGCAATGGTTTCCTTGGTCAAATCATCCTCCGTAGGACCCAGTCCGCCGGTTGTGATGACCAAGTCACAGCGAGAAAGACTTTCCCGCAGCGCCTGCTCCAATCGCTGAGGATTATCCCCTACGGTGCAAGCATATTGCATGGAGACTCCGATATTCGCCAACGCTTTTGCTACGATGGTCGTGTCGGTATTCACCACATCTCCTAACAGCAGTTCTGTTCCAACCGAGATAATTTCCGCCTTCATTGCAATCCGTTCCTTTCTGCCTTTTCCTTATATAATATATAGAACTTCTAGAAGTTCGTTTAATTTTGCTCTTTATAACCGATTTTAATATAGTGGGTTTCCTTCACGCACTTTTCTACCAAACCCTCTACGTCCAGAGCTTCTTCTGCAATGCGAACGAATTTCAAGTCCGGACGGGTACGAGGATGCTTTGGTGTAAAGACGGTGCAGCAATCCTCAAACGGCTCAATGGAAGTTTCAAAAGTGTCAATCTTCCGCGCGATGGAAACAATCTCTGTCTTATCCATACCAATCAACGGACGGAATACCGGAATGGTTGCCACTTCATCGGTACAACCGATTGCCTGCATGGTCTGGCTGGCAACCTGACCCAAACTCTCGCCGGTAATCAGAGCGCCGCAGCCCTCTCGACGAGCAATGCCTTCCGCAATCCGCATCATGAAGCGACGCATTAAAATGGTGAACAGCTCCTCCGGACACTTCTCTCGAATTTGCTCTTGAATCTCTGTAAAGTGAACGGTAAACAAGCGCATCCGACCGCTGTACTGGCTCACCTTTTCCAGCAAGCGATGCACCTTTTCCTCGGCTCTTGGGCTGGTGTATGGCGGGCTTGCAAAGTGAATCGCCATCAGCTCCACACCACGCTTTGCCATCATCCAAGCTGCAACAGGGCTATCCAAGCCGCCGCTAATCAAAATTGCGGCACGTCCGCCGGTTCCTACCGGAATCCCACCTGCGCCCGGCAGAGGGCTGCCATGCACAAACGCTGCAAAATCTCGAATTTCCACATGAACTACTACATCCGGATTATGAACGTCTACGGTGAGGTGCGGGAATTGCTCCAACAGATAGCCACCTACCATCATGGAGATTTCCGGAGATTGCATTGGGAATTTCTTATCGGAACGGCGTGTTTCTACCTTAAAGGTCTGCGCACTTTCCAACTCATCGCACAGGTAGTCTGCCGCTGCCTTTTGCACCGACTCCAAGGTTTTTTCTGTCATGATTGCCTTGGAATATGCCACAATACCAAAAATCTTTCCGATTCTCTGCTCTGCTTCATCCAAGTCTGCGCTTTCATTTTGCGGGATAATATAAATGGTAGACTGAGCGATCCGAACTTCAAAATCGCCTGCGTCTGCCAAACGATACCGAATGGTTTTCAGCAACACCGCTTCAAAGCTCTTGCGGTTCAAGCCCTTGAGGACGATTTCGCCCAATTTAATTAACAGCATTTCATTCATAAAGGTTTTTCTCCGTTTTTCGTTAAGTTTTATCTGAAAGTTTATTTTATAAAATTCTTTTAAAGTTTGCCGCTTGCCAGCTTCTTCATGCCGTCAGCTACCGCCTCTACGAACACATCTACGTCATGCGTGGTAGAATTATGGCAAAAGCTGACACGAATCGAGGTCAGGATTGCCTTTCGGCTCAGTCCCATTGCGGTCAGCACATGGCTTTCTTTTCCGCCGGAGCAAGCCGACCCGCCGGACACGGAAATGTTCCGCTCTGCCAAGAAATGAATCATGGTTTCCGAACGAATGGACATGGTTGAAAAGTTAACGATATAAGGCAGCGCATCCGGCGGAGAGTTCAGTACAACGCCCGGAATTTCAGACAGCTTTTCTCGGCAGTAGTCGCTAAGCGCTTGCAGTTGTGCCAGAGAATCTTCGATTTCCGGCAATGCTTTGACCGCTGCGCCGAATCCGCAAATTGCCGGCACTGCTTCCGTACCGGAGCGCAGTCCTCTTTCTTGACCGCCGCCGTACAGCAACGGCTTCAAGCGCAATCCGTCGGCAATATACAGCGCGCCGACCCCCTTTGGTCCGTGGATTTTATGCCCGCTCATGGTCAACAATCCGATTTTCATTCGCTTTACTTTAATGGGCAGCTTTCCGAATGCCTGCACCGCATCCACATGGAGAATAGCCGGTGACTTTTTCCGTGCAATGATTTTTGCCGCCGTTTCAATCGGCTGAATGGTTCCGACTTCATTATTCACCAACATCATGCTGACCAATACGGTTTTGTCGTTGATGGCTTCGCTTAGCTCCTCCTCGGAAATATGTCCGGTATGATCCGGCTGCAACCGAACCACTTCGTAGCCACGCTTTTCCAACTGGTACATACACTGCAATACCGATGGGTGTTCAATGGCAGTTGTTACCACACGATTGCCGCTGTGACGGCGTGCCTGTACTGCGCCGAAAATTGCTAAGTTATTGGCTTCCGTTCCGCAGGAGGTAAAGGTAATTTCTCCTGGTTTTGCGCCGATATATTTGGCGATGGTTTCTCTGGCGGCTTCCATCTCTTGCTCTGCTTCAAAGCCCATTTGATGAATGGAGGACGGATTGCCGTAACACCGCACCATCATGTCTACCATTTTCTCCGCTGCTTCTTCGCAAACCTTTGTGGTAGCACTGTTGTCCAAATAAATTTGTCCGCCGGATTTTTTCTTTTGTTGGCGCTTTTCCTGATAGCCCTGTGCCATGGATACCACCAAACCGCAAAGATTTACACGGCTCTTGGAGGTATCGAATGCATGGACGGATTTTTTCATCATATCCAGCTTTTCCGGATAGTGGAGCAGTCGTTGAATGACTTCTGCACCGTTTTGATTTTTCCCGATGCGCACCGCCATACCACGGTTTACCAAGAACTCTGCATTATCCTCTTCCTGTCCGGGGATGGCATTGAACAGCACCATCGGCAGGTCACAGGCAATGGCTTCCGAAATGGTCAGTCCACCGGGCTTCGTGATAATCATATCGCTGCACTGCATATAGTTTTGCACCACATCGGTAAAGAATACCAAGAAAACCGGCTTCGGCGCGTCTACAATTTCCTGCTCAAAGGCATCGTACAGCTTTTGGTTGCGCCCTGTAATGATGACAAGCTGGAAGGCTTCTTCCAATGCCATAAGAGATTTGTAAATCCCCAAAATATTGGTCACGCCAAAGCTGCCTGCCATCAATAAAATGGTTGGCAAATTCGGGTCTGTTTGCAGTCCCAGCTGCTCCCGCAGGGCAGGAATTTCTTCCGACTGTACCGGATGAAACACATCAAATACCGGGATGCCGAACGGATGAATTTTTTTCCGCTGTACGCCCATCTGTACCATCGGTTCCACGCACTCCGGCGCAGGAACGATGAATGCATCTACACTTTTGGCAAGATAGCTGCGGTGCGGTCCGTAGTCCGTCATAATGGAGATCAGCGGCTTGTCGATTTTTCGACGGCTCTTTAAGTGAGAAACCATCTCCCCTGCAAAGGGGTGTGTTGTAATGATCACGTCCGGATCAAATTCTGTAATGACCGGCAACAGCTTGCGGCAAGCAATGGCAGACAGCGGCTTGCTGATGTCCAATCCTTCTTTTTGGGTGGAATCATAAATCACGCCGTACAGCTTTGGCGCACGCATCGCCATAAATTCATAGCTACCGCAAATGGTCTTGTCTACCATCTTATTCACTTCTTTGATGGCATCCACAATTCGCACCTCTGCGCCGGGAATATGGCGCAAAAAGTAATCCTCCATTGCTTTTGAAGTCCGTTTGTGTCCGCCGCCGGTTGCTGCGGTAAAAATCAAAATTCGCATAAAGTCTTCCTCCCAAACCGATTTTCAAATCCCATGGCACCATTTTGATTCAGCGTTGTAATCTTTTTTTATTGTATCATATTCCGATGGATTTTGCACGACCCCTCAGGATATTTCTCTGATTCCCCGAAAGAATTTTATTGCAATGTGAAAACTTCATTGCGAAACTGTCACATCTCTTTACATTGCTCTTTTAAAGCACTATAATGAAAGTATCATCAAAAACACGAAGGAGGATCATCATGCAAAAGCGTGTGAAATATCTTACAGCGATCCTCTCGGCAGCCCTGCTGCTAACATCGCTGTCCGGCTGCGACTGGTTTTCCCAAGCGGACGATACCGTTGCAGCAGATCTGTCCGTTGTTACCGATACCACCTTTTGCAAGGGGATCATTATCTGTGGTGTCGATATGGAAGGACGCACCAAAGAACAGGCGCTGGCAATTCTTTCCCGTGGCACGCAGACACCGGAACCGTTTTCCGTTACCTTGACAATGGACGACGAATCCTATACCTTTACCGAAGCGGATTTCACCATTGATTCCGATTACGAAGGCGCTGTAAATGCAGCATATCATTTCTTGTATGATGGCACCGCCAAAGAATATTACGAGAAAAAATACTTATTGTCAAAAAAGCCACGGGAGTTTGGCGCAGGACAATCCATCAATAAACAATCCTTGGAGCAAAAGCTGAATGAACTGGCAGACAAGCTGGACATTGATCCGGTAGAGCCGACCATCCTCTCCTACAATGGAAAGAAATTCACATTCTCCGACGGAAAAGACGGCAGAAAGATTGACCGTAAGAAATTGATTGAAGCCGTAGAAACCGGTCTGGAGAACAGCCACGATGTAACGGCAACCATTGAATATGAGGTTGTAAAGCCGGAAAAGGATAAGGACGACTATGCAGGCGTTATGAAAAAGCTGGCGACCTTCTCCACCACCTCTACCAACAATGAAAACGGAAACAAAAATATGAAATTGGCGCTGCAATACTGCAACGGCACCGTTTTGCAGCCGGGAGAAACATTTTCCTTTAACGACACCTTAGGTGACAGCACCAACGGTTCCAGAGGCTTTGTCCCGGCAGGCGCAATCGTCAATGGCAAATTGGAGGATTCCTACGGCGGCGGTATTTGCCAAGCCAGCACTACCATTTACGGCGCGGTCATTCGCGCCAACCTGACCATTGTGGAACGGCACAATCATATGTGGCCATCCTCTTATGTCCCCATTGGACAAGACGCTGCCGTAGACTATGGCAGCCAAGATTTTCAATTCCGCAACGACACAGATTATCCGGTTTATCTCCAGTGCAGTATGAGCGGCACTCGACTGACCGTCACCATCTACGGCGATCAATCCTCCGAGTATGACGAAATTGAAGTCACCTCCGAACAAACCGGTACACTGGACGTTCCGAGCTCTATATATGAACTGGATAGCTCGTTGAAAAAAGGCGAGATCGAAACCGATCGTGCTGCCAGAGAGGGACAAACCGCTTCTGCACAAAAGATTTTCTACAAAAACGGAACCGTCGTCAAAACAGAAGATTTGCCCGACAGTTACTACCCTGCCATCGGTGCAATTTACCGCTATGGTCCGGGAACAAAAACCAACAGCTAAATTCTGATTTTTTGCTGAAAAAGCCGCCCAATCCGGTGGCTTTTTCTCTTTTTAAAATTTTATGCAGTTCTTGTTTTCCATTGTAGAATTTGGTACAATAAGGAAAGAATATCAGGGGAGGACTTATATATGAAAAAAAGATTGATTTTGCTGCTGGCAGCCATGCTGACTGTATCTGCCGTAGCGCTGACCGGTTGCGGCAGCAACCCTACGGTTACCACTGCCGATTTTAACGAAGAAGAAACCACCGTTGCCGGTGCTATGGCAGATGTTTCTGCTCGCTTTGCACTGCCGACCGACGGTACTTCTGCTGTTGTAAAATTGACCACCTATCATAAGGGAGAGAAGAAATCCGATTCCGAAATGCGGAATGTTCAAGGCGCAGAGGGCAATAACGCACTCTATGTCAGTGGTGTGAACAGCTCCGGATTGGACTACGTTTGGACCATTGCCGCTCCCGGCGGACGAATGGTATATCCTACCCCTTATTTTTCCGTACAAGACGGTACCTCTATGATTCGCATTACCGATGTAGGTGAATCCGACTTCAGCCTTACAGACGGCAAGGAGCATCTGTTGTACTACACCGCTTATAAGAGTGGCGAGGACAGCTCCACCATCTCGGAGAAGCCATTCCATGAATGGTCTAATCTGGAAGACAAGGATTCCATTTTAAAGCAATTTGATTGCGTTTACCTCATTACCATTGCACAAGATACCGAACAAAACAACTAACCTTTCCCGCCGCCCGGTTTTCCTCGGGCGGTTTCTTTTTCCGCTCCTTGACATCCTTTCAGCACCTTTGTACAATAGAAGTAACAACCTGTGCAAAGGAGAATCATCATGGCTGACACACCAAAAATTACTGTGATCCTGCCGGTTTACAACGTAGAGGACTACCTGCCCCGCTGTTTGGCTTCAATTGCCCGACAAACCTTTCAAGATTTTACCGTTATTGCGGTGAATGACGGCGCTACCGACCGCTCTTCGGAGATTCTGCATCAATTTGCAGAAACCCATCCGAACTTCCTTGTGGTAGATCAAGAAAACCAAGGGCTTGCCGCCGCACGAAACACCGGACTTTCCCTCGCAACCGGCGAATATATTTCCTTTTTGGACAGCGATGATTTTATTGCGCCGACCTTTTTGCAGGAATTATATGACGCTTGTGTTTCCAATCATGCGGAAATTGCCTGCTGCTTCTGCTACTATTACTATGAAGACTTGAAAAAACGAGTGGCGCATCCTTTCCGCTGCCATGGCGTTTATAACCGAGAACAGGCAATCACCAAGCTGCTGCAAGACCTTCAGGTGCAAAGCTATGCTTGGAATAAATTATATAAACGCTCCCTGTTTACTGAGCACAACATCACCTATCCTTCTATGGCATTTGAGGATTTGGCAACCACCCACAAACTGTTTCGGCAGGCAAACACCGTAGCGGTGATTGATCGCCCGCTGTATTACTATGTGCAGCGAAAAACCAGTATTTTAAAAACACCCAACCCGAAAAAAATCAACGATTTCATTCGGGCTGCTGCTTCGGTTCGCATCTCGTTAGAACAGGACGGAGATTACACTGCGCACAAGAAAGCCTTTGGGGCACTGTGCAGAAAAACCAATTTCTACTGCGATTATTACTTGTTGAAATATCATTTAACACGACGCTCCTTGCGAGGATTTTCAACCCAACTGCGAAAGATTCACAGTCATCTTCATTTCTACAACAGTGACCGATTCCATCCGGAAAAGCTGTATGATAAACCCATTACAGTTTTACCGGATGCCGTACAATCTTAAAAGGAGGAACGTCCTATGCAAGACGGATTTCTCAGCGTTTGCAGTGCAACCCCACCCATTGCGGTAACGGATTGCCCTACCAACGAAGCTGCCATTTTCAATCAAATTGCGGAATCCGCTACCCTCGGCTGTAAGCTCATTGTATTTCCGGAGCTATGCCTTACCGGCGCAACCTGCGGAGATTTATTCCGCAGCACCGTGCTTTTGGATGGTGCAGAAGTGGCGCTGTCCGCTCTGTTAGCGCAAACCAAAACCTTGGACATTGCTTGCGTTGTAGGGCTGCCTGTTCGTGTAGGACATGGTATTTACAATGCTTGTGCAGTGTTTCATCAAGGAACCCTTCTTGGTGTTGTGGGAAAAACACAGCTTACTGCTTTGGAGCAACGAGTATTTACTCCGCTGCGCGGCGAGCAATCTATTTCTCTTTGCGGACAAACCGTGCCGCTTCTACCTTCCGATCAGGCTGTCTTCTCCATTCCCACACTGGGCAATGCACGCGTGGGCATTGAAATCGGCAGCGAGTGGACGCACCCACTCTCCCCGGCAACCAAGCTGACAGCAGAGCAGGGTGTGACCTTAATGCTGCACCCCTCTGCTACACCGGAAACGGTAGATGCTGCCGCTCTGCGAAAGCAGGATCAGGAAAGCCTTAGTCGCCGTCTTTGCTGCGGCTACCTGACTGCAGAAGCAGGACCCGGAGAATCTACCACCGACTTGGTTTGGGGCGGTCATCGTCTGATTGCGGAAAACGGAGTCACTTTAGCAGAAGGCGACCTGTTCTCTGTCGGATTGACTGTTTCCGAGGTGGATTTTGACCTTTTGCAAAACCAACGGAAAAAAGGATTTCCGGTTCCACTCCATCCAATCGTTCCGATCGCCATTCCACTGAAGCAATCGGACACAGCGTTGACCCGCTCCGTTTCTCCTTCTCCGTTCCTACCAACGGATACTCCGGAAGCAACGGCGCAACGACTGGAACGCATTTTAGATTTGCAGTGCAGCGGTTTGGCAAAACGGCTGACCCACACCCACTGCAAAACCGCTGTCATTGGATTGTCCGGTGGACTGGACTCCACCTTGGCACTGTTGGTTACTGCTCGCACCTACGATAATCTGGGGAAAAACCGCAGCGAAATTCTGGCAATCTCCATGCCTTGCTTTGGCACAACAGGACGTACCAAGTCCAATGCGCAATCTTTGGCAGAAGCCTTGGGCGTATCCTTCCGAGAGATTCCCATTGGAAAAGCCGTCGCCCAGCACTTTGTGGATATTGGACAATCCATGGAGCAACTGGACATTACCTTTGAAAACGGGCAGGCACGAGAGCGTACCCAAGTCCTGATGGATGTTGCCAATCAACTGGGGGGCATGGTCATCGGTACCGGAGATTTATCGGAACTAGCATTGGGTTGGGCAACGTATAATGGCGACCATATGTCTATGTACGGCATTAACGGTTCGATTCCCAAAACGCTGATGCGACATATTGTTCAGCATCTTTCAAATCATGCGGAAAAACCGCTGCAAGCTGTTCTTGCAGATATTCTGGATACTCCGGTCAGCCCGGAATTGCTGCCTGCCAAAGACGGAGACATTGCGCAAAAAACAGAAGAATTGGTAGGCCCTTACGAGTTGCATGACTTCTTTTTGTATCACGCATTGCAAAACGGATTCTCCCCGAAAAAGATTTTGCGGCTTGCAAAAATTGCTTTCAACGGTGTCTGTCCGGATGTTGTTATAGAACACTGGCTCCAAAACTTCTATCGCCGCTTTTTCCAACAGCAATTTAAGCGCTCCTGTCTGCCGGACGGTCCGGCAGTGAATACGCTATCCCTCTCGCCACGAGAAGGATTCCACATGGCAAGTGACGTTTCCAATACGCTTTGGCATCTGTAATTTCTGTATTTCATTTTCATAAAGAAAGGAGAGGACCATGAACTGGCTGAATAAACGCTGCTTGCTGATTGCTGCAATTTTCTTTGTACTTCCGATTTTTATTTACCCGGTACGGGGCAGCATTGGGCATAGCATCACCACATATACTTACGGATTTCCGTTCTCTTGGTTGTCCGTGCACTTTACTGCCCGAGGTGGACGACTGTTTATTTGGCAAGCGCTGTCCTCTCAACCCCAAGGGGTGCAAATCGACTTTATTACTGCCATTTTAAATTTCATCATTTTATATGTGATTATCCGGGCATTGATTATTGTATTCGGTCGAAAGAAAGAAAAGTATCGGCAAAAACATCATAAAAAAACAAATACGGAGCAAAAAAACGACTCTGCTCCACTGCAATAAAGAAAACCCGCCGGGGCAAACCAATAACAGGTTTCCTCGACGGGTTCTTTTTTCTATTTTTACATCTGTGCCATTCTGGTCTTTGCTTCTGCTTCGTCCAAAATTTGCACTTCACCGGTGGTTCCGTTGACGGAAACATAATCTCCGGTATGGATAATGGAGGTGATATTCGGCAGGTTTACAACCAGAGGCAGTGCGTATTCTCGTGCTACCACAGCGCCGTGGGACAACGCAGAACCGACCTCGGTAACCAAGCCGTTAATCATGCAATAATAAGGAGACCAACCAATATCGGTAAAGCCGGAAATCATGATTTCTCCCTTTTGCAGCTGCTCTGCATCCCCTACGGAGCGTACCACACGGGCTTTGCCCACAGCGGTACCACGACTTACCGGAACACCCTGGAATACATTGCCTTTGGAAACCGATTCCACTGTGATTGCCTGTGGGCGACCGATGGATATTTCCGGATAAACAAACTGCTTTTGCTCTATCATAACACGACGGCGAGCCAGCGCCTTTTTATTGAGAGACAAATCTTGCTCTCGAATCAGCTTGCCGATTTCTTCATGGGTCAAGAAGAAGATGCAATCCTCATCTACTAACAGGTTCCGCTCTACCAGCAAGGCTGCCAAATCTCGGTATGCCAGCTTAAAGACATCAATTACCTTAATAATACCGGACTTGGTGTACTCACGATCTCGAACGCCTTTTCTGGCTTGGTCAATCAAGAAGGATAGCGTTTTCTTTGCGGAAGTTTTCTTGCCCTCCAACAACGCATCTCTGTTTTTCTTCCACTGTTCTCTGTCGCACTCGGTTTCCTTAGCGCCGGAAGCAATTACAATGCGGATATACTCCATCAAAGATTGCTCGTCGTCCTTCCATGCCTTGCTCCGCAATTCTGCTTCTCGAATAGAACGGTGACCGTGACGGAACAGGAAGTTGTCGTACTCATACTGTGCTTCGCCGCCGTCTTGATAGATATAGTCGGCAATCTGTTCGGCACTCCACTCTACTGCGTCAGGATTGCGGGACAAGATCGCACTGGCAATCTTGCGGAGGGATCGGAGAATATCTACGCTTTCAATATCGTCGATATTTTCCAATACACCTGCAATTTTTGCTTTCAGTTCGCTCTTATCCTCATATTCTTTGTCCAGCGTCATATACAGCGCACTATTCATTGCACCGGAGAAAGAGGAGGATGCGTAGTGACAGAACAGCGCTTCATTCATCACATAAAGCTGCTCGTCAATGCGACGGTAATACTCCATCGGGTCGTCTACCGGCAGGATGCGCAATGTTTCAACCATTGTATCCAGCACCGCTTTTTGCTTCTTTACAGAAAGCAGGAATTTTCCGTACTTCTTCCCATTGGACAGCTTTGTTGGCAAACTGGCTTCCGGGAAATCCGTATCGGGAGCATCTTCCAGAATCCGTCCGCAAATAGACAGCTCCATGCTGCTCTTATCGGCAGCCATGATGCGCTTGCTCATACTGTAAAGGGTAGTCAAATCCAAAAACAGGGTATTGCCTACGGATACAACACAAGACCACTCGGGAATCCGCTCCATGGAAGGATAAACGCCTACTTCCACTAACATTTTCCGTATTCCCCAGTCGATACCGTACACACTGGTAGACAGGGACAGCGGTGTTACTACACCCGGCAGCATCTCGCCGATATTGCAGGTTGTAATGACATGATTGTCCAAATTCCGCTTGGTATCCAGTTCATGAACGGTAGCGGTTTCTTCCGTGGTAATCGGACGAGCCTGAAGCCAAATCAACTTTCCGGCCTTGTTGATTGCCCACTCTAAATCCAGTTCCATTTCCAATGCCGCTCTGGCTTTGGCTGCACCGATTGCCACTGCCTGCCGCTGCTCCTCGGTCAGTACGGAAGTTTCATTGCAAGGTGCATCCCAATGCCCATCCTCAGACAGACGATACTGCTCTGCTGTCGCCATACCGCTTACCAAAGATTCTCCAAATCCGGTTACGGCTTCAATCAGCATTCCGCCTTCTCGGGCAGTCGGGTCTTTTGTGAAGCAAACACCGGACTTTTCCGCTACCACCATAGACTGCACCACAACGGTCATTTTATTCTCCGGTGTGGCAAGGAACGCATCTCCATAAGATTTTGCGGTTTCGCTATGTACGGAGTCCAAGCAGGTTTTTACTGCATCCACAAAGGTATCCTTTGTCACGTTCAAAACAGTTGCATACTGTCCTGCGCCGGAAAAGTCAACGCCATCCTCTCCTTTTGCAGAGGAACGCACTGCTACGGTAAACAAATCGCTGTGCTCATAGTATTCCAATGCCTTTTGCAGATCCTCTTCAGTCTGCACATCGTAAAGAATAAATCCGTCGGAAACCGGCAAGCCTGCCTGATTGAGCAGATACAAGCCCCTTGCCTTACCGCCTACCTCCGGAAGCAGCTCTTCCGGAATTTTAAATAATGGTTTGCAACGCATGATACCCCTCCTTACCACCGTGTTCTGTCGTGGTTAAATCCAAATTCTACAATACCCCGTGCTTTTCTGCCATCAATAGAATAGGTGCCTAAACCTTCTCGCAGTGTGTAACCGTCCCCCAAAGGATAGACAATCTCGGTTTCCTTTTCGCCGTAAACGGTAATCTTCCGTCCATTTTCCAATATGCAAGTAATGTGGAAGGTATTCGGTCCCTTACCATCATTGATAAAATCACCGTGGGGAATCACCTGCACAATGCTCAGTGTTTTGCCGCCGAGAATGACGTTGCCGGCATCTAAGTGATGAAGTGCCGGATAGCTGACCATGCTAATGTTGATCATGTCGCCGTTCTCTGCCAGTGCCATCAGCCAGTAGTGCTTGTTCATGTAGTTCCAGTCCCGCTTGCCAAAGGAGTGATCCCGAACGCAGTTCATGTCAATCAAAATCTCTCGATCACCCAACGCCAGTGTGCCTTCCAAATGACCGTTCTGTTCATAGTGGGTTTGCTTGTTTTCCTGCATCTCCGCAAACAGTTCCTTGCTCCACTTTTCCTGTGCCATCGCCACTGCCGTAGTGGTTGGGTTCATATGATAGGTGAAGTCAAAGATCGGATCGGTTGCAGTAAAGGTGCAGGATAGCGCACAATGCACTTCTTGTCCGTTGCCGCAATCGGTCATTGGACCATGATAGGATACACCCCACCGTTTACCGGATTCCAAGCAGGCTACAGAAAGCGGAGAGTCCGCAGCATTTTCATACACAGTCTGTGGATTCTGGAAAAAGATATCACCCTTTTTATACACACACCAAACCTCACAGGAACCGTCGCTCCGCAGTCCCAACCGCAGGAACAGGCTTTCGCCGTCTACCATGTGGGCAGAAAAATAATAGCTGTTGTTAAAATTTGCCGGTGCATCCTCCGGCAGGCGATATAACTCCGCTAATTTTTCGTGAAATGGATTTTGCTTCTTTTGCGCCACAAGCATTTTTTTCATCAGCGCTGCTTTCAGCTTCGTTTTCAATGGAACACCCTCTATCTATTTTGGTTAGATTCTGAATCAGTTATATGGTTTCATTGTAACACATTCCCGAAAAAAGTCAATTTTCTACCCTAAAAAAAGAAAAACGCCCGAAGGCGTTTCTCCCAAAAAAGATTTTTAAATGACGAGTCCGCCATTCACACCCAATACCTGACCGGTGATAAAGGAGGAGGTATCCCCTGCCAAAAACAGGACAGCATTGGCAATGTCTTCCGGTGTTCCGATTTTGCATAAGGGGGTTTCTTCTCGCAGTTCTTCTAAAATTTCTTCGGTGAGATTTCTGTTCATCTCCGTATCAATCACACCGGGACAAATGCAGTTTACTGTAATGTTACTGGGTCCAACCTCTTTGGCAAGTCCTTTTGTCATGCCGATCAGCGCCGCCTTAACAGCAGAATAAGGCACTTCGCAGGATGCGCCGACCTGCCCCCACATGGAGGAAATATAAACAATTCTACCACTGTGACAGGAAATCATTCGCCGCAGCGCTTGCTGACTACAATAAAAGGCACCGTCCAAATGAACCCCTACCATCTCTCGCCATTGCTGCTCTGTTACATCGGTAAACAGTTCTTGTCGGGCAATTCCGGCATTGCTTACCAATAAATCTACCCTGCCAAATTGCTCATCCACCTGTGCAAACAAGGCTTCTACCTGCTTTAGATCAGAAACATCTGCCTGCACCGAAACAGCACGGTTGCGAACCTTTCGGCAATTCAATAATGCTGCTAATTCTTCTGCTTCTTTTTGGCTGCTGCGATAGTTGATGACTACATTCCAGCCCTCTTCAAATAGAGCCATAACGGTTGCCCGTCCAATTCCACGGCTGCCGCCGGTAACCACTGCCGTTTTTTTTTGTGTCATGATGCCTCTCCTTTTTCTCTCCACTAAAAATTATCGGTCAGTGCCATCATGGCAGACAAGGCAGCAATCGGGGCTGTTTCGGTTCGGAAAATACGAGGTCCCAAGGAAGCGATTTTGGCTCCGTGCGCTTTGGCAAGCTCCACTTCCGACTCTGCAAAGCCACCTTCCGGCCCAATAAAAATAGATACGGTTTGGGCAGGTTCTTGCAGCAAGGTTTTCAGACTATCGCCCCCACCCTCATAAAAAAAGAACACCGCTCCTTGTTGGGAGGCTTCCTCTACTGCTTTTGCAAACTCCGTCAAGGGCGCTACCTGCGGAATGATTCCTCTGCCGCTTTGCTTTGCCGCTTCCTCTGCAATCTTCTGCCACCGCTGCACGGTCTTTTCCGCTGCTTTTCCATCCGGACGAGAAATACAGCGCGTCGTCATCACCGGCACCAAACGCACTGCACCGGACTCCACAATCTTTTGTGCAATCCAATCCATTTTATCGGACTTCGGCAATCCCTGATAAACCGTTACTTGCAGAGTGGGTTCTGCCGGATTTACCTGCTGATGTAACACGGAAACCGTTACGTTATCTCCGGAAATGGCTGTGATTTCACAGGTGAAATCCTGTCCACATCCATCGCAGAGTGTTAACGTTTCTCCTACTCGCATTCGCAAGGAGCGAGCGATATGTCTGCCATCCTCACCGGTAAGGGTGTATTCTGTTCCGGGAGTTCCCTCTATAAAAAATCGTGCCATATTGCCTCCTAAAATTCCACGCCTCGTCGTGCAGAAATTCCACAGTCAAAGGGGTGTTTTTCCTTTTCCATCACGGTCACATAGTCTGCTGATTCTCTCATCCACTGGGGCGCATTTCGTCCGGTGAGGACAAGCTCCGCTTCATAGGGTGCTGCCTTCAGCAAATTCTCCACCAACGTTTGGTCTACTGCGCCCAGTTGATAGGCACCGATGATCTCATCCAACACGATCAAATCATACACTTTATTTTGCAAAGCAGTTTGGACTTTTTGTAGCATTTCATTTTGTTCTGATAACAATGCAGTTCGATCCGATTCGCTCAATGTTCGGAAAAATCCATAGTTCTGACCATTGCGCAGCACCGGCACATTCAGACGAGCAAGAGAATCCAGTTCCCCTGTTTTTCCGCCTTTGAGAAACTGCACCACCAACGGACGATTTCCACAGCCTACGGAACGCAGTACCAAGCCCATTGCAGCAGTTGTTTTCCCTTTTCCATCTCCGGTATAAATATGAATACAGCCCATACGATCCTCCTGATGTTTTTTCTTAGTATACCAAAGATAAACAGAAAAAAAAAGACTTGCGCTCTCCATTTCCCCGGAAATCCATTGCGAAAGCAAGATGCAAGTAACAGAAGAACATGGTATAACGCTAAGAACGTTGAACCATAGATTTGTGTTTTAAGGAGTTTTCTTTTTCATTTTGTGCGGGAATGAATTTTATGGTATAATCAAAAGGATTGGAGGGATGCGCATGGAAAAATTGCAGTCCGGAGCGATAACTGCACTTCGATGGATACGAAAAAATTTGGTACTTTGTATCGCTATTACCGCCGCCATCGTGACAAGCTGTATCGTTTTGCCGGATGAAACTTATTTATCCTATTTTGACTGGAAGACGCTGACCTGCTTATTCTGTGTGTTAGCGGTAGTGTGTGCGTTGAAAAATATTCAATTCTTTTATATTCTAGCTAAGAAAATCGTGCAGCTTTTTCGGAATGCGCGACTGGCAATTCTGGCACTGGTGTACATTACCTTCTTAGGCTCCATGCTCATTGCCAACGACATGGCACTGTTGACGTTTCTGCCGCTAGGTTATTTTGTGTTGACCACCACACACATGGAAAAATACATGGCATTCACCTTCATCATGCAGAACATTGCCGCCAATTTAGGCGGAATGCTCACGCCTTTCGGGAATCCGCAAAATCTATATTTGTACTCCAAGTTTCATATTCCCAACTTGGAATTCATGGGCATTATGCTGCCGCCATTCTTGGTAGCGGTAGCGCTCATCACGCTATGCTGTTTGATTTTTGTTCGGAAGGAACCGCTTTCTTTAGAGGATGAACCGGTTACCTTATCTCCCTGGAGAACCGTTGTTTATTTACTGCTGTTCGCACTGTCCATTGCCATCGTATTTCGAGGGATTCCTTACTGGATCGGCCTAATCATTATTCTGATTGCATTGCTGTTCCTTGACAGAAAGGCGCTAAAAATGGTGGACTATCCGCTATTATTTACCTTTGTTGCATTTTTTATTTTTGCGGGCAACATGGCAAGGATTGATGTGATTCGAGATATCTTTGCCTACCTATTGGAGCAAAATACCTTGCTGTTCAGCGTGCTGTCCTGCCAAGTGATCAGCAATGTTCCCTCTGCTATTTTGCTCTCCCAATTCACAACCAATTATCCCGACTTACTGGTTGGAGTAAACATTGGCGGTACGGGAACTTTGATCGCTTCTCTTGCCAGCCTGATTACATTTCGGGAATATTGCAAGCACAATCCGAATAAGGTTGGGGCGTATATCGGGAAATTCTCCCTTTTTAATTTCGGTTTTCTTGCAATTCTGTTAGCCTTTCAACTACTATGGAATTTTTTATTCCACTAAACCAAAAGCTCCCGTTGGGGAGCTTTTTTACTGCGTATTTTTAAGTTTTAGAAAAGAAAAAAGACCATCCAGAAGGATGATCTTTTAGAAGTGGCTCCCCAAGTTGGACTCGAACCAACGACCCTG
>CAKSOB010000008.1 GCA_934476545.1 uncultured Eubacteriales bacterium | reverse complement strand
AACCTTGCTGAAGAAGTTCCACACAGTCAAACCGATAAAGACATAGACCGGAAAATACGGTTCCGACCGTGCAAAAACAACCTCCGCAATAAAGGTATAAATTGCCATAAAGCAAATCGGGTCTAGGAACCACCACATCCAGCTAAGATGGCTGTTGGCAATCTCAGCCTTTAGCCCGGCTTTGGTGGAATACTTCATGTACCGGGCATACTTTTTAAAATCATTGAAAAATCGTTTCAATCGTTTGTCGCTCCTTTACTTACAGCGATTCGATTCTGTCTGCAATGCGCTTGGTTGCTTGTCCATCGCAGCTTCCCATAAAGGTTTGGCGGAAGCGTTCCAGTCCCTCTGTATCGGGATAGAACAGCGCTTGCCGAACGGCATCGCAGAGATTCCGCTCCGACTTTACAATCGGATAGGGAAGATCGGTTTCAAAGTTCATATAAAATCCCCGTCCTCGAACGTACTCGTCGTAGTCGGGCGCATATAAGACCGCCGGTTTATTGAACAGGCTATAGTCGAACAAAATGGAAGAAAAGTCGGTAATCAACAAATCAATTACCGGTAACAGCCGATGGGTAGAAATCTCGCAGTTGGAAACACCGGCTTTTCCATCGGCGTGAGGGTGCAGCTTGATTAGAACATGATAGTTCTCACCCAACTGTTTTTGCAGATGCTCCACCGCTTCTCGTCCCACAATAGTAGGATTGCCGGCATTGCCACGGAAGGTGGGCGCCCAGAGAATCAGCCTTTTTCCCTGCAAGTGGGGGTATCGTCGGTAAAAGCTTTCCCGACAATCCTGACAAAATGTATCGTCAAAAAAGCTGTCGGTGCGGCTGATGCCCAGTGGTTCCACTCGCTGTTCAGGAAGCCCCAGCGCGCTGGCAAAGGCAGGCACACACTTGGGTGCGCTGACGGTGACCAAATCAAAGTTCCTGGTTACGCTGCCCCGATACATGGGCGGAATGTCCTCCGCAGCATCGCAGCCGAATTTTTTCAGGCAGCCGCCGGCGTGCCAAAGCTGCAAGACCTTGGTTTCCGGCCGCTTGTCACAAGAAGCGGCAGGCAGGTAATAGTCGCACAGAATCACATATTTCGCCTGTGCGTACAACTCCATAAAGCGCGTCATTTCCCGCATTAGGTCAGAAACGCCCAACTTGCCGAAGTTCGCCGTGCATTCACTGATTCGATACCCACGGCGTGCCATTTCCTGCCGCATCAGCGTCATGTGAAAGGGAAGCGTATCATTATGGCTGTCGGCAAACACCACCAGCTTTTCATCAATGGGGCGGCGGCGATACCGATTGTAGACCACAGGGAGAATACCCCGTTGGACTGCCATTTTTCCGTATTGCTTCACCGCAAAGGATGGATTTTTCATGGAATCTCCAGCACCTTCTTCCAACGAAAAACAGCAGAATCCTGCTATTTTCAAACATAACCGATTTCAGTATACAAGGATTTCCTCAAAATGTCAACTAATGCAGAGGGGTCCAACTTCTTCGGTTGAGAAAATATGAACAAGTCATGACAAGAAAAGAGATTGGGAAACTTGCTTTTCTTGGTATTCGAGATAAAAATACAAAAGTGCTCTTGAAAAAATGAACAAATTGCATGAAAAAACCGCCGAAGCATCCGGCGGTACTATTTTTACGGCAACGGAGCGTTGTCGTGTGTCAGCAGGGTTTCAATGTGATAACGGGGGCGTTCCTTTACCTCCATGTAAACCTTTCCGATATATTGTCCAATCAATCCGATGGAAAGGAGCTGTACGCCGCCCAAGAACCAAATAGACAACATAATGGATGCCCACCCCGGTACGGCAACGCCTATGCACAGAGAGATAACGGTGTAGATACCGGCGGCAATGCAGCAGGCAATGATAATCGCTCCCAGCGCGGCAATTAGCGTGATGGGGCGAATAGAAAAAGAGGTGATGCCGTCAAAAGCAAAGGAAAGCATCTTTTTCAGGGGATATTTCGACTCTCCGGCAAACCGCTCGCTGCGCTTGTAATAAACGCTTGTAGTATTATAGCCGATCAGAGGTACTAAGCCACGGAGAAAGAGATTGCGCTCTTTGTAGCCGGACAGGGCTTCCACCGCGCGGCGGCTCATCAGGCGAAAGTCTGCGTGGTTATAAACAGACTTTGCTCCCATCAAGTGCATGAACTTGTAAAATCCTTGGGCAGTAATGCGCTTGAAGGCGGTATCGGTTTCCCGTTCACTGCGAACGCCGTAAACAATGTCAAAGCCTTCGTGGTACTTGTCCACCATCTCTTCGATCACATTTACATCGTCCTGCAAATCCGCATCAATGGAAACGGTAATGTCGCCCAGGTCTTTGGCTGTCATCAAACCTGCCAACAAAGCGTTTTGGTGTCCCACATTGCCTGCCAGCTTCAGTCCGGTCACATAAGGATTCTGTCGATATTCGGCTTCAATCAACTGCCAAGTCTTATCCTTACTGCCGTCGTTTACAAACAGCGCAAAGCTGTCCTCAGCAATTTTTCCTTTTTGAATCAAATCTTTCAGCAGGGCGGTAAGCCGCTTGGCGGTTTCCGGAAACACCTCCTCCTCATTATAGCAAGGCACTACAATGGCGAGTCTGTCCATCGTTCCATCCTCCTTTTCCGTGATTACGAAGTTTTTTTGCGAAAAATCAACCATTTACTGAAAATATAGTTCAGTATAATAACCAATATATTGGAGATGATTTTCATAAGCAGACTGTTCCAGTGGAACACATCTACTGTCAGCCACATGATTCCCAGATCCAGTACGCCTGAGAAGAGCCGACAACCAAAAAAGCTGCCGGCTTCCCAGAGTAACGTTTTTGCGGTGCGCTTCTTGCTTTCAAATACAAAGAGCTTGTTTGTAATAAAAGCAAACAGCACCGAAAGAATCCAAGCGAGAATCGTACTCCAAACCGTACCCCAATGCCAAAATTGATCGCACACAAAGTAAACGGCAATGTTCACCAGTGTGGTCAGTCCACCAAACACAAGATACAGCAGCGGTTCCTTGTACTTTTTCAGAAGGTCTATCATAACGTACTCCAAATAAATTTGCCCAAAACGGGTGCTTTTGCGGCGGTGAAAAAATTCCCGCCAATGATCCTAGTAGATTATAGCATAGAGGTTTAAGGGAATTCAATGAATTTTGTATTTTTATTCCGTGAATAAATGAATAACAATGCCTCGATTGTGGAGAAAAATACGGAAAAGTGTGAAGAACGTGTGAATGCCACGGAAAAAGATTGACAATAAGGCAGGAAAATTGTAATATAAAGAGAGTGTTTTTTTAGGAGAATTAAAAAGAGAAAAAGCACTGCAATCCTATGATTGGCAACGCTCAGCGTCGGAGAAGCTCCGGTCGCTTATGGAAGCAGGTTACAATATGAGTAAGCAACAAGTACCACAGACACCGGGGGGCGGCGGTGTTGGAGGGAAGCTGCCACCACGCAGTAAGTTTTATCTATTCGTCAAACGAGGGGCGGATATTGTACTTTCTTTGATTGCCTTGATTTTACTGGGGATTCCAATGCTCATCATTGCAATCATCATTAAGTGTGATTCCAAGGGTCCTGTGCTGTTTAAGCAAAAGCGAATCGGCAAGGATCAAGTTCCCTTTTATTGCTATAAATTCCGAACGATGATTACGGAGGCGCCAAAAGATTGTCCGCCGTATCTGTTTGAAAACCCGGAGGCGTTCATTACCAAGATAGGACGTGTTCTGCGGAAAAGCAGTTTGGACGAGCTGCCCCAACTATTTAATATCATTAAGGGCGAGATGACCCTGGTAGGGCCTCGTCCCTGCACCCCAAAAGAAGTGGAGTTGATTCGCAAGCGGGAGCAATATGGTATTTTTGAACTAAAGCCGGGCTTGACCGGTTGGGCGCAAGTAAACGGTCGAGATGAAATTTCCATTCGTGGAAAGGTCATGCGTGACCGAGAGTACGCCCGCAATGCCTCGATTGGGTTTGATATTAAGATTTTTTGGCTGACCATTATCAAGGTAATCAAACGAGAAGGTGTTCACGAAGGGCAAAACGAAAAAAACGTAATCCGTTAACGGATGATCCATCGCAGCAGCGATGGATTTTTTTGAAAGGAGAAGTTGATGAATGCAGAAGAAAGATACCATTAGTGTTATCATTCCGTGCTATAATTGTCAGCCTTATATTGAGGACACGGTGCGCTCTGTGTTATCCCAAACGCTTCCGCCGGATGAGATTCTTCTGATTGAGGATGGCTCCTCCGACAATACGTTATCGCTGCTGCGGAAGCTGGAACAGCAAGATTCTCGTATTCATCTTTATGAAAACGAAAGAAACCGTGGCGTGGCATATTCCCGCAACCGTGGTGTTTCTTTGGCAACAGGGGAGTGGGTTGCCTTTTTGGACAGCGATGACCAGTGGACGATTCACAAGCTCCGTCGGCAGATGGCGTTCCTCAATGCAAAGCAAGCGGAGTTCGCCTTTACCGGTTCCGCCTTTTTAGATGAAACCGGGCAGCGCTATCGAGGAACATTGGCTGTGCCGGAAACCGTAGACCGCAAAACGCTACTACACCAAAATGTAATTTCCTGTTCCTCTGTGATCATCCGTCGTTCGCTCATGGCACGGTACCCCATGAAGTCCGGCGAGATTCATGAGGACTTTGACGCTTGGCTGCGAATTTTAGGGGAGATTCCCGTGGCATATGGCTTGAATGAGCCGTTGCTTCTGTATCGTTTGCGGGGTGATTCTAAGTCCGGTAACAAGTGGAAGTCCTTCCAAATGAACTATAAGACCTATCGTTCGGTGGGACTGAATCCCTTGTCTGCTGCCGTCAATATGTGCTACTATACCAAAAACGGTTTGAAGAAATATCGCAATATCCGAAAATAAGAAAAGCACCCCAATGGGTGCTTTTTTTCATAGGCTGATTAACACCAGCGTTGGGTTTGCTTTGCTTTCAGCGCACGGAGCGCAGGATTTTCCATGCCGTGATTGGTCAAATCCAAGAAGCGCACCGCGCATTTTTTCTTGCGGATTTTCGCAATGATTTTCTGGAGGGTCACCTCATCGGTGCTGAGCGCTGTGCAGGACTGGGTAATGATAACATCCCGTGGCTCTAAGGTTTCCAATAACTCGGTCAAGCCGGCAGGAAATTCCTCTTGGCTTTCTCCATCGGAGAAGAATGCCGCAATCGCATGTTCGGCAGCAAGTGCTTTTGCCATCTCGTCGTATTCTTCCGGTGTTTTGGCGCGAATATAGCCGTAATTCATCGTAACACTTCCTCGTTTCATTTGTTCTTATTGTAGCATTCCCCAAAGAGTTCGTCAATCATTGCGTTTTTGACGGAGAGCGTGTATAATGAAACCATCTAAAGAAGTGGAGGAATCACTATGGAACCCATCCCTTACACCGTTTTGAAAATCGACGGAGATTATGCCATTTTGCAGCGTACCGACCTGCCCGATAGCGACACCGTTCTGATGGCACGGGCGCTGCTGCCGGAGGAAATCACCGACGGCACCAACTTAATTATGGAAAATTTTTCTTACACCATCGTAGACTAAGGAGAAGCACTATGAACGACGTTATAATCATCGGCGGCGCAGACGAACCTACCGCAATTATGCTCACATCCACCTGTCCCATTTGGCTGTACTTTCTGATTACAGCCGGCATTGTGGTTGCGGGAACTGCATTGGTGTTCGGCTTGATGCGTCTATTCAAAAAGAAATAGGAAACAAAAAATCACCCTGCTGTGTGCAAGGTGATTTTTTTATGGAATAAACTTGTTATCGCAGCCGGGGATCTTCTTTCATCCGCCGGAGATAATCTTTTGTTTCTTTGGCAACCACGCCGCCCAGCGCAAGCAGGGCAATCAAGTTCGGGAATGCCATCAAACCGTTGAAGATATCGGCAATGTTCCAAACGGCTTCTACGGTCAAATACGGACCAATCAGAACCGCCAGAATATAGGCAATTCGATAGCCGATCACAGCCGGCTTGTTTTGGTTTGTCAGATATTCCAAGCACTTTTCGCCGTAGTAGTCCCAACCAAGAATGGTGGTAAAGGCGAAGAATACCAAACAAATCATCAAAATAAATGCCGGAACTTGCGGCGGCAGGAAGAACAAGCCGTTCTGGAATGCGTAGGTCGTAACGGCAACACCCTTCAAGCTCGGAACCTGCCATGCGCCGGTCAGCACGATGGTCAAACCGGTCATGGTGCAGATAACGATGGTATCAATGAACGTGCCGGTCATTGAAACTAAACCTTGGCGAACCGGCTCTCTTGTCTGTGCGGCAGCAGAGGCAATCGGAGCGGAACCCAAGCCGGATTCGTTGGAGAAGATGCCTCTTGCAATACCGGACTGCATCGCAATAAAGAAGCTGCCCACAAGACCGCCCGTTACAGCACCGGGATTAAAGGCACCGGCAACGATCTCTGCAACAGCGTGTGGAATTGCAGTGATGTTGCAGCAAATTACCACCAAGCAGAAGACCACATAGATAATTGCCATGAATGGAACCACTACGCTGGCAACACCGGAAATACGCTTGATGCCGCCGATCACAACCAGCGCAACTGCCAGTGTGATAATCAAACCGGCGATGACCACATAGATGGAAATGTCTTGTCCCAGAATGTGCAGGCAGAAGCTCTTTTCCGGGTCAAAGAAGTTGCCCACTGCAGAGGTGATACCGTGTACCTGTGTAATGGTACCGATTCCCAACAAGCCTGCGCCGGCACCAAACACAGCAAACAGCTTAGCAAGCCATTTCCAACGAGAACCCATGCCACGTTCGATGTAGTAGAACGGGCCGCCCAGCATTTTGCCTTCGTGGTCTTTAATGCGGTACTTTACTGCCAACAGCCCCTCGGCGTACTTGGTTGCCATGCCAAAGAAGGCGGCAATCAGCATCCAGAACAATGCGCCGGGACCACCGGCGGTAATCGCAGTGGCAACACCAACGATGTTACCGGTACCGATGGTAGCGGATAACGCCGTACAAAGTGAAGCAAAGCTGGAAACGTCGCCTACCTTTCCGTCTCCCAAGTCCTCTTTTTTCACAATGAACTTCAGCGCGCGAGGCAGCTGACGCACTTGAAGCAGACCGGTTCGACAAGTCAGGTAGACACCCGTTGCTAAAATGACGACGATAAGCGGGATACCCCAGACCCAGCCGTCAAAGGTCGAAATGATGTTATTAAATGTTTCCATTGTTTTCCCCCATAAAAGAAAATGAAGCCGATTCTAACATCGACTTCCGGAGAAAAAGAACAAGCAGCCAAGAGAAAAAGGCTCTTGGCTTCTATGTACGGGCTTGGACGTACTGAAAAAAATGCTCTGTCCTTTTGCCTGAGAGATTAGCGGAACTACCGCCTACACCTTCGGCGCTGCCACCAGACTTCGGTCACAGGCTCTCCAGAGATTGAATCGCACTATATAATTTACCATATGTTGCTGAAAACTGCAAGGGCTTTTCCGTTTTTTCTGATAAAAACCCTGCGAAAAGCAGGAAATACTCCCCAAACACAAAAAATCGGCTCACAGGATTCTGTGAGCCGAAGAAAAATAGATTAAGCAGCGTTGTGAATGGTAACTACCGAAGCGGTACCTCCCAAAGAATTTTCTTCAGAGTGGGATTCTGCCGGAGCAGATGCTTCTTGAGAAGAATTGGATTCGTTGAACGACGGGCTGCCGTTTTGGGTAAAGGTTGTGGTAACGCCGCCCAGTGTGTTGAATGCTTTCACGCCTTTCTCGCACAGTGCCATGGTGCGGTCGTAAGAATCTTGACCGTCCTGCTTGCCGTTGTCGGCGGATTCCAAGTTGAGACCCGACCAATCGCTGCCGGACTTTAACGGTACGATTTCATAAGTGCGGCGGTCGTTTTCATTATAATACATATTCACCCAAGTCGGAACCACATCCACACTGGTCAGTTGAACGGTGCCGTCACCCATTCTGGAGAAGTTGGTGTAGAACAGCAAGCCGTCCTCGGTGTGCGGGGTAGAGATGTCCTCTTGGAGCAACTCGAACCGTTGATTGGAAATTTCATTGCCCATGGAGTAGAGGCAAACGGTTTGCTTTCCGGTGGTTTCGGAGGTGATGACCTCCACCGGTTCGATTACATGAGGGTGTCCGCCAACAATTGCATCAAAGCCAATGTCACAGAGTTTTTGTGCAATTTCCTTCTGGTAGGCCATTGGCTCTAAGTGATATTCCTCGCCCCAGTGAATATACATCACCGCAGCTTCGGCACCGTCTGCTTTCATGTCGGACATGATTTGCTCCAAAGTGGTGTAGAAGGTGTCCAACTCATTGTAGTCAAAGCAGTTGATGCGTGCTGCGAACTCATCGCTGATCGGTACACCGTTCAGGTAGGTAGTACCATCCTCATGGCTGATGTAGGTGTAGTTCACCATACCCACCTTAATGCCGTTGATGTCCACCACCTTATAGCGTTTGTCGGAGGAATTTTTCACAGAGCCGATCCAATCCAGTCCCTTTTCAGTCAGCACAGTTTGAGTACGCTCAAAGCCTTCAAAGCCGGTATCGCCCATGTGGTTGTTGGCGGTGAGGGTCATGTCAAATCCGGCATCCATTAAAGCGTCCAAAATTGCATCCGGACAGTTAAAACAAGGATAACCGCTGTATGGTTCCTCGCCGCCCAGAGAAATCTCTAAGTTTGCCACCGCATAGTCTGCGCTTTGCACAACCGGCTTTACATATTGGAAAATTTCTTTAAAATCGTAGGTGTTGGTGCTTTCGTCATAATAACTGGTGAGAAACGGAGAATGAATGAGAATATCACCGGTGCTGACGATAGATGCGGTTGCCACTACCGCATTGGGGTCGGTGGATTGGGAGGAATCATTGTTCTCCGAGGATTGCGCGGTGCTTTCTTCCGAGGGATTGTCCTGTTGCGCAGAATCACTGCCGCAGCCTGCCAAGGAGAAGCAGAGAGCGGCGGTCATCACCAAGGACAACAGGAGCGTAACCCATTTTACACTGCCTTTCTCTTTCACGAAGTAGACCTTCTTTCTTTTTAAAATTCTTGTTGTTTCAGTATACCATAAACAACTGAGGAAAAGAAAGGGGAAAAGGAAAAAAATTCCCAAGAAATAAGGCGTTGTAAAAAGAAAACACCCTACGGGAGAACCCGCAGGGTGCAGAATGTGCTTAGTGGTGGTGATGACCGCAGCCGCACTCATGATCATGGTGGTCATGATGCTCATGCTCGTGATGATCGTGGTGATCTTCATGATGGTGATGACCGTGGTCGTCATGATGATGGTGTGCAGCAACACGGAATGCGTGGGTAGCAGTGAAGCTGGTTGCCTCGTACTTGCCTTCCGGATCCTTTGTTTCGTCGGTATCTCTTGCAATTACACAGTAGGTGCCTGCAACCTCCGGTGTTACGGTAACCATGCCGTTTGCATCTACGGTCAGAGGTGTTTCTACGGTGCCGTCATCGGTCATGTGAACCAAGATAACGTTGGCATTTACAGCCGGCTTGCCCTGACGAACCACACGGAAGGTGATTGGGTGGCTTGCTTGGTAACCCATGCCGGTAGTTGGCAGAATCCGCATCTCCATGAACGGAATGTCGTACATTTCGTTCTCGTGGAAGTGACCTACCGGTACAACCATGGTTGCATACTGATGATAGTTGCGAACCTCGATTGCGTCCGGATACTCGGTGCGGTCACCGAACTTGTAGTCCTCGTCCCGCTCGCCGTACTTTGCCCAAGGATTATTGTAGTCTGCAATGAAGGTGTAGAAGCCTTCCTCCAGGGTATCGGCGGTCAGGTCGATGCAGCCCTCGTCGCTTACTTCTGCGGATACCTCACCGATGGTGCCATCCGGCTGAACAACGGTGTAGAGCATCTGGTTGATATTTACAATGCCATCCAGTTGGCAGTTGTGACCCCATTTGAGCATTGCCATAATCGGGTCGCCACCGTGATAGTGGGTGATAAAATCTTCCATCCAGCCTTCGTGGCCGTGAACCAGCTTATGCGTGGTATCTTCAAACATCTTTTTTTTCATAGGTAAATGTCCCCTTTCAACATCGGTAACCGACTGTTTCCCGATGACATCGGGTGATTCAGTCCAAAAAAAGTGTAGCACGAACAGAACAAATGTGCAATTCTTTAATGATAGAATTTTATCATTAAAAAAATCTTTGGAGTGATACCACAAAATGAAAGAATAATTTTTGGTTATTTTTAAGACTTGTCAAAAAGCAAACCGTTGAAATTGGCGATTTTCACACAATATCCTTTGCAATGGGTGAAAAACCGTGGTATTATTAGGAAAAGAACGAAAACGGAGGCACGCTATGGAATATTTTTACAGAGGATTCCGCTTTACAAAGGATAAAGGGCAACTGGATCCCCGAGCGGTACAGCGGTTATTGGAGCAAACCTATTGGGCGAACGATCGGTCGCTGTCGGTCATTGCAAAGTCTATGAAAAATTCTTTGTGTTTCGGCGTGTTCAGCCCGGAGAATCGGCTGGTGGGCTTTGCGCGAATGCTCACTGATTACGCAGTCACTTATTACGTCAGCGATGTGGTCATTGACAAGGACTACCGCAATCAGAGCATCGGCACCCATCTGATTAAATTCATGGCAGAAAGCGAGGAGGCAAGAGGGCTGAAGGGCATCCTGCTGACCACCTATGCCCACAGCTTTTATGAAAAATTGGGCTTTGAGCGCAACGCACAAAAATGTATGATCCGCCCTGCCGATGCTCAAATGCACTTAAATGCGGAGGATGCGCCATGGAAGTAACATTGATTTCTGTAACCACAACAGAAGACATTAACACTTTAGCCGCCCTTGCAAAAGGAATTTGGGAGGAACACTTCACTCCGATTATCGGCGCAGGACAAGTGGCTTATATGTTAGAGAAATTCCAGTCTGTTCCGGCAATAACCGAACAGCTACAAAACGGCTATCGGTACTTTTTCATTGCAAAGGAGGGGGAGCCGATCGGCTATACCGGCATCAAAGCGGAGGACGGAAAGCTGTTCCTCAGTAAGCTCTATCTCCGAAAGGATGCACGAGGAAACGGCTACGCTTCCCAAGTGTTTGCGCTCTTGGAGGAACTCTGCAAAGCAGAGGGCTTGTCTGCTATTTGGCTTACTGCGAATCGGTATAATTACGGTGCCATCGCCGTCTACAAGAAAAAAGGCTTTGAAACCATTCGCGCCCAAGTAGCGGATATTGGCGGCGGATATGTAATGGACGATTATATTATGGAAAAAGCGATTGGAGGTGGAGCGGATGCTGTTTGAGCAGATTGGAATTTTAGATAAAACCCTCACCTATCGTCCCAATTATTATGTGGGTGTACGGGGGGATCGAATTGCCTATATCGGCGCAAAAAAGCCATTGGAGGACTTCGGTACAGTGTATTCCGGCAAAGGCAAGCTGCTGATGACAGGACTGATCAACAGCCACAGCCATGCGCCCATGACGCTGCTTCGTGGCTACGGAGAAAATCTTCCTTTGCACCAATGGCTCCATGACCGGATTTTTCCATTTGAAGCCCAGCTTTCTTCCGAGGATATTTACAACGGCTCTATGTTGGCGTTTGCAGAGATGCTCCGCTTTGGTGTGACCTCTACTTCTGAAATGTACTACATGGGCGAAGCCTTGGGGAAAGCGGTATTGGACAGCGGGATTCGAGGGAATATCAGCTTGTCCGTCACCTGTTTTGATGACAGTCATTTGGCGGATCTTCCGATTTATCAGGAAACCAACCATCTGCTGCCCAAGCTGAACAACAGCGCAAACGGGCGCTTGAAGATGGACTTGTCCCTCCACGGGGAGTACACCTCCACTGCGTTGATTGCCGGGGAAATGGCGGCTTGGGCAAAGGAAACCGGCTGCATTACCCAGATCCATCTTTCGGAAACGGCAGAGGAGCAGGCAGGCTGTATCGAGCGGCATGGATGCACGCCTACTGCGTATTTCTTAGAGCGGGGATTGTTGGATACTCCGGTGACCGCTGCCCATTGCGTTCATGTTACAGAGGAGGATTGTCGCATTTTGGCGGAAAAGAACGTGACTGCCGTTACTTGTCCCGCCAGTAATTTAAAACTGGCAAGCGGTTTTTGCGATGTGAAGCGCTTGCTGGATTCCGGTGTGACCGTTGCAATCGGAACCGATGGTCCTGCCAGCAACAACAGTTTGAATCTGTGGAGCGACCTAAAATGGGTATCTTCTTTGTCGAAAGCCGTTGCAAAAGATCCCACTGCCGTTTCGCCAAAAGAAGCATTGGCAATGGCAACGATCAACGGCGCTGTCGCGCAAGGTCGTTCCGACTGCGGTGTGTTAAAGGTGGGAAATAAAGCCGATTTGATTGTCCTGAACACCGATGTTCCTTGGATGACGCCGGTACACAATATGGAAACCAATCTGGTGTATTCCGCACAGGGAAGCGATATCTGCCTGACTATGGTAGACGGCATTGTTTTGTATCGGGACGGGGAATACCCCACCTTAGATATTGAAAAAATCAAAGCGAATGCCCGAGCATCCACACAGCGTGTGTTGGCTCGGTTAGGATAAAATGAGCATAAAGGAGTAGAGCTATGGCACAAATACCAACACCTCATAACGGAGGCAAAAAAGAAGATATTGCAAAAACAGTTTTGATGCAGGGCGATCCCCTGCGTACCAAATATATTGCAGAAAAATTTTTGGAGAACCCACGCCAATTTACCGGTGTTCGTGGAATTTTCGGTTACACCGGCACATATAAAGGAAAAGAGCTGTCCGTTATGGGACACGGCATGGGCTGCCCGTCCATCGGCATTTACAGCCACGAGCTGTACAATTTCTATGATGTAGACACCATTATCCGTACCGGTTCTGCCGGCTGCATTTCCGACAAAGTAGAGCTGCGGAGCATTGTATTGGCACAGGGCTGTAGCACCGATTCCAACTATGGAGATCAATATCAGCTTCCCGGCACCTTTGCGCCACTGGCAGATTTCGGACTGCTCCACACTGCTTATGAAACCGCCAAGGAATTAGACATTCCGGTAGAGGTGGGCAATATCATTACCACCGATGTATTCTATAACGCCAACCCGGACTACAATAAAAAGTGGAAGGAAATGGGCGTTTTGGCAGTAGAAATGGAAGCAGCCGCCTTGTATATGAACGCCGCTTATGCAGGCAAGCGTGCTTTGACTATGTGTACCGTATCCGATAATGTATTCACCGGCGAGGGACTTTCCACCGAGGAGCGGGAGAAAGGCTTTGACCAAATGATTATTCTTGCGCTGGAAACGGTGCTGAAGCTGTAAGGAGAACCTATGAATACCATCATTAAAAACGGACTTTTATTATTAGAAACAGAAGCAGGCTTTGTCACACAGCCGGGAACCGTGTATATCACCGGAGATCGCATTGCTTCTGTGGACAAGATGCCGGAAGGCTTTGCGGCAGACAAAGTGATTGACGCAGAAAACAAACTGGTTATGCCGGGTCTGACAAACTGCCACACCCACACCTACATGGCGCTGTTCCGAAACTTGGCAGATGACGTTGCTTTTGATGAGTGGCTGTTCCGCAGAGTCATGCCTCTGGAGGACAAGCTGACCCCGGAAGATGCGTACTGGGGCGCCATGCTCTCCTGCACAGAGATGCTAAAAACCGGAACCACCTCCTTTTTGGATATGCATATGTTCCAAGGAAAGACAGCCCAAGCAGCGGTGGACAGCGGCATCCGCGGCGTGATTTCCAGAGGTTTGGTGGGCGAGGGCAACGATGCCGGCGGTGCCGCCCGAATTCGAGAAGCCTTGGAAGAAGCAGAGCAATTTAAAGATTGCCCAACCCTGTCCTTTATGCTCGGACCCCACGCTATTTATACCTGCGATACCGACTACTTGGGGATCGTTATGGAAACCGCAAAGCAGCATAATCTGCCACTGCACATCCATCTGTCGGAAACACGCTACGAGGTTAGTGAGTGCATCAAGAACCATGGCTGTTCTCCGGTAAAATACCTCAATAATATGGGCTTTTTCGACCAACATACCGTGGCGGCACACTGCGTTCATGTAGATGAAGAGGATCGCCGGATTTTGGCAGAAAAGGGTGTGTTTGCAGCACTGAATCCAAAGAGCAACATGAAGCTGGGCAATGGGTTTGCGCCGGTGGCACAAATGTTAGAGCAGGGTGTGAATACCTGCTTGGGAACCGACAGTGCTGCAAGCAACAACAGCTTGGATCTGTTCAGTGAGATGAACTTTACCGCCTTGATTCACAAGGGAACTGCCGAGAGCGCCCAGTCTGTCAGCGCTCAGCAGGTGTTGAAGATGGCAACCTCCGGCGGCGCAGCGGCATTGGGCTTGTCCTGCGGCAAGTTAGAGATCGGTCGTTTGGCAGACATCGTGCTGTTGGATTTGAACCGACCACAGTTCTGCCCACGCCACAATCTGCCCGCAGCATTGTGCTATTCCGCCAATGGCAGTGAGGTAGATACTGTTTTGGTTGGCGGCAACGTGGTAGTAGAACAGGGAAAATTGACCCAATTTGACGAAACAGAAATTTACCGCAAGGCGCAGGAAGCCATTTTGCGGGTACAGAATTAGGAGGAGATACGCATGAGCAGTGCAATTCGTGATATCAATTTATGGGAGAGCGGCGAGCGCAAGATTCAGTGGGTAAAGCAAAACATGGATTTGCTCCGCAGCATTGAGGAGGAGTTCCGTGCAGAGCAGCCATTCAAAGGCTTGAAGGTTGCCCTTTCCATCCACTTAGAGGCAAAGACCGCTTATCTGTGCAAGGTACTGGCAGCCGGCGGCGCAGAAATGTATATTACCGGCAGCAACCCGCTTTCTACACAGGACGACGTAGCGGCTGCGCTGGTACACGACGGTCTGAACGTGTACGCATGGTACAATGCCACCGAGGAGGAGTACAAGGAGCATATCCGCCGTGTAGTAGAGGTTGGTCCCAACATCATCATTGATGACGGCGGCGATCTGGTAAATTTGCTGCACACCGAGTATCCGGAGAAAATCAAAGATGTCATTGGCGGCTGTGAGGAAACCACCACCGGTATCCTGCGCTTGTTGGCGATGGATCAGGCAGGAGAGCTGAAGTTCCCAATGGTACTGGTGAACGACGCAGACTGCAAGCATCTGTTCGATAACCGTTATGGTACCGGTCAGTCTGTTTGGGACGGTATCAACCGTACCACCAACTTGATCGTAGCTGGCAAAAATGTTGTGGTTGCCGGTTATGGTTGGTGCGGCAAGGGCGTTGCCATGCGTGCCAAGGGCTTGGGCGCTTCCGTTATTATCACAGAGATTGATCCAATCAAGGCGATGGAAGCCGTTATGGATGGCTTCAAGGTCATGAAGATGGAAGAAGCCGCTAAAATCGGTGACTTCTTTGTTACTGTTACCGGTTGCAGAGATGTTATCACCGAAAATTCCTTCCGCAATATGAAGGATGGCGCTATCATGTGCAACGCCGGTCACTTCGATGTAGAAATCAACATGAGGAAGTTGGAAGAACTGGCCACTGAAACCAAGCTGGCAAGAAATAACATCCAAGGCTACAAGATGGAGAATGGCAACTGGCTGTATGTCATCGGCGAGGGTCGTTTGGTCAACTTGGCAGCAGGTGACGGTCACCCGGCAGAAATCATGGACATGAGCTTTGCCATCCAAGCGTTGGGCGCAAAGTACTTGGTAGAGCATCAGGGCAAGATGACAGAGAACATCATCCATATTCCAAGAGAGATCGACATGGATGTTGCAAGCAGAAAACTTCACTTCTGGGGCTTTGAAATTGACCAATTGACCCCGGAACAGGACGCATATTTACACAGCTGGCAAGTATAATTTGACATAACGCATAAAAAAGAAAGACAGATTTGGTGCTTTATCTGAATCTGTTTTTCTTTTTGTAAAGGAAAGTAAAAAACACCACTTTTTCAGTCTAAATAACCAAATAAACACAAGGAAAGATGACGAATCCGGCAGATAATACTTCTTTTTATGAACAAATTATGAATGACGGTAAAAAGATGAATTTTTATAACTTTTTTACTTCCCTTTTGTGGAAATATGTGATATGCTATCGGTACGACATGACAGGAACGTTGTGACGGAAAACTAGAAATGGGGGACAATGAATTGTTCGGAAAAACACTGCCACAAAGAGGAAAATGTGAAATGATCGAGAGAGAGCAGGCTAAGAAGCGTGTAGCGCAGAGAATAAACCTGCTGGTTACAGATGCAAATCCGGATAAGGATTATCATAAGCCACACAACCTGCTGCTCAAGCGGAATCAGTATAACTAATAATCAAGTCGGTTTGCTTTTTGGCAGCCGGCTTTTTCTATGCGCAAAATAAATTCTTGACCCTGTCGGCAATCTACGGTATCATAAAACTATACCAAGAGAGGAAGGAAGAATTGAGCATGAAACATTGTCCTTATTGCGGAGAAACCGCACAAGACCAGGCAAAGTTTTGCGTAAAGTGCGGTCGAGAATTGGAAGTGATGGCAGAAGGGGAGGAGATTCTGCGGAACCGTTGTGCTAAGTGTGGCTATCAGCCGCCAAAGCCCAGTCGATTTTGCACCCATTGCGGTGCTTCTATGGTGGTAGAACCGCCACACCGTTCGGAGTCTGCACAGGAGCCGAATGCTTCACAACAACAGCCTACACAAGAATCTAATGCGGAACAATCTTGGCAGTCTGCACAGCAGCCGTTCCAACAGCCGCCGGCGCCGGAACAGCCTTTTACGCCGCCTTATGCACCCTATCCAACCTATGTGGATACCCCGCAAAGTGAACTGAAAAGCCTTTGTAGCAAGCTGAAAATCAGTGCAGTGCTTTTGTTAATTGCCGGCTGCTTTCAAGCGGTACTTGGTTTGTTTTTTACCATCATTGGAATTGTGGGATGCGCTACTATGAGCAGCCATTGGGACTATATCGCATATGAGTATTATTACAGCTATACCGATGAAATAGATACGGGCATTGCCGGTTTGGTTTTTTGCATCATTATGGGATTGGCAATGATTGCCGTTTGCATCCCCAACTTTATTTATGCCGCAAAAACCTTTTCTTATGGAAAGCAAATCAAACAATATCCGGTGGGGATTATTCAGCATTTCCGTCCGGTAGGCAAGCTGGTTGCCTTGTTGATTGTAAATGTTTTGGCAGGCGGCATGGTAGGCATTGTAGGCGCTGTTTTTGCGTTGGTTGCTAGAATGCAAGTGCAAGGTCACTATCCGATGTTCCAAGAATTGGAACGCCAAGCATTCTCTTATCGAACATAAACAGAACCCCGGTGCAGTGCATCGGGGTTCTTTGTTGGGTTAGGTTGGTCGGTGGTCTTTTAAATGCGCCACCAATTCTCGCATTTCCGCTTTCGATTCTACTTGATGGACGTTTTGCAAAATTGCCTTTCGCTCTGCATCACTTAGCCGAGCAAAAGTTTCCATCGCTTCGGTATCCTGCGCCAATGTCATGGCAAATCCAAGGGGTAGTTGTTCCATGCTCTCACCTCACAGTTTGCGGAATCGCTCCACTGCCTCCTGTAACTCGGACAGCGTGTGAATATCCGCCGTGTCCAATTTTTGTTTTATCTCCGGAGAAAGGCTGACGTAATACTCATAGCCGGATAAATCCTCCTCGATGAGCGCATCCAAATTCAAATGATAGCTGTCGGACGACATCAACTCACCTCCCAAAGTAGTTTCTGCCGCAGAATAGAAAATACGAACGGAAAATTTTAACGATAGAATAAGAAAAAACCGCTGAGAGAAGATTCGGTTCTCCCAACGGTTTTTATTTTTAAAAGTTTAAACTCAAACGGCGCAAAGCTCTTCTTGAGAGATTACACGAACTCCGTTTTCATTCAGTACCCGAATGGCTTTTTTGTTATCGTTCAAGCGAAGAATCACATATGCCATGTGCTGCTGATTGGTAAATGCGTACAGATATTCTACGCTCAAATCGTTGTCCCGAATCACTTCCATTGCGTGATTCAGAGCAGCCGGTTGGTCGGAAATGCCAATGGCAATCGCCTTGGTCAAAGAAGCGGTAAATCCGGCTTCCTTTACTTTTTCCAGCGCCAGTACCGGTTGGTCAACCACCAAACGAAGAATGCCGTAGTCGATGGTATCGGAAGCAGACATGGCACGAATGTTGATGTTATGCTCGCCCAGTGCCTTGGTTACGGCGGAGAGGCGACCGGATTTATTTTCAATAAAGATGGAAAGCTGTTGAATCTCCATAATTAAATAACCCTCCCGTTATTCCGCAAATCAATGATACGCTTTGCCTTGCCGGCGGTGCGCTCAATGGATTGATACTCTACCAGAGAAATTTTGCAGCTAATGCCCAGTACGGTTTGCAGCTTGTGATGGATGGTTTTTTTCAGTGCTTCCAGTTCGCTAAATTGCTCCAGCAAAGAGGAATCTTGCAGTTCAACCCGTACTTCCAAGGTGTCTAAAATACCGTTGGTATCCACCACTAATTGATAGTGGGGTGCGATTTGCGGAATCGTCATGATTACGCTTTCAATTTGAGATGGGAAGACGTTTACGCCACGAATTTTCAGCATATCGTCGGTACGACCCTTAATCTTGTCCATGCGGCAGTGAGTACGTCCGCAAGCGCAAGGCTCGTAGTTCAGGCGGGAAATATCCTTGGTGCGATACCGCAGAATTGGGATACCTTGCTTGGAAAGGGTGGTGATGACCAACTCGCCGGTTTCGCCACGAGGCAGAACCTCACCTGTCTTGGAGTTAATGATCTCCGGCAGGAAGTGGTCTTCTGCAACGTGCATACCCACACGCAGATTACATTCGCCTGCAACACCCGGACCGATCAGTTCGCTCATGCCGTAGTTGTCGGTAGCGAACAAATCCAGTGCGGATTCAATCTGGCTCCGCATTTCATTGGTGCAGCCTTCAGAGCCGAACAGACCCAACCGCAGTTTCAGGTCTTCTCTGGCAATGCCCATGCGCTCTGCAACTTCACCGATGTAAAGGGCATAGGACGGGGTGCTGACCAGACCGGTGGTACCGAAGTCCTTCATCAGCATTACCTGCTTTTCGGTGTTGCCACTGGAGGTTGGCACAACGGTTGCGCCGATTTTTTCCAAACCGTAGTGCAGGCCCAGTGCGCCGGTAAACAAGCCGTAGCCGAATGCAATTTGAATAATATCCTCATCGGTTACACCTGCGGCAACGCACAGACGAGCCACGCAGTCGGACCACATTTCCAAGTCATCCTTTGTGTAGCCCACAACGGTTGGCTTTCCGGTGGTGCCGGAGGATGCATGAATCCGAACGATATTTTTCATCGGTGCGGCAAATAAGCCGAATGGGTAGTTGTCCCGAATGTCATCCTTTGTGGTGAACGGAATGTACTGAATGTCGGACAAAACCTTGATTTTGTCTGCGGTAACGCCTGCTTCTGCCAAACGCTTGTGGTAAAACGGAACGTTGTCGGAACAGTATTTTACCAAAGCCTTCAGCTTTTTCAGTTGCAGGTCTTCAATTTCGGCTCTGGAAGCCGTCTCAATTTCTTTCTGAAAGAACATAATGCGTGTTTTGCAGCAGTGCTGCAATCCCCCTTTCCAATCTATCCAAATCAAACAAAGTTGATTTCTTATGCTTGCATGGAAAATGAGGCAGACAAGCTGTCCGCCTCATTTATTGTACCATAGTCTGTTCCAAATTGCACCATGAAAACGGGCAAAAAGGTCAAAATTTGTTAAATGTTCAGTTTGTAGCCTTCAAAAGCATGGTCCACAATTTTGTCCTCCGGCTTTTTGGTGAACAGGCTGACCACCGGAACCAGCACCAAGCTGAACAGCATGGCAAACGCGCCGGCATTGATGGGAGAGAGCAGGTCCAGCGGGCAGTTCAGCGATTGCACGGCTGCCACCAGACCCGGGAACAATCCCAGACTGAACAGGAACATATGAACCACCGTAATGCCCACACCGGCAATAAAGGATGCCCACACAGCAGCTCTGGTAATTTTCTTAGAGAACAAGCCGTACATGAACGGTGCCAAGAATGCGCCTGCCAGGGCGCCCCAAGAAATAGACATCAGTGTGGAAATGTAGGTGTTCGGATTTAATGCGATGATAACAGACAGCACCAAGAAGGCAGCGATGAAGATTCGCATTAACAACACCTGTGTTTTTTCGCCCATTGGCTTTTTCTTCTCTACAGCCGGCTTGATCATATCAATGGTCAAGGTGGAGCTGGAGGTCAGAACCAAGGACGACAGCGTGGACATAGAGGCAGACAGCACCAGTACCACAACAATGCCCATGAGAATATCCGGCAGGGCGGATTGCAGCATGGTCGGAATGATGGAGTCATACACCAACTTGCCGGTAGCAGGATTGGTGATGGCTTCCGGTGTGGTGTAAAGTCTGCCAAAGCCGCCCAAGAAGTAAGAGCCGCCTGCAACCACAAGGGCAAAGAAGGTGGAGATAATGGTACCTCGGCTGATTGCCTTGTTGTCCTTAATGGCATAGAATTTACCGATCATCTGCGGCAAGCCCCACGTACCCAAAGAGGTGAGAATGACAACACCAAGCAGGTTCAGCGGGTCCGGTCCAAAGATGGAATTTAGGCTGTTGGCAGGCACACCGTCGGTGATTTCGCCCAGCTTGGTCAAAGCGGTATACAGACCGCCCTGTTTTGCAACGGCGAAAATAACCACAGCGGCAATACCCAAAAGCATGATGATACCTTGGATAAAGTCGTTGATGGCAGTTGCCATGTAGCCGCCCAAGATAACATAAACGGCAGTCAGCACCGCCATGCCGATGATGCAGTATTCATAAGGAATCCCGAATGCCATCTCAAACAGACGGGACAAGCCGTTGTAAACCGAAGCGGTGTACGGAATCAGGAACACGAATACTATGCCGGAAGAAGCAAGCTTCAACCCCTTAGAACCATAGCGATGTTCAAAAAATTCCGGCATGGTAGAAGCGTTCAAGTGCTTGGACATAATACGGGTTCGTTTCCCTAAAATAAGCCAAGCCAGCATACTGCCGATGAAGGCGTTACCTAATCCGATCCAAGTGGAAGCAACACCGTAATTCCAACCGAATTGACCGGCATAGCCGATGAATACCACGGCGGAAAAGTAAGATGTGCCGTAGGCAAAGGCGGTGAACCATGCGCCCAAATTTCTGCCGCCTAACACGAAGTCGGAAACACTGGATGCCTTTTTTCTGCAATAGACACCAATACCGACCATCACGAGCAGATAGGCGATCAGGATAATCCATAGTAACATAACAAGCCCCCCATAGCTTACAGCGTAGAGTATGGAGCCCTCCGCTGCATTTTGGTTTAACGATTTAAAGCTGACACGCTTTTATCTGTTAAAGTTCTTTTTCAGTATAGTAGCTTTTCCCAAAGAAGTCAATAGACGGAGCAAATTTCTTCCGGGACTGGCCTTGGAATAATAAAAAAGAAGATCTGAAAAAATATGGCATGGTTCCAAAATTATGGATAGCTTTTTGTTAGACATTCGTGTATAATATAGAAGCAAAAAATCAACGATGGAGGAAGAAGATGAAATTCAGTATTCAAAAAATCGGTGCCGCATCTCTGTTGTCCCTGATGCTGCTGACCGGTTGCGGTGGAACCGCAGCAGAAACGGAAGACCATTCTACGGCAACCGTTGTCAGTGTAGGATCGGCAGTGGAAACTTCATCGGTCGGCACAACAGTAGATGCCACAAAATGGGAACTGATGTTGGTCAACTTTGCCCATAAAATTGACAGTTCTTATGAGGTTACCACAAAAGAATTGCCGGGCGGCGCATCGGTAGATGAGCGTATTTATGATGCAGCCATGCAAATGCTGAACGATTGTGCCGCAGAAGGCTACAATCCGGGGGTTTCTTCGGCATATCGAAATGTGCAGTGGCAGACCGACTTGTATAACGCAGAGATACAGGGCTTTATCAGCCAAGGATATTCCGAGGATGAGGCAAAAGAGCTTGCCAAAACAGAGGTAGCAGAGCCGGGAACCAGTGAACATCACACCGGACTGGCAATGGACATGATTGCCGATGGAAACGTAGAACTGGAAGAATCCTTTGAAGATACCGATGTGGGCAAGTGGCTGAAAGAAAATTCTTGGAAATACGGCTTTATTCTTCGCTTCCCAAAGGGGAAAGAGAATATCACCGGCGTTATTTATGAGCCGTGGCACTTTCGCTATGTGGGCAAAGAAGCCGCAAAGGAAATCACAGAGCGTGGTATTTGCTTGGAGGAATATCTGGGCGTGATTGATACCCCATCGGATTCGGCACAGAATTTGACATCCGGTTCTTCCTCGGATGCTTCTTCCCAAGCGTCCTCTGATGCAGAAAACACAGGGGATGACAATTACACCAATGAGAACGACTACACCGACGATTACACTGATTACGAAGAATAACTAGGAGCGACACATGGCAAATTGGTCATGTGTTTCTTTTTGCAGAAACATTTCAATACTTTAAAGTTTTACACTTTAAAGTATTGAAATATCATAGGGGATATGCTATACTAAACAAACAGAATCGATTTATACAGAACTCCGTATTGATTTTCGGGGGAAAATAATAGTATAATAATGAGGAAAACAATCAGTTTAAAAGGATTTGGAGGAAGAACAGTTGGAGCTGCAAGTGAATCTTACCCATAAAAGCTATCCCATTCATATTGAACGAGGTGTCCTGCGCCGCATCGGTGACTTTACCGACCTGAACCGAAAGGTACTGGTCATCAGTGATGACGGTGTGCCGCAGCAGTATGTAGACGCTGTGCTGTCCCAATGCCCCAAGGGGGATTCTGTGGTGGTGCAGCAAGGGGAGGGCGCCAAGAGCTTTCCCGTCTATCAATCTCTCTGCGAAAAGCTGTTGGAGCTGTCCTTTTCCCGTAAGGATTTAATCATTGCGTTAGGCGGCGGCGTTATCGGCGATTTGGCAGGCTTTGTTGCCTCTACCTATATGCGTGGCATCGAGTTTATCGGGATTCCCACCACAACCTTATCGCAGATCGACAGCAGCATCGGCGGCAAGGTAGCCATCAATTTGAATCAGGTGAAGAACATCGTTGGCAGCTTCTACCATCCTTCCGCTGTGTTGATTGATCCGGATACCCTGCAAACGCTGCCAAAGCGTCACTTTGCCAACGGCTTGGTAGAAGCCGTAAAGGCAGGCTTAATTTATGACGCATCCATTTTACCGCTGTTTGAAGAATACGATCCGGAAGAGGTCATCGAGGAGATCGTATACAAATCTCTGTTGGTGAAAAAAGCAGTGGTAGAGCAGGATGAAAAAGAAGAAAATCTTCGGAAGATTCTGAATTTCGGTCACACACTGGGGCACGGTATCGAAACCGTATACGGCTTGCACGATCTGCTGCACGGCGAGTGCGTTGCTATCGGCATGATTCCCATGCTGGAGGATGAAGCGCTGAAAGAACGGGTGCTGAAGATCTATCAAAAGCTGGGATTGAAAAGCGATATTGACTACGATCCGGAAGCCGTGTATCAGGTGATGACAAAAGATAAAAAAGTACAGGGCAGCACAATTACCGTGGTGAAGGTAAAAGAAGCCGGTCATGCTCGCTTAGAGCAAATTGATTTGGAACAGCTTCACCGGTATTTGCACGCTGTCAACTAGGAGGGCAACTGTGAAAAATACATGGGGTGAAAACTTACAGATCAGCCTGTTCGGAGAATCCCACGGCGCAGCCATCGGCATGGTGATTGACGGACTGCAAGCAGGAATCCCGCTGGATCTGGAGTTTATCAATCAACAGTTGGACAAGCGAAAGCCAAAAGGGAAAATTTCCACACAACGGCAAGAGGGCGACCAATTTGAAATCGTCAGCGGCTTTTTTAACGGTTACACCACCGGAACGGCGCTTTGCCTGCTGATTCGCAATCAAAGTCAGCACAGTAAAGACTACGAAGCCACCAAGTATTTGGTGCGCCCCGGCCATGCGGATTTCACCGCCTTTGAAAAATATCACGGCTTCCAAGATTATCGTGGCGGCGGTCATTTTTCCGGTCGTATCACAGCGCCATTGGTGGCAGCCGGTGCCATTTGTATGCAAATTTTAAAAGCACAGGGCGTTACCATTGCGACGCATATTCAGTCTTGTAAGGGCATTCAGGATGTTCCGTTTGCCCAAAGGGAGCAGGAATTTTTAACCCAAGCCAAAGCCTTGGACAGCCGCTACTTCCCAACTATTTCGGAAAAAGCGGGAAATGATATGGTTGCTCTTATTGAAGATGCCCACGAAAAAGGTGATTCCGTAGGCGGTATTTTGGAAACCGTTGTGATGGGGATGCCTACCGGTATCGGCGAACCCTTCTTCGGTTCGGTGGAAAGCACCCTTTCACAACTGGTGTTTAGTGTGCCGGCAGTCAAAGGTGTATCCTTTGGCGATGGCTTCGGCTTTGCGGATCTGTACGGCAGTGAAGCGAACGACAGCTTCCAAATGGGCAAGAACGGCAACATCGAAACAAAAACCAATCACAACGGCGGCATCAACGGCGGCATTACCAACGGAATGCCCATCGTGATGCAAACGGTCATTAAGCCAACGCCATCCATCTACCAGGAGCAGGATACAGTAGATTACCAAAAGGGCGAAAACGCCAAACTGCTGATTCACGGACGGCATGACCCGGCAATCATTCACCGGGCAAGAGTGGTGGTGGACAGTGTGGTGGCAATCGGCTTAACCGAGCTGTTTTGCCAGCAGAACGGCACGGCTTGGATGACCGAAGCAGAACAAAAGGAGAGATAAACGTGATAGAGTACGGCTTGATTGGAGAGAAACTGGGACACAGCTTTTCTAAAATCATTCATGAGCAACTGGCGGATTATACCTATACCTTGTGTCCGTTAGAAAAAGACCAACTCCATGACTTTATGACAAAGCGAGAGTTTAAAGCCATCAACGTCACGATTCCATATAAAAAAGACGTAATTCCGTATTTGGATGCGCTCGATGAATCCGCAAAGCAAATCAGCGCAGTCAATACCATTGTGAATCGCAACGGAAAATTAACCGGCTACAATACTGACTTTACCGGTTTCTTATATAGTGTAAAATCCCATTATGTGGATTTTGAAGGCAAAGAGATACTCATTTTGGGCAACGGCGGCGCAGCCCAAGCGGTCAAAGCCGTGGCGCATCACATGAATGCAGATCGGGTGTACATTGCCAGCCAAAAGGGAGAGAGCGGCCCAGATATTCTGTCCTATGAGGAGTTGTCCGACCACTACGATGTGGATATTATCATCAACGCAACCCCTTGCGGAATGTATCCCAACTGCGATGATACGCTGCTGGACTTGCGGAACTTCTCCGCTTGTCAGGCGGTTTTCGACGTGATTTATAATCCGCTGAAAACACGCTTGCTGCAACAGGCAGAAGAAATGGGCATCATTGCCGTCAACGGCTTGGAGATGTTGGTGGCGCAGGCAAAGTATGCGGTGGAGCATTTTCTGGATGTGGAAATCGACGACAGCCGCATCGGAGAAATCCAACGGGCGCTGACAGAAGATCTGTGCAATATCGTGCTCATCGGAATGCCCAGCAGCGGAAAAACCTTGACCGGCAGAGCGCTGCAAAAGTACGTTGACAAAACCTTTGTGGATACGGATGCCCTGATTGTAGAGCGCTCCGGCATGGAAATTCGAGAGATGTTTGAGCAGTTTGGCGAAAGCTATTTCCGAAAGTGGGAAAGCGACGTGATTGCAGAACTGGCAAAGGGCAATCGGCAAATCATTGCCACCGGCGGCGGTGCCATTAAAAATCCGGAAAACATGCGCCACTTAAAGCAAAACGGCATAGTGGTGTTTATCGACCGTGATTTGGACAAACTGGTCAGCACCCACGACCGCCCACTGTCCTCCAGTAAAGACGCTGTAACACAGCTTTATAAGCAGCGGTATCCGCTGTATCTGTCTTACGGCGATCTTCGCATTGAAAACAACTATGAGGAAGAGGAGCTGCGCCGAGAAGATATGGATCAGCTCATGGGCGAGATTTTGGAGGGATACCGTGCAATTATTGGTAATCAATGGACCTAACCTGAATATGCTTGGCATTCGGGAGCCGGAAATTTACGGACATACCACCTACCCTCAACTGGTAGAGCAAATCATTGCTTGGGGTCGGGAAGAAGGCTTTACCACCGAAGTGTTCCAAAGCAACCACGAAGGCGCCATCGTAGATAAAATTCAGCAGGCGTACGGACGAGTAGATGGGATCGTCATCAATCCGGCAGCCTATACCCATACCAGTGTGGCGATTTTAGATGCCCTGAAAACTGTGTCCATTCCTGCGGTGGAAATTCATATTTCCAATGTAAAGGAGCGGGAAGCCTTTCGGCAAATTTCCTATGCAGGCATGGCGTGCTTCCATACCGTCATGGGAGAGGGTATCAACGGCTATCGAACTGCCATTCAGGTGTTACATCAAAAATTAACGGAAAAATAAGAATCTAAAAAATAGAAAGGAATCTGCAACATGATTATTTCATTGAAGAAAAATACACCGGAAGCTGAAGTGCAAAGCTTCATTCAAAGTCTCACTGCGCTTGGTGTAGAGGTAAACCGCATCCACGGTACCGACTATGACGTATTCGGTCTGGTTGGCGATACCACAAGAGTAGACGAGAAAACCGTTCGTGCCAACCCTTATGTAGACGAAGTAACCCGTATTGCCGCTCCATACAAGAAGGCAAACCGCATCTTCCACCCACAGGATACGGTAGTAGACGTAGCCGGCGTAAAAATCGGCGGTCAGGAAAATATCGTTATGATCGGCGGTCCTTGCTCCATCGAGGGGGAGGAGTCCACACTGGATATTGCCCGCAAAGTGAAGGCGGCCGGTGGTCGGATGCTCCGTGGCGGCGCATACAAGCCAAGAACTTCTCCATACGCATTCCAAGGCTTGGGTGTAGACGGCTTGAAGTACATGGCAGAAGCCAGAGAAGAAACCGGTCTGCCGGTGGTCAGCGAAATGATGAGCGCCGACAAACTGCCGGAGTTCGAGGAGTATGTAGACCTGATTCAGGTTGGCGCCAGAAATATGCAGAACTTTGATTTGCTGAAAATACTGGGCAAATCCAAGAAGCCGGTTCTGCTCAAGCGTGGTCTGTCCAATACTATTGAGGAGTGGATCATGGCAGCAGAGTACATTCTGGCAGGCGGTAACGAGAACGTTATCATGTGCGAGAGAGGGATCCGTACTTTTGAAAAGTACACCAGAAATACACTGGATCTCAGCGTAATTCCGATTTTGAAGAGCAAGACCCACCTGCCAATCGTCATCGACCCATCCCACGCAACCGGCGACAGCAAGCTGGTTGAGTCCATGTCCTTGGCAGCCATTGCAGCAGGCGCAGACGGCTTGATTATCGAAGTGCACCAGTGCCCGAAGAAGGCGTGGTCTGACGGCGCACAAACCCTCACACCGGAAGCATTCGCTCAGGTTGTGGAAAAGGGCAGAAAGATTGCACAGGTAATCGGCAGAGATATTTAATTATGAAAGTAAAAATTATCCCCCAAGCGGTTGACGGTGTACAAACGGTTCGGGTTCCACCTTCCAAAAGCATGGCGCACAGAGCCATCATTTGTGCTTCCTTGGCAAACGGTGTCAGCCGCATTGACAACATCGACTATTCCGATGATATTCTAGCCACCATCAGCGGCATGGAGCAGCTTGGCGCAGTGATTGAAAAAGGAGAGCGCAGCCTTGTGATTCGAGGGATCTCCGATCTGCACCACCTGCAAACCCACCGCATTGACTGTAATGAGTCCGGCTCTACCTTGCGGTTTTTCATTCCGGTATTCAGCTTGTCCGGAGAGCAGGTTGCCTTTACCGGACGGAATCGCTTGCTGAAGCGTCCTCAAGGCATTTACGAAACCCTGTTCCACGAGCGGAACCTCCGCTTTGACCAACGGGAAAATGAAATCGTGGTAGAAGGCTGCCTGCCTGCCGGACGATATGAATTGGACGGCAACGTCAGTTCCCAGTTTATTACCGGTCTGCTGTTTGCATTGCCCCTGTTAAAAGAGGACTCTACCATTGTGGTGCGCCCGCCCTTTGAATCTCGCTCCTATATTCTCCTGACACTGGAGGTATTGGCGCAGTTTGGTGTGACCGCCGTTTTCAAAGACGAGAATACCTTATTCATCCCCGGAAACCAACACTATCAGCCACGGGATTATACTGTGGAGGGTGACTTTTCGCAGCTTGCCTTTTTTGCGGTGTTGGGTGCAGCCGGACGGGATATGCGCTGCACCGGAATGCGCCATGACTCCAAGCAGGGAGACAAGGCAATTTTGGAATTTATCAAGGCTTGCGGCGGCAGCGTGACCGAAACGGAACAGGGCTATTTAATTTCAAAAAGCCCCCTCCACGGCGCAACGCTGTCCATTGGGGATTGCCCCGACTTAGGACCGATTTTAACCGTCCTTGCCATGTATTGTAATGGAGAAACCATCATCGGAGATGCCGCTCGCTTGCGCTATAAAGAGTCCGATCGCATTGAAGCTATGGAAACAGAGCTGCGAAAGTTGGGCGTTACCATCCACAGTACCGAAAATGAAATGGTCATCGAGGGCGGGAAAGCCTACCACGGCAGCAACGAGCTGTTTGGACACAAAGACCATCGTATTGTCATGAGCTTGGCGATTGCTGCGCTGTGCGGCAACTTCTCCGTTACCATTGACGGAGCGGAGTGTATCAATAAGTCTTACCCTGGATTTTTCCGAGATTTGGAAACGGTTGGAGGAAAGGTAGAGGTGCTTGTGCCATGATTACAGCAAAAGATAACGTACTGATTGTGGGTCTTGGATTGATTGGTGGCAGTTATGCCAAAGGACTTCGGAAAACCGGCTGTCACATCAGTGCCATTACCCGCAGTCAGTCCACCATTGATTATGCACTGGAACACAACATCATCGATGAGGGAACCATTGAGGAAGATCCTGCGCTGATCGGCAAAGCGGATTTCGTCATCTTTGGCTTGTATCCCCACACCATGATTGACTGGATTCGCCGGAATCAGAAGCATTTTAAACCCGGCGCTTTGTTGACCGATGTAGCAGGCGTGAAGTGCGGTGTGGTGGATGTGATTCAATCTTTCTTGCGGAAAGACGTGGAGTTTCTCGGTACCCACCCAATGGCGGGACGAGAGGTTTACGGCGTGCAGAACAGCGACGAAGCCATTTTCCATGGCGCAAACTTTATCATTACCCCAACGGCGCAGAACAGCGACGCAGCCATTGCCTTTGCGCGGGAATTGGCAGAGCAACTGGGCTTTAATCACATCACAGAGCTGTCCATTGAGAAACACGACGAAATGATTGGCTTTGTTTCTCAGTTGACTCATGCGGTGGCGGTCAGTCTGATGAACACCAGTGACAACACCCACCTGAAAGACTATACCGGAGACTCTTTCCGAGATTTGACCAGAATTGCCAAAATTAACGAAACCATGTGGAGCGAACTGTTTTTCCTTAATAAGAAAAATTTGGTGCGGGAAATCGACGACTTCATCGCTTCTATGGAAGAATTAAAGGATACCATCGTTCGGGAGGACGAAGCAGCCATCAAAAAGCTGTTTGTTCAGTCTACCGAGCGGCGGAAGTATTTTGACCAATAATACAAAGAAAGCAGGAGCGGAGAATCCCTCCTGTTTTTTTATTGGCTTTTAGAAAAAACTGTGGTAAAATAGGTATTAGCAATAGTAAAGCGAAGAATGGAGTGTCATAAGATGAAGCGGAAAAATGTGGCGGTTGTATTGGCAGGCGGCGTAGGACAGCGGTTCCAAACAGAGTTGCCCAAGCAGTTTGCCAAAGCGGCAGGAAAAACCATCATCGAACACACGATTACAGCCTTTGAGGAGCATGACCGTATTGACGAAATTGCCGTGGTTATGCACCCAAACTATACCCAGCATTTGGAAAATATGATTATGACGAATAACTGGCGCAAGGTAAAGAAGATTCTCAACGGTGGACGGGAACGCTATCATTCCAGTCTTGCGGCAATTCAGGCGTATGCAGGGGAGCAGGTCAACCTGATTTTCCACGATTCCGTGCGCCCGTTGGTAACAGGCAATATTATCACCGAGGTGGTGGAGGGACTGGAACAGTTTTCTGCCATTGATGTGGCAATTCCTGCTACCGACACCATTGTGCAGGTAGACAAGGAAACCATGACTATCGTTAACGTGCCGGACCGTTCTACCTTGTATAACGGACAAACGCCGCAGGCATTCCACATTGAAGTGATTGCGGCAGCCTATGAAAAGGCGCTGCAAGACCCCAACTTCAAAACTACCGACGACTGCGGCGTTGTAAAGAACTACTTGCCGGAGGTGCCGATTCATGTAATCAGCGGCAGCCGGAAGAACATCAAGCTGACTCATATTGAGGATTTGTACCTGACCGATAAGCTGTTCCAACTGAACTCCGAGGAAGCCAACCAAGACGCAGATTTCTCTCAGCTCAAGGGCAAGTGCATAATGGTATTCGGCGGAAACTCCGGTATCGGTGAGGAAATCTGCAAAATCGCAGAGGAGAACGGCGCAAAGGTTTACAGCTTCTCCCGCTCCACCACTAATACCAATATTAGCTGCATGGAGGATGTCAAAGCAGCCTTTGCGCAGGTTGCAGCCAAAGAGCCTCGCATTGATTATGTGGTGGTATCGGCGGCAATTCTTAAGAAAGAGCCGTTTCACCAAATGGACTTGGAAACCATCGACACCATGATTGATATTAACTATCGTGGCATGATTTATGTTTCCCAGTGCGCTTATCCTTATCTAAAAGAAAGCCACGGACAATTGCTGCATTTCACTTCCAGCTCCTACACCTTGGGCAGACCGTTTTACAGTCTGTACTCTTCTTCCAAGGCAGCGGTGGTAAACTTTGTGCAGGCATTGGCGCAGGAGTGGAGCAACGATCAAATCCGTGTAAACTGCATCAATCCGGAGCGTACCAAAACCCCAATGCGGGTGAAGAACTTCGGCATTGAGGACGACAGCACATTACTGAAAGCCGACAAAGTGGCAAGAGCCTCCATTGTAACCCTTTTGGGCAAACATAGCGGTCTGGTGATTGATGTACGGCGATAGGAGGAACACAGATGAGTTTGCTTGATAAATGCAAATCCAAGGCAAAATCCAAAGCCAAGGGCTTTATGATTCACGATGTATTCCCAAAGGTGTATGGAAATTACGCCAAAGAACCGGTAGATCCCAAGAAGGTTATCTTTTTGGAGATGCGCACCGACCACATTACCAACACATTCCGTCCTTTGTACGACACGCTCACACAGGACTACGACCTGAATGTAAAGTGTCACTTTTTGCGCTACTCCTTTGTCAGCGAAAAAGAGTACACCGAGCGCAGCCTGAGCTTTTTGAAGGATGCCGCCACCGCTTCGGTGATTTTTGTCAACGATGCCTGCAACGTTATCAGTGCAGTGCCGATTCGCAAAGAAACCACCGTCATTCAGCTTTGGCACGCTTGCGGTGCCTTCAAGCGATTTGGACTCAGCACTGCCGACTTAAAGTTCGGCAACTCCAGAGAGCAGGCAAAAAAATTCCCTGCTTACAAAAATCTGGACTATGTGACCGTCAGCAGTCCGGAGGTCGTGTGGGCATATGCCGAAGCCATGGACTTGGAGCAAGAGCGGGATAAAATCGTTCCGGTGGGTGTTTCCCGTACCGACCTGTTCTATCAGGAGGACGCAAAAGCAGAGGCGTTCCAACACCTCAAAGAGGTTATGCCGGAGAGCGAGGGCAAGCGTGTGATTCTGTACGCCCCCACTTTCCGTGGGAATACCGCCAATGCCGTCTTGCCGGATGCGCTGGATATTGAACAGATGTACAACGCCTTTGGAGAGGACAGCGTGCTGCTCATCAAGCACCACCCGTTCATTCGGGAGCGTCATCCCATTGACCCAAAATTCCGTAGCTTTGCCAAGGATGTAACGGAGGAGCTTTCCATTGAGGATCTGCTTTTCGTCAGCGATGTGTGCATTTCCGATTATTCCTCTCTCATCTTTGAATATTCCCTCATGGAAAAGCCCATGCTGTTCTTCGCCTACGATTTAAAGGATTACTTTGATTGGCGTGGCTTCTACTACAATTACGAGAATCTGACACCGGGACCGGTGGTTACCACCACGGAAGAACTGGTGGAGCAACTCAAGCACTTGGATGAACTGGACTTGTCCGTTGTTCGTCAGTTTAAAGAAAAATTCATGTCTGCCTGCGACGGTCACGCAACCGAGCGTATTTTAAAGTTGGCTTTTGGCGACCGCTTAGAGCAGTACCGAAAAGAGAAATAAACAAACAAAAAGAAGCAATGCGCCGGGGAAACTCGTTTTGCATTGCTTCTTTATTTTAGTTCTTGTTCTAAATTCTATCCAAGATTGTCGCATTCGACAGACAATGCCGCCACACCTCCTCGGGCGTTGTCTGATTATTGCAAATTGTCTGTTTTTTTGCAAATTGTCTGTTTTTTTTTGCAAAATTGCTTTACATCAAAAACTCTGTATGGTACTATAAACGAAAATGGGAGGTGTTTTTATGAAGTCAGAACGGAAATCGGGTTCTTTCAAACGAATCCTTGCATTGCTGTTAGCCGGTGCAATGGCGTTGTCCGTCACCGCTTGCGGCGCATCAGATGGGCAGCCCAATACCGCATCTTCGCAGGTGGTGTATACCCAAGCAGAGCAGGAAGCCATCCAATCGGAATTGTTGTCCCTGTGCGATGACATTCTGGTGACGGAATATACAAACAACCCTTACGCAATCAATTCGCAGATCGTCCATCCTGAAAAATTGGGCTTGGGGGATGTGGATGCAGGCGCATGGAACTCGGAAACCTTAGAGGCTGCAAAGAGCAGCATGGCAGAGAGCGATGCCTTTGGCAAACGTCTGGAAGAAATTGATGAGAATGCCCTATCCGACAAGCAGAAAATTTTGTATGCCCAGTTGACGGCTATCTATGTGGGGGAGAATGATGAGAGTACGATTCTGTATGATAATAAATTTGACCCCGCAATCGGCGTGCAGGGAAAACCGGGCGGTAATTTGCGTCGCTTTCAATTCCGTGAAAAAGCAGACATCGAGGATTATTTTCAGTTGATGAGGAGCATCTCCGATTATTTTGACGGTGCGCTGTCCTTTGCCAACGAACAGGAAAAAGAACAGCTCCTGCCCAATGATATTCAGCTAGATGCAGCCCTTGAGCAGTGTGATGCAGAACTGGAGGAGCAAGCCGATCATTATTTGATTGCTTCCTTTGAAGAAAAAATTCAAGAGGCAGAGTTCCTT
>CAKSOB010000007.1 GCA_934476545.1 uncultured Eubacteriales bacterium | reverse complement strand
GGGCATATGGGATACCAGATTGTAGTGGAAGGCTGTATGATTGGCGCACTGGCAGTGCTGGCGTATACCATTGGACGGCTGTTTTTTGACGTTGATTCCGGTGTACCGATAATCGGAAGAACCATGGCATTTGCGGTATTGAGTTTATCCCAGTTGGTTCATGCCTTTAATATGCGGTCGGAACGCTCTGTTTTTTCAGTGGGGATTTTTCGCAATAAAATTTTAGTCGTGGCGACTGCTATTTGTGCATTATTGCAAGTTTCTGTAATTGTAATTCCACCGTTATCCGCTTTATTTAAGACGCAGAATTTAACAGGACTGCAATGGTTGATTGTCTGCGGTTTTGCACTGGTGCCGCTGTTTTTGGTGGAACTGGAAAAGCTATTTTCCCGAAAAAAGAAATAATATTGCAAAAACAAAAGACCTCCATTTCGGAGGTCTTTCTTTCGTTACAGTGTTTTCTCGGAAAGCAAACGGTGTTTTTCATCCCATAATTTTTGAGATAAATCCACATAGTATTGGTGCGGATATTCAAACCGCTTAACTTCTTCCCACAGGGTATCCACTTGTTCTGCACAGTAGGATTGCAGTTCTTTTAGTGTGCGTTGCTTGGAAATGTTGGTTCCATGGTCGAAAATCTTTTCCCGAAGCTGTACGGCACGGAAGTTTTCCACAACCTTTGTCTTCCAAGTGTAGTTTTTGTCAAAGATAGTATATGGCTTGGAATCGTCAATTACTTCATCAAACAGCGTAATCACGTCCGCAATGGCTTTGCCGCTCTCTCGATCATAAAGCCGCCATAAATTTTTGAAGCAAGGATTGGTAATCTTAATGACGTTTTCACTGATTTTAATTTTCGGAATAATCTTGCCATCCTTATCCTCTGCGGCAGCCAGCTTGTATACGCCGCCGAACACCGGAGCAGAAGAAGAGGTGATGAGTCGTTCGCCCACACCAAAGGAATCTACTTCTGCGCCTTGCATCAGCATATCTCGAATGATGTACTCATCCAAGGAATTGGAAGCGCAGATTTGACAATCCGGGAAACCGGCTTCATCCAACATTCTCCGAGCGTGCTTGGACAGATAGGTTAAGTCGCCGCTGTCAATCCGAATGCCTTTTGGACGATACCCACGAGGAAGCAGCTCCTCATTAAAGACACGAATGGCGTTGGGGATACCGGATTTTAACACGTTATACGTATCGACCAACAGGGTGCATTGGTCAGGATACTCTCTGGCATAGGCGCGGAATGCGTCTAATTCGTTATCGAATAATTGAACCCAACTGTGTGCCATGGTTCCTAAAACAGGAATATCAAATTTTTGTCCGACCAAGGTGCAGGCGGTGCCAACACAGCCGCCAATAAAAGCAGACCGCGCGCCGTAGATGGCAGCATCAATGCCCTGCGCACGACGAGAGCCAAACTCCATAACGGGACGTCCCTGTGCAGCACGGCAAATGCGATTGGCTTTTGTAGCAATCAAGCTTTGGTGGTTGATGCACAGCAGAACCATGGTTTCAATGAGTTGGGTTTCAATCACCGGTCCACGCACCGTGAGGAGGGGTTCTCCGGGGAAGATAGGCGTTCCCTCCGGCACTGCCCACACATCGCAGGAAAACCGGAAAGTGCGGAGATAATCCAGGAAAGGTTCTTCAAACAGACCGGTGCTGCGCAAATAAGCAACATCCTCCTCGGAGAAGTGAAGATTGCTCAGGTAGTTGATCAGTTGATCCACACCTGCCATAATGGCAAAACCGCCATTGTCCGGATTGTGGCGATAGAACATATCGTAATAGGCAATGCGATCCTTCAATCCATTGACAAAAAAGCCGTTGGACATGGTCAGCTCATAGAAGTCCGTTAGAAGCGTTAAATTATTTTTCCAGTCAAATCCCACGTTTTGTTTCATAATATCCTCCCAAAAACCATGGTCAAAAAAGATGTACAAACATATTATAGCAAGGAAGGTTGGAAATGACAAACGATATTTTAGACACAGACGACAAAAAGTTGGAGTAATCCAGTAAAATTGCTATTTTTCTATTGTTTTTTCCCGCCTATTACTGTATAATATTCTAAAGGATTTACAATTATTTTGATTTTTTTCAGAGGAACTTATGAAAATTGGCAATTCGAAGATTGGATTGCCATAAAAAACCCACAAATTTTAATGTAAAGACAGATTTCTTTACACCTGACAGACAAAACAAGGCTTGGCAGGGAAATTTGTGAGATTATTGTATGGGAGTTGAGGCGCATGAGGCTTCGGAAGCAGGAGCTTGGCAATCGAAATTTAATAGGCGCCAGAGTGGAGTTAGCGAGAAAAAATCAGGGCATGAAGCAAAAAGAACTTTTGGCACAATTGCAAGTTAGTGGTGTGGACATGAACGCTTCCGGTTTATCCAAACTGGAGGGGCAGGTTCGGCATGTAACAGATTTTGAATTGGTTGCACTGGCAGATATTTTAAGTGTTTCTGTAAACTGGTTGTTAGGCAGAGAAGACTAAATGGGAGATCGGCGTGATGTCGATCTTTTTCTTTTTTGAAAATACAATTTGGGCAAAAGAAAAACAGCGCCATCCGAAAAAACGAAGTGCGCTGTTTTTTTATTGGTTATTTTGCAAATATTCTTTAATTTTTTGAACGGTTGTTTCACTCATGACGTGTTCAATGCGGCAAGCGTCTGCATCGGCAGTTTCTTCATCCACACCCAAAACCTGATTTAAAAAGCTGGAGATGGTTTGATGACGGTCATAAATGGTATTGGCTTTTTCCATACCTTTCTCCGTCAGCAGAATATTGCCACTGGGTTCTACGGTAATGTACCCGCCACTTTTTAAGATAGACATCGCACGGCTGACACTGGGCTTTGTAAATTCCAGTTCATTTGCAATGTCAATCGAACGGACATAGCCCTGTCGTTGGTGCAGAACCAAAATCGTTTCCAGATACATTTCACCGGATTCGTGCATGAAATGGCCTCCTTTTATTTTGTAAGTCTAAGTAGTCTTAATATATCATATTCAATCGGAAAAGGCAACGATTTCCATAAAAAATGAAAAATGTTCTTGTTTTTCTCGATAATATTGCTTTCTTCCGGAAAAATGGTTTATAATGAAAGAAAAACAGGGAGTCGGATCGGAGATAAGATAATGGCAAGCTTAACAAAAGAACAAATTGCCGCAGTGAAAGCAAAAGGCTTTCTGCGGAATCGTGGGACCGAATGTTTTTCCGGACGGTTGGTGCCGGCAGGCTGTGTTTTTTCCGCAGCGGATTTAAAGGCAGTGGCAGAGCTGTCGGAGCGGTTCGGAAGCGGAAAGGTGGCATTTACCACACGATTGACGGCGGAAATTGTGGGCATTCCCTTTGAACAAATCGACAATGCCATTGCGTTTGCGGCGGAACATAATTTATATTTCGGCGGCACAGGCGCAAAAATTCGCCCCGTCACTGCTTGCAAAGGAACAACCTGCGTGTTCGGTAACTGCGATACCCAAGGGTTGGCGAAAAAGCTGCATGAAGAATATTACTTGGGATGGCAAACTGTAACGCTGCCTCATAAGTTTAAAATTGCCGTAGGCGGCTGCCCCAATAGCTGCATGAAGCCTAGCTTGAATGACTTTGGCATTGAGGCACACAGAGCGCCGATTTACAATCCGGAGGAATGTCGTGGCTGTAAGCGTTGCGCCGTAGAAGCGGCTTGCCCGGTTAAGGCGGCTGCCGTAACGGAGGGAAAACTGGCAATCAGCGATGCTTGCATTACCTGCGGTGTTTGTACCGGAAAATGTCCCTTCCATGCGGTGGCATGGGAATCACCTGTTCGGTATCGCATTTTCATCGGCGGTACTTGGGGCAAAACCACCCGAATGGGAACGCCGTTGTCCCGTATGGTGACGGAGGAGGAGATTTTCCCATTGTTGGAGAAAACGCTGAATTGGTTCCGAGAAAACAGTCAGGGAAAAGAACGGTTGGGTTCCATGATTGACCGATTGGGAGTAGAAAAATTAGAAGCGGATTTAGGGCTGTAAACAGCAGAGAGCGGGAAGAAGAAATGGAATTTACCTTGCGAAAATGGAAACTGCGAGATGCGCCTTCCATTGCAAAATACGCAAATAATCCGAACATTGCCAATAATTTGCGGAATGCGTTTCCGTATCCCTACACATTGGCAGATGCTTGGGCATATATCAGCTTTTGCATTGACAATGAAAAAATCGGACGGTATTGCCGCGCCATTGAGATCAACGGAGAAGCTGTGGGCAGTATCGGAGTTTTTCAACAATTGGATATTTACAAGAACTGTGGAGAATTGGGCTATTGGTTAGGGGAACCCTATTGGGGGAACGGGATTATGTACCAAGCGATCACGATGCTGTGCGACTATGTATTTGATACAACGGAAATTACGAGAATTTATGCGGAACCCTTTGCCCGCAATACAGGCTCTCGTCATGTGCTGGAAAAGGCAGGCTTTACCCTAGAGGGCATTATGCGGCAGGGGGCTGTGAAAAACGGAATCTATGAAGATTGGTGCATGTATCGCTTATTAAAAGAGGAAAGGAAGAACCACGATGAAAGCGGGACGGGAACAGGTATTTCTTTATAACTTTGAAGATGCAGAACAACTTCGAAAGCTGAAAAGTGTGTTGCTTTGCATGAAAGCGCGTGCAAAAATTGTGGAGCCGGAGTGGTTTGGCCAGCCGATTGGCGCATTGGCAGGGCTGGTAGAGCCGGTAGAATCGGAGCAGGGAAAGGACACTTCTTTTTCGGAAGCTCTGATGGTGCTTCATGGATTTTCCGGGAGTCGCATTGATACGCTGTTATCCAAATTGCGAAAAGCTGGGGTGGGCAATATTCCTTACAAAGCCGTGTTGACTCCTACCAACTTGCGCTGGACAGGCCCGGAGCTTTGCGAAGAATTGAAAAAGGAGCATGAGGCAATGCAGCAGGGAACCTCTGCCCACAAGGTAGATTAAAGGTTGGCACATTGTCAGAAGCGAAACGTCGGATAGATTCCGGCGTTTTTTTCTTTTTCTAAAAACTGTGGGAATGCTCTTTCGCATAAATGGGACAACAGATTCATATAGATGGACATAGAACAGGGAAAAGGAGAGGACTGTATGGAATATAAGCAACGACGAGAACCGATTGCAGTCAACGAGGTGATTTGCGATCGCTGTCAGGAGCAGCCGGTAGACCTGGAGTTGACGCTGCCGGATTATTGCCCGGATATTCAGAAAATTCTCAAGTGTCAGATTTGTCCGTCTGTAACATCTGCCTCCATTTTGGGAGATAACGGGGACATCAGCGGAAATATTACGGTGCGGGTGTTGTACTTAGACGCAGCGGGGGAAACCATTCGCTGTTATGAAAATACATCTCGCTATGATTTGCAGATTCCCGTGAAAACCGTTACGGGGAACGGAATCATCTTGCCACGCATCAATGTGGAGTATGTGAACTGCCGTGCCACCAGTCCACGACGGTTGGATATTCATGGGTCATTTTCTGTGTTTGCAAGGGTGTGGGAACGACGAGATCTGGAATTGCTGACGGAGGTGGAAGAGGAAGATGTGGAGCAGCTTCGTCAGGAAACCACCTTCAGCACTTGTGCCGGTACTGCCCAACAGGTGATTGCCTTAGAGGAAGTATTGGAACTGGGAGATGGAAAACCCAGTGCCGAAACATTGCTTCGCACCGATGGGGCTGTATTGTTGCAGGAATGCCGCATGAGTGAAGGCAAGCTGATGGTTCGGGGAGAGGTGCAGCTAAAGGTGCTGTATGCTACCGATTTGCGGGAAGGGTTGCCGGAATTTATGGAGTACGCCCTGCCGTTTCAGCAGTTGATTGATTGCGGCAGAGTGGAGGATACGGCACAGCCGGAAGTTTCCGTTTCTGTAATGAGCGCTGCGGTGCAGGTGAAAAGTGATTCTACCGGAGAAAATAATTTATTGGAAGCAGAGGTCAAGTTGTTGGCAACGGTACAGTGCTATGAAGATACCACGGTGGAACTGTTGACCGATGCCTATTCTCGTACCGTAGAAGTAACCTTGGATCATCAGCAGAGAACCTTTTTGCAATTTTCCGGCGATACCGAGGAGATTTGCAGCGAGAAGAATACCTTTCAATTTCCGGAAGGGGGCATCTCCAAAGTCATTGATGTTTGGAACGAAAGCTGTACAGCGGTAGTATCCTCCGAGAATCAGGTCTTGCAATTTAAAGGGAAATACAATGTGTGTCTGTTGGCATTAAACGGTGCGGGGAAGCCCTTTTATTTTGAGCGCACCGTGGAGTTGGCGCATCAAAAGGAGCAGGGGATGGAAGGTCCCTGCCGTTGTTATGGGGCGGGGGAGGTTACCAATTTATCCTATCGAATTACCGGCAGCGATACCATTGAATTAAAAACAGAGCTGCGGCTGACGGCTTCCTTATTCCGAGAGATTCCTTGCCGATATGTGTCGGAGGTAATTCCCAACCCCGATTTGCCGAAGCCACAAGACGAAGATGCGGCGTTAGTGCTGTACTATGCCGGAGCAGGAGAATCCCTTTGGGAGATTGCCAAGCAGTATAATACCGGCAGCCAACAAATTTGTGCGGAAAATCATCTGGATGATGATGTGATTGATACAGCCATGATGCTGCTGATTCCCATTTAACGCAAGTGATAAACTTGACGACCTATTTCAGAGAAAGGAATACCCTCGGCAGAAACTTTGCCGGAACTGGAGGTTCAAATGGAAGAGCGCAATTTATACAATGATATTTCGCAGCGAACCAACGGCGATATTTATGTGGGCGTAGTGGGTCCGGTGCGAACAGGAAAATCTACCTTTATCAAGAAATTTATGGACTTGGTGGTGCTGCCCAATGTGGAGGATGCTTCTCGGCGAGAGCGAGCGATTGACGAGCTGCCCCAATCCGCCTCCGGGCGTACCATTATGACTACCGAGCCGAAATTTATTCCGGAGCAGTCGGTGAACATTCGTGTGGATGACAGTGCGTCTTTCAATGTGCGGATGATTGATTGCGTGGGCTATATCGTTCCCAGCGCTTTGGGCTATGTGGAGGAGGACGGCCCCCGCATGGTAATGACTCCTTGGTATGAGGATCCGATTCCCTTTAATATGGCGGCGGAGATCGGTACCAAAAAAGTTATCACAGAACACTCCACCATTGGACTGGTCATCACCACAGACGGCACCGTTGGGGATCTTCCTCGGGAGGAATATGAGGAAGCAGAGGAACGTGTCATTGCAGAGCTGAAGGAAATCAATAAGCCGTTTATCATTCTGCTGAATACCGTAGACCCCACCGCTCCTGCCGCAAAAGTCTTGGCGGAAGAATTGCAAAAGCGTCACGGAGTTCCGGCGATGGCAGTCAGCTGCTTGGATTTAACAGAGAAAGAAATTCGGGAGATTTTATCGAAAATTCTCTTTGAGTTCCCTGTGAAAGAAATCAAAGTGGAGTTACCCCAGTGGCTCACCCACTTGGATGCAAGCCATTGGCTTCGCAGTGATGTGTTTCGTGCCATTCGCGAGGCCGCCGCCAAGATTGGAAGGATTCGACAATTACAAGAACTACATACCGATTTGCAGTCGTGTTCCTATATTGAACATTCGCTTACTTCCCACATCGACTTGGGAAAGGGCAGGGCGAGAGTTCGGGTGGTCTTAAAGCATCCGCTGTTCTTTCAGGTTTTGGCAGAGCAGACCGGACTTTCTATTGAAAATGAAGGGGATCTGCTCCACTGCATGATGGACTTTGTATCCATGAAACGGCAGTATGACAAGCTGAAAGAAGCCTACGAACAGGTACAGGAAACCGGTTACGGAATCGTAATGCCGGACATGGATGAGATGACACTGGAGGAGCCGGAAATCGTAAAGCAGAGCGGAAAGTATGGAATCCGCCTGAAAGCCAACGCCAGCGCCATTCATATGATGAAAACGAAAATCTCCACTGCGGTAACGCCAATGGTTGGTTCGGAACAGCAATCGGAAGAGTTGATTTCTTACCTTATGACCGGATTTGAGGAGGACCCGGGAAAGATTTGGGAATCCAATATTTTTGGGAAATCTCTGCATGAATTGGTGAATGAAGGGCTACACACCAAGCTGTATAAGATGCCGCCGGACGCACGGAATAAACTGCGAGAAACGATTGAACGGATCATCAATGACGGCTGCAACGGCTTAATCTGTATTATTTTATAGGGAGGGCAACTTGAAACAGCGAAAGGATTGGTGGTCGCTGTCCTTGGTGTGTATCCTTCAGCTTTTGGTTTGCTGTGGAGCGATTTTGGCAATCTTATGTTGGCGAACGGTAGGCGGTGACGGCTATGACCGAGCAAAGGATTGGTACAAAGATACCGTCAGCGATTCCATCATTGTTTTGCCGGACGACACGCTTTCCTCCAATGGTTGAGTTTTCGATTGGACGCTGCCAAATTCGATTGCACTTTCTGTTCTTGGCAGCTTTGGTGATTGTGTTATTTACCGACCTTCGAGCGGTTACCCTCATCAGCATTGCGGCGGCAGTGATTCATGAAGGCGGGCACCTCTTGATGATGGTACTCTGCGGAGTTCCGCCAAAGTCGGTAATGATTCATGCCTTTGGTGTTGTGATTTGCGAGCAAACGCAGGTTGCGCTGTCACGACATCGGGAGGTGTTGATTTCTTTGGCAGGTCCGGCAGCCAACGGAATTGCGGCCGGCATTTCCCTGCTTTGTCATCGTTGGATTCCGGTGGAGAGTTTTGTGCTTGCAAATGGTGCGTTGGGACTATTCAATCTGCTTCCGGTGGATTCCTTGGATGGCGGCAGAGCTTTGTGGATTTGGCTTTCTCCCGTAATGGAGCCAAGCGCTTTATCCCGATTGCTTACAGGGTTATCGCTGCTGTGCATTTTGCCCATGGCAACCTTGGGCTTTTGGACGTTGCTGACTTCTCCTTGGAATTTCTCGCTTCTTTTGGTGAGTGTATATTTAATGTTGTGTCTTGTGCTGAAAGAGCGGGGATAACAGACCCTCTCAACTCTCATGACAGCCTACGGATTTGTTCCTCTAAACCTTGACATTTTACGGAAATAGGGATAAAATTTTTATATCTATCTTTATTTTGAAATAGCAATTGTTTTAGAGAATAACAACGGAGGGCATAAAGAATGGGAGAGCAGGAAAAACTGGAATTATTGCAAACGCACTTTAGTGCATGGGAGCATCTTTCCGAGGAAGGAAAACGAGGACTGGTACAAAACAGTTACTTTACCACCTGCAAAAAAGGAGAAACGGTTCACCGAGGGGAGCAAGAGTGTAAAGGACTGATTTTTGTTTGCAAGGGAATGCTGCGGGCATATATGATGTCGGATGAAGGAAAGGAAGTTCCGCTGTATCGCATGAATGAAGGCGAGTGGTGTATTCTTTCCGCATCCTGTGTTATTTCCAATATTACCTTTGATGTGCATATTGACGCAGAACGAGAAACAGAGCTGCTGATTATCAGTGCGCCGTATTTCCGCCGCATGACCACCCATAATATTTATGTGGAGTGCTTGGCTTATAAAATGGCAACCGATGGATTTTCTGAGGTAATGTGGGCCATGCAGCAAATGCTGTTCATGAGCTTTGACAAGCGGCTGGCAGTGTTCCTTTGGGACGAAAGCTCCGCTTGCGGCAGTGATACCATCAAAATGACCCATGAGCAAGTGGCAAAGCACACCGGCAGTGCCAGAGAAGTGGTAACCAGAATGTTGAAATCCTTTGCAGGCAACGGCATTGTGGAGTTATCCCGTGGCGGAATCAAAATTATTGATAAAGAGAAGCTGAGAAAGCTGACCGAATAAGAAAACCAGCAGGGATTCGGAACCCTGCTGGTTTTCTTTTTTATGCGGAAAAGAAGGCAGGTTTTTGCGTGTAGCAAATTTGCTAAAAATTTAACAAGTTTTTAGGTGATTTAGTCACTGTTGCCATTGGGAAACCGTGGTAAGATAAAGACAGTTCACAGAACACAGAAAACTTATGTGAAACATATTATTAAAGATCCAAAATCTTCAAGGAGGCAATTACAATGGCATCTACTTACTACTTCTTACCAACCAGAAACGTATTCGGCGAAGGCTCCTCTGCTGAGGCAGGCACCTTACTGAAAACCCTGAATGCAAAAAAAACGCTGATTGTTACCGATAAATTTTTGGCATCCTGCGGCATGGCAGGAAAGATTCAAGCCATCTTTGAAGAGGTTGGGATTCAAGCAACGGTATTCGACGGCGCTGAGCCAAACCCAACCGACAAGAACGTAGAGGCAGGCTTGGAGGCTTATCGTGCAAACGGTTGTGACTCCATCGTTTCTCTGGGCGGCGGTTCTTCCCATGACTGCGCAAAGGGCATCGGTCTGGTAGCAGCCAACGGCGGCGAAATCTACGACTACGAAGGTGTGGATAAGTCCAAGAACGATATGGTTCCGCTGATGGCGATCAACACCACTGCCGGTACCGCTTCCGAAATCACACGGTTCTGCATCATCACCGATACTCGCAGAAAGGTTAAGATGGCAATCGTAGACTGGAAGGTAACTCCACAGATCTCCATCAACGATCCGGAGCTGATGAAGGGGATGCCGGCAGGTCTGACCGCTGCAACCGGTATGGATGCTTTGACTCACGCAATCGAAGCATACGTTTCCACCGCAGCAAACCCACTGACCGATGCTGCTGCAATCAAGGCGATCAAGATGATCTGCCACTACCTGCCAAAGGCAGTTGCCAACGGCGACTATATGCAGGCAAGAGATGCAATGGCATACGGTCAATATCTGGCAGGTATCGCATTCAACAACGCATCTCTGGGTTATGTTCACGCAATGGCGCACCAGCTGGGCGGTTTCTATAACCTGCCGCACGGTGTTTGCAACGCAATCCTGCTGCCATATGTAGAGCGCTTCAACCTGATCGGCAACCTGAACCGCTTCCAAGACATCGCAATCGCAATGGGTGAGAACGTAGACGGTCTGTCTGCACAAGAGGCTGCGCAAAAGGCAATTGATGCCATCAAGACTCTGAGCAGAGAAATCGGCATCCCATCCAGCCTGAAGGAACTGGGCGTAAAGCCGGAGGACTTCAAGGAGATGGCAGAGAACGCAAAGAAGGACGTTTGCCAAGTAACCAACCCAAGAAAGGCAACTCTGGAGCAGGTTATCGAAATCTATCGTCAGGCATACGAAGGCGAATAAGCAATCCAACGGAAGATCTATTCCGCTATATCATAGAAGAAAAGAGCGTCTGGTTAGGCGCTCTTTTTTCTGTGGGAAGTCGGAAAGCGTGTGTTAGGGGCAGCTTCCTTGCAATTAAACAGAAAAGCTGTTAAAATAGATAGCAATAAAAAGGAGAGGAAGGAGCCGGATTGATGAATCAACAGATTGAAAAGCTATTGCTGCGTGTGCAAAAGCCGGGACGGTATGTAGGTGGCGAATTGAATGCTGTCATGAAGGATCGGGACAGTGTAGATGTACGGTTTGCATTTTGTTTTCCGGATACCTATGAAGTGGGAATGTCCCACTTGGGTATGAAAATTTTGTATAGCCAGTTTAATGAAAAGGACTACATTTGGTGCGAGCGAGTATTTGCTCCTTGGGTAGATATGGAGGAGGAGATGCGGACGCATCAAATTCCGCTGTTTGCGCTGGAAAGCGGTGACCCTCTGGGCGATTTTGATTTTATCGGCTTTACCCTCCAGTATGAGCTGAGCTATACCAATGTGTTGAATATGCTGGATTTGGCGGGACTGCCCCTGCGCACCGCCGACCGAACAGATGATATGCCAATCATTTGCGCCGGCGGTCCTTGTGCGGTGAATCCGGAACCCATTGCAGACTTCATTGACCTGTTCTTTATCGGAGAGGGCGAGGAAGTAGACTTGGAAATCATCGACCTGTATCGTGAAATGCGAAAGAGCGGCGAATATACCAGAGCAAAATTCTTGCGGGCTGCCGCACAGGTACCCGGTGTGTATGTTCCTTCTCTGTACGATGTTACTTACAATGAGGATGGTACCGTTTGTGCAGTTATCCCAAAGGATGGCGCACCGGCAACCGTTCGTAAGCGAATCATCACCGACATGAACACCGTTTATTATCCGGAAACCTTTATTGTTCCAAGCATTGAAATTGTGCATGACCGTGCGGTCAGCGAGGTGCAGCGTGGCTGTTATCGTGCTTGCCGGTTTTGTCAGGCAGGATTTATTTATCGTCCGGTTCGCACAAAAAGCATTGAGAAGATTGACCAAGAAGCCCATTGCATTTGCGAGCATACCGGTTATGAGGAATTATCCTTGGTATCGCTTAGCACCAGTGACTATCCGGATATTAACGGCCTGTTGGATCGGCTCTTAACTTGGACCAATGACGAGCGGGTTAGTATTTCTCTGCCGTCCCAACGGGTAGACAGTTTTTCCACCGAATTGATGGATAAATTAAAATCGGTTCGCCGCAGCGGATTGACCTTTGCGCCGGAAGCCGGAACTCAGCGGATGCGAGATGTTATCAACAAGAATGTAACGGAGGAAGTGCTGCTTCGCACGGTACGGACAGCCTTTGCCGGCGGTTGGCTGAACATCAAGTTGTACTTTATGATTGGATTGCCTACCGAAACATTGGATGACGTAGCAGGAATTGCACAACTCGGACAAGCCGTGGTCAACGAGTTCTATCAGAATCCCGATCGTCCAAAGGGCCGTTCTGTCAATGTAACGGTCAGCGCCTCTTCGTTTGTACCGAAGGCATTTACACCGTTCCAGTGGGAGCCGCAAGATACCATTGAAACACTCCATGAAAAGCAGCAGCACTTGAAGGCGTCCGTGACCACACGGAAAATCACCTGTAACTATCACGAAGCAAACACCAGCTTTTTGGAGGGCGTGTTTGCCAGAGGTGACCGCCGCTTGGCAACTGTTTTGGAAGAAGCACAAAAGCAAGGCTGCAAGATGGATGGTTGGTCGGAGTGCTTTGATTATGACCGTTGGATGTCTATTTTTGAGCAATGCGGTGTAGATCCGACCTTCTATAACCAACGTCGCCGCAGCTTTGATGAAGTGTTGCCGTGGGATCACATTGACATGGGCATTAAAAAATCCTTCTTGATTGCAGAATGTAAAAAAGCCTATGAAAATGCCACTTCGCCGGACTGTAAGCAAAAATGTTCCGCTTGCGGCGCAGCTTGCTTCAAAGGAGGAATCTGCTATGAGCGTTGAGAATTGGGTAACAGTGCGAGTTTGGTTTACCAAAACAGGACGGGCAAAGTACATTTCCCACTTGGACTTGAACCGCTGTATGACCAGAGCGGTACAGCACGCAAAGATTCCTTTGTGGTACACCGAGGGATTTAACCCTCATCCGTTTTTAACCTTTGCGCTACCGTTGTCTTTGGGTATTGACGGTGTTCGGGAATCCATGGATCTTCGTTTGGTAGAGGAGATCTCTAAGGAAGAATTGATTCGAACCGTGAATGAGGGCTTGCCGGAGGATATTCGCCTGTTTGATGTGACAGCACCGACAATGAAGCCGGGTAAAATTGCCTATGGCGATTACACCATCACCATCTTACCGGAGGACCGCGCGGCTGTCGAGGCAGAGCAGATCCTTCGAGAGTTGTTGGCGCAGGAAGAAATCGTGGTCAAGAAAAAGAGCAAGTCCGGCATTAAAGATGTAGATATTAAACCATTTCTGGATATTCAGTCTCTCAGAACAGAAGGGGACAGCGTGGTTTGTGAAATTCGCTTGCCTGCCGGCAGCGTTCAGAATATAAATCCGCACCTGCTGTTTGATGCCCTGGAGAATTTTTGCGGGGTGCGATTCTATGCAAAAATTACCAGAAACAACCTGTTCGACAAGGACGGCGCAGTGTTTGCTTAAAGAGAGAAACAACATGGCATTCCACCGCAGAAAAAATAGGATTTTCTCCAAATTAACGGTTGCTTTTTTGTGGAAGGTGTGCTATACTAGGGGAGCATCTGAACGGCGCAGTATGCGCGTGCCGTCGGAAACGATGGGGATTGATGCCCGGTAAAAAAACCAGACATGAATGCGGATATTCCTCTGCCACAGGGTAATGAATATCTGAAAACAGGAGGATTAGTAACATGGATGCACTGAAGTTAATTGCACAGGATTCCTTGAAGAAGGAAGTTCCTCAGATCGAGATCGGCGATACCATTAAGGTAGACGTTAACATCCGCGAGGGACAGAGAGAGAGAATTCAGGTTTTTGAAGGTACCGTTATTGCGAAGAAGGGCAGCGGTATTTCTGAGACTTTCACCGTAAGACGTGTATCTTACGGCGTTGGTGTGGAGAGAGTTTTCCCGATCCATTCTCCAAACGTGAAGGGTGTTAAGCTGATTCGCAAGGGTCACGTTCGCAGAGCAAAGCTCTACTATCTGCGTGATCGTGTTGGTAAGGCAGCAAAGCTCAGAGAGAAAATCAGATAACTCAACTTATGAAAAGGGACATGGAACGTGTCCCTTTTTTGCTATGCAGACAATTTTTATCACGAGAACAGGAGGGACGTTTTTTGGCTAAGAAAAAAGCAGAGGACGGTCAACTGACAGAGGTGGTTGCGGAAAAATCCGGCACCATTCGGAGTGACGTTCGCATTGCTTCCTTTGATTGGGTAGAGTCGCTGATTGTTGCGATTGTAGTGATAGGCGTTATCTTTACCTTTGTGTTCCGAATCGTTACGGTTAGTGGTACGTCTATGGTGCCAAATCTGTTGGATGGCGACCGGTTGGTTGTTTCCAGTTGGTTTTACACGCCGCAGCAGGGCGACGTTGTCGTGCTGAAAAAGACCGTTGGACTAAATGAACCGATTGTTAAGCGTGTCATTGCCACTGAGGGGCAAACGGTTTACATGGATTATGCCAATGGCGATGTGTATGTAGACGGACAAAAGCTGGATGAAACATCCTATTTGGGCGACAAGAAAACGTATCTGCCCAACACCGCAGAAGAACTGATTGACATGCCGGAAGGCGGCGTTACCGTTCCGAAAGGACATATTTTTGTATTGGGTGATAACCGAGATGTTTCGTTAGACAGCCGGTACACCAAGGTTGGCATGGTGGATGTGCGCTATATTTTGGGCAAAGCCCAACTGACGCTGTTCCCGTTTAACCGATTCGGTGTTGTAGAATCTTATGAATTGGGGGAAGCAGCATGAGTGAGCCACAATCCATTCAATGGTTCCCCGGTCATATGACCAAAACAAAACGACAAATTGAAAAAACGCTGAAGCTAGTGGATGCGGTAGCGGAAATCGTCGATGCCCGTGTGCCGGTGAGCAGCCGAAACCCCATCCTTCATAAGCTGATTCAAGGGAAACCAAGAGTGATTTTGCTGAACAAAGCCGATATGGCAGACCCGCAGCAGACCGCTCGTTGGATCGCTTATTATAAAGAAAAGGGAATCACCGCCATCGCTGTGGATTGCCGCAGCGGAAAAGGCATGAACCAATTCATTCCAACGGTGCGCTCTGTGTTGAAAGACAAGATCGCATCCTGGGAACGCAAGGGCATGGTAGGACGCACCATTCGTGTGATGGTCGTGGGTATTCCAAACGTAGGAAAATCTTCTATGATTAACAGACTGTCCAAGGGCAGCAAGGCTGTGGTAGAAGATCGCCCCGGCGTTACACGAAACAACCGGTGGTTTACCATTACCAAGGACTTTGAACTGTTGGATACCCCGGGCGTTTTGTGGCCAAAGTTTGAGGATAAAACCGTTGGGGAGCATCTGGCATTTACCGGCGCTGTTAAGGATGCCGTTGTGGATGTAGAGCAGCTTGCCGCACGGTTGATTGAAACGCTGCGGGAGTTGTATCCCAATGCGTTGACTTCTCGCTATAAGTTGGACGGGTTAGACCTTTCCGCTATGCAGGGATATGAAATTTTGGAAGCCATTGGACGCAGTCGGGGAATGTTGATCTCCGGCGGAGAAATCAATACAGAACGTGCCGCCATCGCCGTGTTGGACGAGTTCCGAGGGGCAAAGTTAGGGCGGATTACGTTAGAACAGGTGAGAGCATGACAGATGGATTTGCATATGAAAAACAAGCAGCAATCCATGGATATACCGCCATTTGCGGAATTGACGAAGCAGGTCGCGGCCCTTTGGCCGGGCCTGTTTTTGCTGCTGCGGTAATTTTACCGGAAGGATTGGTCATTGAAGGATTGGATGATTCCAAGAAATTGACCGAGAAAAAACGAGAAGCGCTGTTTGATGAGATTACAGAACAGGCAGTTAGTTTTGGAATCGGGTTTGCCACAGAGCAGGAAATTGATGAACTCAATATTTTGCAGGCAACCTACTTGGCAATGCGGCGAGCTTGTGAAAAGCTGATGCCCCCTGCCGATTATGCGCTGGTGGATGGCAATCGGATGCCACCGCTGCCGATTCCGGGAGAAACGGTGATAAAGGGAGATAGTCTTAGTTACAGTATTGCTGCCGCTTCTATTTTGGCAAAGGTCAGTCGAGATCGTTTGATGGTGGAAATTGATAAGCTGTATCCCGAGTATCAGTTTGCAAAACATAAAGGCTACGGAACAAAGCTGCATCGAGAACTGCTTTTAGAGTATGGTCCCAGTCCGGTCCATCGCCGTTCCTTTTTAAAGAAGATTTTGGGGACATCCGATGACAAATAAAACCGGAAAACTGGGAGAGGACATGGCGTCTGCTTTTCTAATAAAAAAAGGGTATGCCATTGTAGAACGAAATTATCATAGCCGTTGGGGAGAGATCGACATAATCGCCAAGCAGGCTCCGTATATTGTATTTGCCGAAGTAAAGACCCGACGGAAAAATGGGATGTGTTCTCCGGAAGAAACGGTAACCGTAGCCAAGCAGCAAAAGATTATTCGGACAGCCTTACTCTATGTATCGGAGCATCCGGAATATGACGACTTCCAGATTCGTTTTGATGTAGTATCGTTACGGACGGGAAAAAACGGTCAAGTGGAGTCCGTTGACCATCTTTCCAATGCCTTTGAAGGAGAGTTGCTATGAGATTGTTTGACCTGCACTGCGATACGGTTACAGCTTGTTATGAACAAAAATGTTCCATCCGGAATAATTCGTCCCTCCATATTTCATTGGAGCGGGGAAAGCGATTTTCTCCTTGGGCGCAATGCTTTGCCATTTGGATTCCGGACACCATGCGAGGACAGAAAGCTGTGGACTTTTTTGAAGCGGTCGCATCCTATTTTGAACGGATTTCGGAAATTACAATTTGTAGAACCTCTGATGATTTCAACAAAATGGATACCGGTTGTTATGGCTTGCTTACCGTAGAAGGCGGCGCTGTTTTGGCGGGAGAGCTATCCAATATTGAACGGCTGAAACGCCACCATGTTCGTGCGCTGACATTAACATGGAACGGAAGCTGTGAATTGGGGGACGGCGCAATGGCGCCAAATCCAAAAGGGCTGACTTCCTTTGGGCGGCAGGTGATTCCTGCATTGGAAGCAGCGGAGATTTTGGCGGATGTATCCCACAGCAGCGACCCGTTGTTTTACGATGTGGCAAGCCTTGCGACCAAACCGTTTCTTGCAACCCATTCCAACAGTCGTGCCGTCTGCAATCATCCTCGGAATTTAACCGATGAACAATTTTTGGAAATTCATCGGCGAGGCGGATTGGTGGGACTGAATCTCCACCGATGGTTTTTGAAAAAGAACGGCGAGCCGACGTTAGAGGACGTATTTCGACACGTCTATCATTTTTTGTCGTTGGGCGGAGAAAAAACGCTGGCGATGGGATGTGATTTTGACGGTGGAGAATTGCCGAATTTTTTGCAGGATATTGGAGATTTGGAGCGGTTGGGAACGTATTTTTCTCAAATGGGACTGAATGACCGTGTCATCGACCAAATTTTTTACCAAAATGCGAAAGAATTTTTTGATTCTCTTTGACATTGGCAAAAGAATCAGATACAATATAAAGTGCGAAAAATTGATTTATAAATGGAGGGAAGCACCTTGAAGTATCAATGCACAAGGAATTCGTCAGTAACAGTAACAGCATCACAGGCTATCGTTCAGGGCATCGCTAAGAACGGCGGTCTGTTCGTGCCGGAAACACTGCCATCCTACACCATGGAGGACCTGATCGCAATGAAGGGGCAGTCCTACTTCCAGCGAGCAGCAAAGGTTGTATCCGATTTCCTGCCGGAGTTCACACCGGAGGAGATTCAGGAGTGTGTGACCGGCGCTTATGGCGGCGGAAAATTCTCCGGCGGTCATCCGGCGCCGGTAGTATCCGTTAACGACGGGTATCCTATGAATATCATGGAGCTGTGGCACGGACCAACCTGTGCTTTCAAGGATATGGCGCTGCAACTGCTGCCGCATCTGCTGACCCATTCTTTGAAAAAAACAAAGTGTGACAAAACAGCCGTCATTCTTGTTGCAACTTCCGGTGATACCGGTAAGGCTGCTCTGGAAGGCTTTAAGGATGTAGATGGGACCAAAATGCTGGTATTCTATCCGGAAAACGGCGTTAGCCCGATGCAGAAGCGTCAGATGAATACCCAAGAGGGCGGCAACGTTAGCGTTTGCGCCATCGAGGGCAACTTTGACGATGCACAAACCGGCGTAAAGAAGCTGTTTGTAGATGAAGCAATCAACAAAGAGCTGAACGACAACGGCATGCTGTTCTCCAGCGCAAACTCCATCAACTGGGGTCGCTTACTGCCGCAAATCGTTTACTATTTCTCTGCATATGCAGATTTGTTGGAGCAGGGCAAGATTCAGCCTGGCGACAAAATCAACGTGGTTGTTCCAACCGGAAACTTTGGTAACATTCTGGCAGGTTACTATGCTTGCAAGATGGGTCTGCCGGTGAACAAATTCATCTGCGCATCCAACTCCAACAATGTACTTACCGATTTTCTCAAGACAGGCGAATATAACCGGAATCGTGCATTCCACGCAACCGTTTCTCCGTCTATGGATATTCTTATTTCCAGCAACTTGGAGCGTCTGCTGTATGACGTAACCGACCATGATTCCGAGAAGGTAGCAGGTTGGATGCAAGAGCTGTCCGAGAAGGGTGTATACAAGGTAGACGACGAAACCTTCAAGAAGATTACCGACGCATTTGATGCCGGCTTCTGCGGCGATGAGGATACCCTCAAAACAATCCGCAAGGTTTACGATAACGCAGGCTATCTCTGTGACACTCACACCGCTGTGGCAGTGAATGTTTATGAGGATTATGTAGAGCGTACCGGTGATAAAACACCAACCGTTATTGTTTCCACAGCAAGTCCTTATAAGTTTGCTTCTTCTGTTTTGTCTGCTGTGGACGATCAGTATGACGACAACATGGATGAGTTCCAAAAGGTTGCTCGCCTGTCTAAGCTGACAAACACAGAGGTTCCGGCGCCGATTGCCCACTTGGAGCAAAAGACCATCCGCTTCAGCAATGTTTGCGAAAAGGAAAACATGGGTCATGAGCTGCTGAAGATGGTAGGACTGGAATAATGTCACTGTTCGTCATTGCGGATCTCCACCTGTCCTTGGGCAGCAGTAAGCCGATGGATGTGTTCCCCGGCTGGAAAAATTATGTGGAGCGTTTGGAAGAACAATGGCGTGCTATCGTAACCGAAGAGGATACGGTGGTGGTGGCGGGGGATATTTCTTGGGGGATGTCCCTGCAAGAATCCCGCACGGATTTTCAGTGGTTGAATTCATTGCCCGGAGAGAAAATTTTACTCAAGGGCAATCATGACTATTGGTGGTCAACCAAAACAAAAATTGAAACCTTTTTTGCCGAGGAAGGTCTTACCACCTTGAAGGTGCTTCATAACAATGCGTATGCAGCCCAAGGAAAGGTCATTTGCGGCACAAGAGGCTGGTTATATAATTCCGAAAAGGACGAGGATATGAAAATCGTTAACCGAGAGGTAGGACGACTCAATGCCTCGTTAGATGATGCTGATAAGCGATTTCCGGAAGGAGAGCGGATCGTATTTCTTCACTATCCGCCGGTTTACGGTCACATGGCCTGTGACGGCATTTTGCAGGTTTTGAAAAAGCGCAACATTCAGCGATGCTATTTCGGGCATATCCATGGCAGCCAAGCGTCCAGACGAGCAATCAAAGGAGAGTGGGAGGGCATTAAAATGCACCTGATTTCCTGTGACTATGTATCGTTTACGCCGGTGCTGATTCGGGATTAGGGAAAATTTACGATTTTCAAAATTGACTGTGGTAATTTGTAAGATTTTATGTTACAATAAAAAGGATAATTTTTTAAATTAAGCAGGAGTGACGAAAATGAAACTGATTTCTTGTAATAATGTAGAAACAAACCGTTACCAGTTGGAAGTAGCGGTTGACGCAAAGGAATTTAACGAGGGTATTGAGAAGGCTTACCAGAAGGCAAAGAATAAGATTGCATTGCCTGGTTTCCGTAAGGGCAAGACCCCAAGAGCATTCATCGAGAAGTACTACGGCAAGGACGTATTCTTCGAGGATGCAATCGAAGAGATTTATCCTGAGGCGCTGGATGCTGCAATTGCAGAGGCAAAGCTGGATGTAATTGAGGACAAAATCGACTTTGAGGTTGTTGAGGTAAGCAAGGAGAACGGTCTGACCTTTAAGGCAACTGTTACCACCATGCCGGTTGTAGACATTAAGGACTACAAGGGTCTGAAGATTGCTCCAAAGTCCATCGAAGTAACAGAGGAAGATGTAGACGCTAAGGTAAAGGAACTGCTGGATCGTTATTCCAGAATGGTTACCGTAGAGCGTGGCGCTGAGAACGATGATATCGTTGTAATGGACTTTGAGGGCTTCTTGGATGGTCAGCCATTTGAGGGTGGTCAGGCAGAGAATTACAGCCTGACACTGGGTACCAAGATGTTCATCCCTGGATTTGAGGAGCAATTGATCGGTCATAAGGCCGGCGATGACGTAGAAGTAAACGTTACTTTCCCGGAAGATTACCATGCAGAAGAACTGGCAGGCAAGCCAACTACCTTTAAGGTACACATCCACGAGGTAAAGGGCAAGGAGCTGCCGGAGTTCGACGATGAGTTCGTAAAGGATATCAGCGATTTCGATACCGTAGAAGCACTCCGTGCCGATATGCGTGAGAAGCTGGAAGCAATCAAGAAGGAAGAGGTTGCCGGTGACATCGAGTATCAGCTGATGCTCCAACTGAACGACCGTCTGGAGGGTGAGATCCCGAACGCTCTGTATGAGAAGCAGATCGACACCGAGATCCGTGCATTCAACTATCGTCTGCAATCTCAGGGTCTCCGCTTTGAGACTTACATGCAGCTGACCGGCCAGAACCCACAGGCTCTGAGAGAGAGCTTCCGTCAGCAGGCTGAGAACCAGGTAAAGATTCGTCTGGCTTTGGAGAAGATTGCAGAGCTGGAGAACCTGGCTGCAACCGACGCTGAGATCGACGAGGAGTTCGAGAACCTGGCAAAGATGTATAAGCAGGATGTAGAGAAGGTAAAAGAGCTGATTTCCAGAGAGGGTCAGGCAAAGGACGTAGCAGCTAGAAAGGCTATGAACTTGGTTCGTGACAATGCTGTTGTTGTTTCCGAGGAAGAATTGGAAGCAGAGAAGAAGGCAGCAGCTGAGAAGAAGGCTCCTGCAAAGAAGCCTGCTGCAAAGAAGACAACCACAAAGAAGGCAGCAGCCGAAGATGGCGAAGCAGCTGAGAAGAAGGCTCCTGCAAAGAAGCCTGCTGCAAAGAAGACAACCACAAAGAAGGCAGCAGCCGAAGATGGCGAAGCAGCTGAGAAGAAGGCTCCTGCAAAGAAGCCTGCTGCGAAGAAGACAACCAAAAAGGCTGAGGAGAAGAAAGAAGACGCTGAATAAGTTTTCCGAATTCTTCCAATACTGATAGAACAAGAATACTGCCGACAGAGGATTTCTGCCGGAATGAATACCATCTGCTGTCCGCCGCACAGGACGGTAGGTGGATTGTTCATCTAATACAAAATACAACTGTGTGCGGAGAAAAGGTGGTTCCAGTGAGTTTAGTACCTTATGTTGTAGAACAAACAAGCCGTGGCGAACGCTCTTATGATATTTACTCTCGTTTGCTGAATGATCGTATCATTATGCTGACCGAGGAAGTTAACAATGTGACCGCCAGCTTGGTAGTGGCTCAGCTTCTCTATTTGGAGGGGCAGGATCCCAATAAAGATATTAGCCTGTATATCAACAGCCCGGGCGGCGTTGTTACCGCAGGTCTGTCCATCTATGACACCATGCAGTATATCAAGTGCGATGTTTCCACAATCTGCATGGGTATGGCAGCCAGCATGGGTTCTTTCCTGTTAGCAGCCGGCGCCAAGGGCAAGCGGTACTCCCTGCCAAACAGTGAGATCATGATTCACCAGCCAAGCGGCGGCGCACAGGGTCAGGCAACGGACATCATGATTCATGCCGAGCATATCCAAAAGACAAAGGAACGCCTGAACTGTATTTTGGCAGAGCGCACCGGTCAGCCGGTAGAGATCATTGCCAGAGATACCGAGCGGGATAACTTTATGAATGCACAGCAGGCATTGGAGTACGGCCTGATCGATAAGATTATTACAGGACATAACTGATTAGGTTGGTGAAAAACGGTATGGCAGACGACGCAAACAAGAAAGAGATCTATTGTTCCTTTTGCGGCAAACCGCAGGATCAGGCACGCAGACTGGTAGCCGGTCCCGGTGTTTATATTTGCGATGAGTGTATTCGGTTGTGCGCCGGAATGTTGGATGGCGAATTTTCGGACGAAGAGGGAAGAACCTCCCGAAGCGCGCCGGAGTTCAAACCGTTGCTTAAGCCGCGGGAAATCAAGGAACTGTTGGATCAGTATGTCATTGGGCAGGACGAAACCAAGCAAGCGCTGGCAGTAGCGGTGTATAACCACTACAAGCGTATCCTGCACAGCGGCGAGGAGGATGTGGAAATTACCAAGAGCAATGTGTTGCTGTTGGGCTCCACCGGTGTTGGCAAAACCTTGTTGGCACAAACACTCGCTAAAATTTTGGATGTTCCCTTTGCGATTGCAGATGCAACCACATTGACGGAAGCCGGCTATGTAGGCGAGGATGTAGAAAACATCTTGCTGCGATTGATTCAGGCTGCCGACTACGATATTGAACGAGCAGAGCAGGGCATCATCTATGTTGATGAAATCGACAAGATCGCACGGAAATCGGAGAACCCATCCATTACCCGCGACGTGAGCGGCGAGGGCGTGCAGCAGGCTCTGCTGAAGATTTTGGAGGGTACCGTTTCCAATGTTCCGCCGCAGGGAGGCAGAAAGCACCCGCAGCAGGAATTTTTGCAGATTGACACCGCAAATATTTTGTTCATTTGCGGCGGTGCCTTTGACGGTTTGGAGAAAATCATCGAAAAGCGCACCAGCACCTCTACTCTGGGCTTTGGCGCAGATGTGCGTGATAAGAAAGAACGGAGCAAGACTGCATTGTTCAAGGACGTTGTACCGCATGACTTGGTAAAGTACGGTTTGATTCCGGAATTGGTTGGTCGTATGCCGGTGATTACCACACTGGACAGTCTGGATGAGGACGCATTGGTACGCATTCTGACCGAACCGAAGAACAGCCTTGTTAAACAGTATACCCGTCTGTTCCAGTTGGACGACGTGGAACTTGTTTTTGAGGAAGAAGCATTGCGGGCAATCGCTCGGAAAACACTGGAGCGGGAAACCGGTGCCAGAGGTCTTCGTTCGATTATGGAGGAAACTTTGGGCGGCTTAATGTATAATGTTCCGTCCGACCACTCCATTACCAAAGTGATTATTACACCGGAAGTGATTACAGACGGTGTGATGCCAACAATTGAACGAGATCCATCCCGCCAAAAAGCAGCCCCAATGGAGCTGCCGGAAGGCGACGATGCAAAGCGCAGTGAATTAAACGGCGCATTATAAACAATGGAAAATCTGCTGCCGCGGGCAGGGTGTGACAAACGCTCTGCTCTGCGACAGCTTTTTTATATCAGAGAATTTGACGGTGTTTTTGTCACCGGATTCTCTGGGCGACTTTACAGAGAGTAGGCTCTCTGCATAAGGAGTGATAGCATGAGTCAAACCACAGAATATCAAACAGACCCTATCTTTAATTTGCCCATGATCGCCCTGCGTGGATTGGTAATTTTTCCAAATTCCTCTGTGCAGTTCGATGTGGGTCGTAAAAAATCCATGCTGGCAGTGAACGCCGCATTGGAAAATAATCAGAAAGTATTTCTCATTGCGCAGCAAGATCTTTCCGATGATGATCCCAATCAATCCCAGCTGTATACAACCGGTGTAATTGCAAATATCAAGCAGGTATTTCGGCAATCGGACAATGGCTTGCGGTTGTTGGTAGACGGCTTGCAGCGGGCGCAGTTGTTGGAGATTACACAAAACACACCATACCTTTCTGCTGACATTCAACTGATGGAGGAAGCTCCGGCGGAAAAAACACCGAGAGGGGAAGCGCTGATTCGTCGGATGCAAAATCTGTTCGAGCGGTATATTCAGAACTTCAAGCAAGTACCGCCGGATATTGTATTGAGTGTTGTAAAGCAAAAGGACTGCGGAAAGCTGGCAGACTTCATTGCTTCCAATGTAACACTGGATTATGAGGATAAGCAGCAGGTGTTGGAGGAAGAAAATCCGGTTAAGCGGTTGCAATTCCTGATTTCCGTTTTGGAAGAAGAAATTCGGATTCTGGAAATTGAAAATGAGATTGCCAATAAAGCAAAAGAGCAGATGGATCTCAGTCAGCGGGAGTATTACCTGCGGGAGCAGATGCGTGCCATTGCCATGGAATTGGGCGAGGAAGAAACGCCAATGGAAGAGGCAGACGAATTTCGTCAAAAGACCCTTGCGCTGGAGCTACCACAGGTGCAGACCGAAAAACTCCTCAAGGAAATCGACAAATTGTCCAAGATGCCCCAAAGCTCCCACGAGTACAGCGTGCAGCGCACCTATATCGAAACTTGCCTGGATTTGCCGTGGAATATCTCGGATAAAATTTCCATTAACTTGGAAAAAGCAGAGAAGATTTTGGACAAGGATCATTATGGTTTGAAGAAGGTAAAGGAGCGAATCGTAGAATCCCTTGCCGTGCGGAAACTGGCAGGAGAAACCGCAGGAAATATCATTTGCTTGGTGGGACCGCCGGGCGTTGGTAAAACCTCCATTGCAAAGTCGGTGGCAAAAGCAACCGGCAGAAAATATGTGCGGATTTCTCTGGGCGGTGTGCGTGATGAATCCGAGATCGTCGGTCATCGGAAAACCTATGTAGGTTCCATGCCGGGCCGTATTATTGCAGCGTTGAAGCAGGCAGGCACCAACAATCCGTTGATTCTTTTGGACGAGATTGACAAGCTGTGCAAGGATTTCCGTGGAGATCCCGCATCGGCATTGTTGGAGGTTTTGGACAGCGAACAGAACAATGCGTTCCAAGACCACTACATTGATATGCCGTTCGATCTCAGCAACGTGATGTTCTTGACAACCGCTAACGATGCGTCTTCCATTCCGGCACCGTTATATGACCGTATGGATGTCATCAATTTGTATAGCTATACTCACGAAGAAAAGTTCCAAATCGCAACAAAGTATCTGATTCCGAAGCAGTTGAAGAAGCATGGTCTGACTGCAAAGCAGTTGAAAATCAATGCCAAAGCAGTGCGGGAACTGATTGACGGCTATACCAGAGAAGCCGGTGTGCGTTCTTTGGAGCGAACTATTGCTTCCATTTGTCGCAAGGTTGCCAAAGCGGTGGTAGAGGACGACAGCACAAAGGTTACCGTAACCAAAAATAATCTGGAAACCTACCTTGGCCCGAAGAAATTCCGTGGGGATGAGTTGCAGAAAACCGATGAAGTAGGCTTGGTAAACGGTCTTGCATGGACAAGCGTTGGCGGCGAGCTGCTCCCTATTGAGGTAGCGGTAATGCAAGGAAACGGAAAAATTGAACTGACCGGTAACCTGGGCAATGTCATGAAGGAATCCGCAAAAACCGCCATTACCTGCATTCGCACCAGAGCTGCCGAATTGGGCATTCCGGAAGATTTTTATGCGAAGATGGATATTCACATTCATGTTCCGGAAGGTGCGATTCCAAAGGACGGTCCTTCTGCCGGTATCGCAATGGGTACCGCTATTACCTCTGCGCTGACCAATACCGCTATTCGTCATAACGTTGCCATGACCGGTGAAATTACCCTGCAAGGTCGTGTGCTGCCAATCGGTGGTTTGAAAGAAAAAACCATGGCAGCGTATCGGGCGGGCATTACCGATGTAATTATTCCAAAGGATAACGAGTCGGATCTCAGCGAGATTGAAGAAGTGGTACGGAAAGCGATTCGGTTCCATCCGGTAAAGAAAATTGACGAGGTATTGGAGCTTGCCCTCTGCAAGCAGCCAAAGCCTTTGGTAAAGCAAGCCACAGAAGATGTGCCACCGACGGTGTTAGTGCCGAAAAAGAAAGGTGACAGCAAGTCTATTTCACAGTAAGGAGGAGCTTGTATGGTAAAGTATGAAACAGCCGAATTTGAATTTGCGGCAGGAAAACTCAACCAGTTACCGCCTTCCGATGTGCCGGAAATTGTCTTTTCCGGAAAATCCAATGTGGGGAAATCCTCGTTAATCAATAAGGTCTTGAACCGGAAATCACTGGCTCGAGTCAGCGCCACACCGGGCAAGACCGGCACCATTAACTTTTATAATTTAACCGGCGTTCGCTTGGTGGATTTGCCGGGCTATGGATATGCAAAGGTATCTCAAAGCGAGAAACGCCGTTGGGCAGAACTGGTAGAGGGATATCTCCAGTCCGACCGCAATATCAGTATGATTGTTCAGATTATTGATATGCGCCATACACCAACGCAAGACGATATTCATATGATTCAATTTTTGTTGGATCAAGAACTGCCTTTTGTCATTGTAGCGACAAAAAGCGATAAGCTGAAGGTGATGGCGCGGCAAAAGCAGTTGGAGTTTTTGACGGAATTTTTGCAGGATGGGGAAGGCGAACCCATTGCAGAACTGATTCCCTTTTCCTCTCAAACAGGTGAAGGCGTAGACGTGCTCAAGGGATATATCAATGAGATTGACCAAGCATACACAGCCTTGGAGGAAGCGGAAGCGACGGAAGTTTAAAGTTGAAAGAAGGAGGGGTTTTATATGTTTGTAGCCGATTGTTTAAATGTAAACGAACAAGGCCATTTGACGATCAGCGGATGCGACACGGTAGACCTGGCAAAGGAATACGGCACACCGGTATATGTTATGAGCGAAGAAGAAATTCGCAAAAATTGCCGGATGTATCAGGATTCCATCACAGAGTACTATCGTGGTCGTGGATTGGTTTGCTATGCCAGCAAAGCATTCTGCTGTAAAGAAATGTGCCGGATTGTGAAGGAAGAAGGAATGGGCATCGACGTGGTGTCCGGCGGAGAGCTGTACACTGCCATGCAGGTGGAGTTTCCACCGGAGAAGATTCAGTTCCACGGAAACAACAAAACCGAAGCGGAAATCAAGATGGCGTTGGACTACAACGTGGGTCATTTTGTAGTGGATAATATCAGCGAATTGGACATGATTGACCGCTTGGCGGCAGAAGCAGGAAAAACAGCACAGGTATCTCTGCGAATTAAGCCGGGCATTGATGCGCATACCCACCAGTTTATTATGACAGGACAAATTGATTCTAAATTTGGCTTTGCATTGGAAACCGGTGAGGCATTAGAGGCAGTGAAAGCAGCTTCTCAATATGAACATATTCATCTCCGTGGACTTCACAATCACATCGGCTCTCAAATTTTTGATGTAGAACCATTTGTAAAAGCAGCCGAAGTGATGCTGGAGTTTATGGCGCAAATTAAAACAGAGTGTGGCATTGTTTTAGAAGACTTGAATCTGGGTGGCGGTTTCGGCATTAAGTATGTGGACAGCGATCGACCGGTACCATACGGAGATTACATGAAGGAAATTTCCGCAGCGGTATTTAAAAAGTGCGAAGAACTCGCTATGGAAGTACCGTATATCTATATGGAGCCGGGACGTTCTATTGTAGGCGAAGCCGGTATCACATTATATACAGCCGGTGCAGTAAAGCATATTCCAAATGTGAGAACCTACGTTTCCGTAGACGGCGGTATGTGCGACAACCCTCGTTACATTTTGTATCAGGCAGACTATACCGTTATGGCGGCAAATAAAGCCAACCAGCCTGCGGATACCAAAGTGACCATTGCCGGCAAGTGCTGTGAGAGCGGCGACTTAATTCAGGAGCATACGATGGTGCAGCCGTTGGAAGCAGGCGATATTGTAGCTGTGCTGTCCACCGGCGCTTATAACTACTCTATGTCCTCCAACTATAACCGGACTCCAAAGCCGCCGGTTGTGATGGTAAAGGATGGAACGTCCCGTGTGATTGTTCGGGGCGAAACCTTTGCAGATCTGGTTCGCCATGACGTGTGATTTTTGTTGCGAAAAAGACACCGTGAAAAGTAGGGGAAATTTGACAGATACCGCTTCTTTACTTTTCCGCTTTTCTATGGTAAACTCTTAACAGATAAAAATATCAAAGTGGAAAGAAAGGGTGGGTTCTCTTGAATTCTAAAATCAAAGATGAAAGCGTAGACTTTTTGTTCCATTCCATTCTGGCGCTGAAATCATTGGATGAGTGCTACAACTTTTTCGAGGATCTGTGCACGGTGCCGGAAATTAAGGCGATGTCTCAGCGAATCAATGTAGCATATATGCTCAGTGAAAAGCGGGTATACAGTGAAATCGTTGCCAAAACCGGTGCTTCCACAGCAACTGTCAGTCGTGTGAATCGTTCTCTCAATTATGGCTGCGACGGTTATGATTTGGTGTTTAAGCGGTTGCCGGATGAGGTTAAACCAAAATGAGTTACGGTGCATTTGCCGATTATTATGACGGCTTGACCACGAATGTGAAATATGAGGCGTATGCCGACTATTTATGCCAAATTTTGGAGCAGCAGCACCATGATGCCGGTATCACACTGGATTTGGCTTGCGGTACCGGTAGTCTGACATTGGCACTGGCAGAGCGTGGGCTGGATGTGTACGGTATTGACGGCTCTCCGGAGATGCTGTCTGTGGCGCAGCAGAAATGCGCCGAGCAGGGCAAACAAATTCTGTTTCTCTGCCAACAGATGCAGCGGATTGACCTGTACGGCACGGTGAATACTGTGTTTTGTGTGTTGGATAGCATCAACCACATGACAAAGGAAGCGGATGTTCAAAAAACCTTTGAGCGGGTATCCTTATTTTTGGAGCCGGGCGGATATTTTATTTTTGATGTCAATACTGTTTACAAGCACCAAACCGTGTTGGGCAACAACACCTTTGTTTACGATACCAATCAGGTTTTTTGTGTTTGGCAAAACCATTATTTAGGTGCGCCGGAGCATCTGGTGGATATTGAGCTGGACTTTTTTGAACGGGAAGGACAGGTTTATTATCGCAGTTCGGAGCAATTTCAAGAGCGAGCTTATTCTACGGAGCAGCTTGCGCAAATGTTGACGAATGCCGGATTGGAAATGGTTGCCGTCTATGAAGAAATGACCTTTTCTGCTCCCAAAGACGACAGTCAACGGCTGGTCTTTGTGACAAGAAAGACTGTATAAGCCAAGATGCTGCACGTTGTTGGAGGGTTCCAAAACGTGCAGTTTGTTTTCTTCGGTGGATTTAAACAGAAAGGAGTGATTTTATGGATCAGCGGATTCATGAAGATTTTAAGCCACTGACCCATATTACCTTGCCGACTCACCCGCTTTCGTTGGCGGCAACTCGTCGGTCGCTTCATCTTCATGGAACGACGGTACGTCCCTTGAAAGGAATGTCTATGGTAACTCGGCGGATTGTCAGTTATGACGGAAACCTGATTTCGGTGCGGGTGTTTTCGCCCTCCTCAAAAGAAGCCCAACTGCCTTGTCTTGTGTACTTTCACGGCGGCGGATTTTTGATTCCTGCCGCACCTTATCACTGGAAATTAGCAAATCTCTATGCGCTGAAAACACCTTGTAAAGTGGTCTTTGTGGATTATCGGTTAGCGCCTCAGTATCCCTTTCCCACCGGATTGATGGATTGTTACAGTGCGCTGCAATGGGTAGATAAAAACGCAGTGCTTTTGGGAATCGACCGCAATCGAATTGCCATTGGCGGTGACAGTGCCGGCGGTAATCTGGCGGCCACGGTAGCGTTGATGGCAAGAGATCGGGGAGTGGTATCGCCCTGCTTTCAAATGTTGATTTATCCTGTTACGGATCGCCGAATGCAGACGGCATCCATGCAGGAATTTCCCAATACGCCTATGTGGAACAGTACGCTGAATCAAAAAATGTGGGAGCTGTATTTACCAATAGCACCGAAACCGCCGGAGTATGCTTCTCCCATGGAGGCGCCGTCTTTGGAAGGACTGCCGCCTGCTTATTTGGAAACAGCAGAAATTGATTGCCTGCGAGATGAGGGGATTGCTTATGCCGAAGCCTTGCAGCAAGCAGGCGTTCCGGTAACGCTGCACCAGACCAAAGGAACCCTCCATGGGTTTGATATGATGCTGCACAGTCCGATTGTTAAAGTTTGTATCGAGGAACGGGTAAAGGCGCTTCGCAATGCGTTTTCTCAATGAAAAGGATACCATTCTAAGAAAGGTGAGATTTTTATGAAAAAAGATAAAATTATTCGTTGTATTACTTCCGACGGCACCATTATGGCGGCTGCCATTGACTCCGGGAATATCGTTCATACCGCGCAGTGCGTGCATCATACCAGTCCGGTTGCCACAGCGGCTCTGGGGCGGCTTTTAACTGCATCCTCCATCATGGGCGCAATGTTAAAGAAAGACGACGCCTGTGTGTCCCTGAAGGTCAATGGAGGTGGCCCGCTGGGCAGTGTTTGCGCATTGGCAGACAGCGACGGTAATTGCCGTGGTTTTGTAGAGCATCCGGAGGTAGACCTGCCCCTGCGTGCAGACGGAAAACTGGATGTAGGCGGCGCAGTTGGCACCAACGGCTTGTTGACCGTTATGCGGGATTTGGGTGACGGTCAGCCTTATACCGGCAGCACAGAGCTTGTAACCGGTGAGATTGCCGAGGACGTAACCGCTTACTACGCATACAGCGAGCAGATTCCAACCGTGTGCGCTCTGGGTGTTCTGTTGGATAAAGAGGACCACAAGGTATTGCTGGCAGGCGGCTTGTTGATTCAGGCATTGCCGACCGCTACCGATGAAGAATTGGCAAAGCTGGAAGAAAATGTAAAGAATATGGAGTCTGTTACCACGATGCTGGCAAAGGGGATGGATATTCTTTCTATCTGCAAAAAAGCATTGGACGGCTTTGAAGTAGAAGTTCTGGATGAGTTTGAGGTAGGCTATACCTGCACTTGCTCTAAGGAGCGTCTGGTTCGCGCGCTTTGCACCTTAAAGCCGGAGGAAATCGTAACACTGGCAGACGAAGAAACCGGCTGTATGGAGGCGAACTGCCAATACTGCAATAAAAAGTACCAGTTTAATCAAAAGGAACTGGAGGCTATCGCTGCTCGTTTAAAGCAAAATATGGAAAAGCGGGAGCAAAACAGTGAGCAGACCGAAGATTAAGCTGACCATTGTAGAGCAGAAGGGAACACGCCCCTGCCACCGAGGACATCGGGTAGGGGATGTGTTTGATTTTGATACCGATCGAGGCGTTCTTTGTCCTATGGCAATGCACAGCGGATTTCCCTTTGTGGATATTCTTCGCTATGGTGGGAAAATGCCCGGCTTGCCGGAGGGACAAGCACGGTTTTGCTGTCCCGATCCGGAAACAATTTTGGTGTTTCAAGTAGAAAAAGAGAACGGTTTTTTGGGCAGTTCTGAAAAATAAAAAATAAAATTACGAAATTTTCAAAAAAGTATTGACTTTTACGACGTGCATGGTATAATTTAACACGTCGTCAAGAAACAATCCAGTGACGACAGGGTGGGAACACTCCCAACCACGTCGCCATTTGCGGATGTAGCTCATCTGGTAGAGCGCCACCTTGCCAAGGTGGAGGTAGCGAGTTCGAGCCTCGTCATCCGCTCCAAAGTTGCGATGAAATGACGCTTTCTCCCAAAGAAGCGTCATTTGTCGCATATAGGGTGCCATAGCCAAGCGGTAAGGCCAAGGTCTGCAAAACCTTTATTCCCCGGTTCAAATCCGGGTGGCACCTCCAAGTAAAGCAGGTTCTTCGGAGCCTGCTTTTTTGCTGTGTGCAGGCGGGTTTTCCATAGAATCATCTTGACAATAGCTGCTGAGTTTGGTAAACTAAAATTATGCTGCTGTGGCTCAGTTGGTAGAGCAGCTGATTCGTAATCAGCAGGTCGTCAGTTCAAGTCTGATCAGCAGCTCCAAGCAAAACCGTACCGTTTCTCTGTCTTGAGAGGTGGTACGGTTTCTTGTTTTTAAGCACTTTGAGGAAGTTGTATTATAAAAATTATAGATATAGAAAGGAAAGAAAAATATGAATGAGAATATGAATGAGAAGGGGAATACCCTCCCTGAAAATAAAGAAAAAGGGAAAAAAGAATGGATACTACAAATATTAGCAACGATATTATCAGCGGCAGCAGTGCTTATATCAGCATTTGCAATAGGGAGTTCCATTAATATTGCTGAAAACCAAAATAGAATTTCTTTATTTGAAAAACGTTATGAAATTTATCAAACATATAAAGCATTAAGTATAAATGCTGAAAAAGCGAATGAAGTTTTACAAACACAAAAAATAGGGAATGATATCGAAGTTTGGATTGCATTTGTTGCATATATTGTTCCGGAGAATTCAATTTTAGATATGGATGCTTTCAAAACAGGAGGTATAGCGAGCGGATCGAAAGCTGCAGAAGTGTATTTACAGGTTTCGAAAGATATTAATGAGTATTGTGTAAAAATTGAAAGTGCTAAATATATATTTAATTTGAGTGAATCAGAAGAACGTGAAATAGATACTGCCATCGAAGAATTTCAAGCTATTACATACGAGATAATTAATAACCAGGAAGGAAATAATAATGTGAAAGCGAAAATGATACAACAGCTTACAGAAAAATTAGGCAACCTAAGCATGATAAAAACTATGGAAGATCAACTAAGGGTTAAATAATTTTTATAAAAATTATCATTGGTATGGTTTGAGAGGAGGTACGGTTTCTTGTTTTTACCGAAAAAATACCTGAACATTCAGGTGGTTTTATGTAATCAAATGTGCTATAATATTTTTAATTACAAAATTTTCTCAATGGAATTGCAAATACGGAAAAATCCGAGATTTTGCAGGAAGGTATTGACAATATGATCAGAGCCGCCATAATTGAACAGACAGACAGACAGACAGACAGACAGACAGACAGACAGACAGACAGACAGACAGACAGACAGACAGACAGACAGACCATCCGTCCGTCTGTTCAACTGCGCCCTGATTTTTGCACAATCCATCCATTGACTGCAATGCCGTCCTACCCGAATCTCCTTAGGGAGGTTGGGGTATGGCGGCATGTTTTCATTTTTTGCAAACCAATCGGATCCTATTCATCAAACAGGGGGGACAACCATGGCAACAGTTTGTGATGTGACATATTTTATCATTCACCACGAGAAGAAAATCACCAATCTTCGCTTAAATGAATTGCTGTATTATGTACAGGGCATCCATCTGGCAGTTGCAGGAAAACCGCTGTTTGACGAAGAGATTCAAGCGTGGGATTCCGGTCCGGTGGTAGCATCTGTCTATACGGAATATCATGATCAATTCGGGAATAATCCGGTGCTTTCCGAGCAGATTGCAGAACCAAAAGCGCTGACCTTGGAAGAGCAAAAGTTGTTGGAACAGGTTTTGCAGGAGTTTGGAGCCTATACCGGATTCCAATTAGTTGCTTTAGTGCAAAAATCGGGAACTCCTTGGAGCACAGCAAGAGCAAGAGGGGATCATATTATTTCTAAAAAAGAAATGCAGGATTATTTTTCTAAAAAAATATCCAAAGAGAAATCAGAGAAAGCGTAAGAAATACCGGATTTTATCGGGTGGTTTTAGGTAGAAAATAAATGGTTTCCTGAAGAATTTCATACAAAATCACGAGAAAACGAAAAAATAAAAAAATATCGAAAAAACTTTGAAAAAAGTGTTGACATCTTGCGGTGTTCATGGTAAGATATAACACGTCGTCAAGAGAACATCACAAGATGACAACGTGGGAGCATAGCTCAGCTGGGAGAGCATCTGCCTTACAAGCAGAGGGTCACAGGTTCGAGCCCTGTTGTTCCCAC
>CAKSOB010000006.1 GCA_934476545.1 uncultured Eubacteriales bacterium | reverse complement strand
GGACTGGAGAATGTTGATCAGCTCGTCACCCAAATAAATGGAAACGATTGCCGGCGGTGCTTCGTGAGCGCCCAACCGGTGGTCGTTGCTGGCGGAAGCCACAGAAAGACGAAGCAAATCCTGATGCTCATCCACTGCGACGATTACCGCAGTGATGAACAGAAGAAAACGCATATTCTCTGCCGGGCATTTGCCCGGATCCAGAAGGTTTTCGCCTCTGTTGGTAGAAAGAGACCAGTTGTTGTGCTTGCCGCTACCGTTTACACCCGCAAAAGGTTTTTCGTGTAGCAAGCAGGTTAAGCCGTGGCGTGACGCAACCTTTTTCATAACCTCCATGGTCAGTTGGTTATGATCCGTTGCGATATTGGCCGTAGTGAAGATGGGAGCCAGTTCGTGTTGTGCCGGCGCAGCTTCATTATGCTTTGTTTTGGAGAGAATGCCCAGATTCCACAGCTCCTGATCCAAATCCTTCATGTATGCCGAAACCCGAGGTTTAATTACGCCGAAGTAGTGATCTTCCAGCTCTTGTCCCTTAGGCGGGCGTGCGCCGAACAGCGTTCTGCCGCAGTACAGCAGGTCTTTGCGCTGGTTGGCAACCGCTTGGTCAATCAGGAAGTATTCCTGCTCGGCACCGGCGGTGGTTTTTACGGATTTGGTTTCGGTATCTCCGAACAGACGCAGGATACGAATTGCCTGCTTGTCCAGTGCTTCCATAGAGCGAAGCAGCGGTGTTTTTTTATCCAACGCCTCGCCGCCATAGGAGCAAAATGCTGTGGGAATACAGAGTGTTCCGTCCTTGATGAAAGCATTTGACGTAGGGTCCCAGGAAGTGTATCCCCGGGCTTCAAAGGTGGCACGCAGACCGCCGGAGGGGAAGCTGGAGGCATCCGGCTCACCCTTGATCAGCTCTTTGCCGGAAAATTCCATGATGACTTTATCTCCATCGGGAACGATAAAGCTGTCATGCTTTTCGGCTGTTGCGCCGGTCATCGGCTGGAACCAGTGGGAATAGTGTGTTGCGCCGTTTTCCACCGCCCAGTTTTTCATGGCGTTGGCAATCGACTGCGCACACGTTTCGTCCAGTGGTGTTCCATTGTCCCTGGTCTCCTTTAAAGACTTGTAGACTTCCTTTGGCAGCATTGCCCGCATGATCTCGTCATGAAAGACAAGGCTGCCGAAAATCTCAGGTACGTTTATCATGTTCCATCACTCCATACTGAATTTGCAAGCCGGTTTTTACGACTGACGTACGCCTTCAGCGGCGACCAATCCATCAAACCAAAAAAGAGCGCTATAGTTTCCCTCGACTACAGCACCTTCCACTGCTTACAAATCCCATTATATTGATTTGCAACAAAAAAGTCAATGGCAAAATCCTATTATTTAGATAGTGTCGGACTGGAATTTCCGCAAAAAACAGAAAATTGACAAGAATTTATCAATGGAATCAAAGGGGGACAGAAGAAACCACAAAAACAGTCGGTTCTTCTCTTGGAAACCTGATAAAATTTGTGAAAAACGCCAACTGTATTTTTTGGAAAAGAGAAACGGGTAGAAAAAAGAAATCCTGTTATTTTACAGGTTTTTATAAAAAATTCATGACTTCCCTCGGAAAATCCAGTATAATAAAGGAAAGGAAGCATCCGCAACGAATGGAGCAGCCTTAATTATGAAAATAAGCCCCGCTTTGGCGGATGAATACAGGAGGAACGAATCATGAGTATGGGGAAAGTGTTAATTGTAGACGATGATCAAAATATCTGCGAACTGCTGCGGTTATATATTGAGAAAGAAGGGTACGACACTCGCATTGCCAATGACGGTAAGGCGGCTTTGGAGGTATTCGACGAGTATAATCCGGATTTGATTATGCTGGATATTATGCTGCCGGAATTGGACGGCTGGCAGGTTTGCCGAGAGATTCGGAAAAAATCCCAATGTCCGATTATCATGCTAACTGCAAAAAGTGAAGTGTTCGATAAAGTGCTTGGTTTGGAACTGGGTGCAGACGACTATGTGGTGAAGCCTTTTGAAGCAAAAGAAATCGTGGCACGAATCAAGGCGGTTTTGCGCCGCTCCGGCACCAATGACGAGGATGCAGTGAAGGAAGTGCATTACGACAAGCTGTCCATCAACCTGACCAACTATGAGCTGCGGGTAAACGGCGTTCAGGTAGATACCCCGCCAAAAGAGATGGAATTGATTTATCACCTTGCCAGTAACCCGAACCGTGTATTCTCTCGGGATGAGTTGTTGGATCAGGTGTGGGGATTTGACTACTACGGCGATTCCCGTACCGTAGACGTTCATGTAAAGCGGCTTCGTGAAAAATTGGAGGGCGTTTCCGATCAGTGGGAGCTGAAAACCGTTTGGGGTGTTGGTTACAAATTTGATGTGAAGAAATGAGAAACAGTGCAGATCAAACCGAGCATTGTTCCCGGAAGTACAAGGAGGAGCGTATCCCGGTGAAAAAAACACTATTTCGGAAATATTTAAAAATCACCTCGCTGATTATTTTGGTCAGCTTTCTTTGCTTGGGCAGCGTTATGGTGGTGTTTGTGTCCCGTTACTGGAATATGGAGCGGCGGGAGCTGCTGCTGCAAAATGCCCACGGTGTTTCAAACATTGCGGCGACCAGCTTGCTCAAAGAGGACAAAAACACCTTTACCATTGACGGAAACCGCATGGAGGAATTTGTTTCGGCATTCTCCGAAAATATTGACGCTTGCATTCTGGTTACGGATGTAGACGGTAAAATTGTCATGTCCCATAACGATGTTCGATTGCAAGCCAATGTGGATGGAACCAGTACCACGTTGGATAAAGATATTTTGGATTATGTGATTCGGAATGGGCAGTATTACGGCAAGACAGACTTGGGGGGGTACTTTGGAGAGAAGTACGGCGTGGCAGGCGTACCGATTGTTGTGACCAACGAAAACGGTGTGGAAACTACCATCGGTGCGGCATTTGCTGCTTCTTCTTTGGCTTCGGTGACAGGGTTCCAAGCGGAAGTTATCAAGATGTTCTTCTTGGCAGGTATTGCAGCCTTTATGGTTGCCTTCGGCGTTACCTGGCTGTATTCTTACCGGATGACCCGTCCGCTCCGTACCATGTGCGATGCGACCAAGAGTTTTGCCATGGGCGACTTTTCTGTGCGAGTGCCGGTATTCAGCGATGATGAAGTGGGTGAGTTGGCGAAGGCGTTTAACCAAATGGCGGAAACCCTTGCCAACAGTGAATCCATGAACCGGAACTTTATTGCCAACGTATCTCACGAATTGAAAACGCCGATGACCACCATTTCCGGCTTTATCGACGGAATTATTGACGGTACGATTCCGCCGGAAAAGGAACAGTATTACTTGGGAATCGTTTCTACCGAGGTGAAGCGCTTGTCCCGTTTGGTAAAAACCATGCTGGATCTTTCCCGAATCGACAGCGGAAAAATGGTGCTGCGCAGAGCAAGATTCGACATCAGCAATACGATCTTCGTGGCGCTGTTGTCCTTTGAATCCAAGATTGACGAAAAGAAAATTGAAATTCGTGGTTTGGAGGATTCTCAGCCGATTTTTGTGGACGGCGACCCGGATATGATTCATCAAGTTCTGTATAATTTGTTGGAGAATGCCGTGAAATTTACCAATGTAAACGGTTATATTGAGATTCATGCGGTAGAAGAGCCGGAGCGTGTGACCGTGTCTATTCGCAATAGCGGACCGGGCATCTCTCCCGATGATGTGAAGATGATCTTTGACCGGTTCTACAAGACGGATAAATCCAGAAGCCAAGACAAAAACGGCATGGGTTTGGGCTTGTATATTGTCAAAACCATGGTGCAGCTTCATGGCGGTGAAATCCATGTGGAGAGCGTAGAGAACGAGTACACACTGTTTGAGTTCTGGATTCCGAACCACAGTGAGAAGAGCGAAAAGAAAAAGACACCCAAAACTATTATTAAAAATAAGGCGGAAAAACCGGGCACCGTTGAAGTGGTGGATACTGTGGAGCGGATAGAAGGCGAAGCAGTGGATGCCGTTCCTGTTGTCCAAGAGATTGTGGATGTAACCGATTCTACCGTGGAGGCAGATTCTCCCCGTCAGAAAGAGAGAGGACAGCAAGGAAAATGAGACATTTTGAGCAGGAAGATGCACAGCAACCACAGCAAATACCGGCGCAGTGTTCCTGCCCTTATGGTCAGCCAAGCCCAAAGCGAAGCCGAGGAACGCAAGCGCTAATTACCATTTTAGTATTTGTTGCGGCGGCGTTTGTTATTGGATTTGGCAGCTATGCGGTAATTTTGACCGTGCAGCAGCATACGAATCAAACAATACGGTCGGAAACAGCTTCCGATACGGTGGGATTTTCTTCCTCCTCAGAGAATCACAATCAATCCGGTGGGGCAGAATCGACTGTTGGCAGCAATACGGATGCTTCGTTTGAGGGCTTGACCTTGCAGTACGCCGGAACAGAAACGCTGTCGGCAAAGAAGGTGTACCGCACGGTTTCTCCGTCGGTGGTGTCTGTGGCGGTAATCGGTTCCACGAAAACCACTTATGGTTCCGGCATTGTATTGACAAAAGACGGTTATTTGCTGACGGCTGCTTCGGTGCTTGGGTATAACCGAGATGCGGAAGTAACGATTCGCACCGAGCAAAATATTGCTGATAAAGCGGTGGTAGTTGGATTTGATTCCACTACGGACTTGGCGATTCTCAAGGCAGAGGGAACCTTTACCCCTACTGAATTGGCAAAGAATACCTTGTCTGTTGGAGATACGGTTTACACCGTTGCCGCAGCGGGAGAATCTACCTACCATGGGGTGTTGAATGATACCGGTATTTCATCGATAGACCGCACCGTATCCTATGACAGTGTGAATGTCAGCGGATGCAGCCAGTTGAACAGCCGCTTGTCGGAGTCTGCCATCGGCGGTGCCGCTGTGAATGAGAGCGGACAGGTGACAGGTATGGTGCTTGTGGATGAGGAGGGGCAATCCTACCTCTTGCCAATGGAGCGGGTTTCTCAGAAAATCACGGATTTGATTCGCAACGGATATGTTACCGGAAAGGTGCGGTTGGGTATTTCCGGCATTGCAATCACGCAAGAGGATGCAGATGCCTATGGTGTTCCCAAAGGAGTTGTGATTGTGGAGATTCAAAAGAATGGTGGCTTTGCGGAAACCGATGCGCAAGCGGGCGATATTATCACGAAGATGGATGGTGTGTCTATCGTTACCATGGGAGATATCAGTGCTGTGCTGGAGAAGCACCAAGCGGGAGATACCATTGAGGTAGAACTGTATCGCATGATGGAAAGTGGAGAAAGTGAAACCAAAACGGTACAGGTTACTTTGAAGCAGGATACCGGACAAACGCAAGGATAATCTCTATTATAAAAGGAAAGGGCAGTTGAGAGACTGCTCTTTTTTTGCGTTTGGGGTCTGTTTTGAAAAAGATTTTAAGAAAATTCTGAAAAGTTTCCCTCTAGGGGGAAACTTTTTTTGCTTTTTTCGGGAGGATTGAGGGGCGAACAGAAAGGAGGAGTTACGATGGCAGAAAAAGAACGTTCTTCCCAGGACAAACTGCGACAGGGATTTGAACGGCTGGCGTTTGGTAGCGTAACCGATGCGGTACGGCTGTTGTTTGAAGAGGGTACGACATCTTCTTTGGAGGGAATGGATTTGTTTAACGTGTCGGAAATCAAACGACTGAAGGGCGGCGGCATGGAGATTAAATTTGCAGACCGTCTAAAAGCGCTGCAATGCTTAGAGCAGTTGGAGTTGGAGCATGACGGCGATGGCACAGCGTTTTATCAAGCGTTGGAGGCAAGCGCAGCCTGCTTGAAGGAGGAAAATCTGTGAAGATGCAACGCTTTTCCAAAAAGCAGTTGCAAGCGCTGACTTGGTGGTGCGACGAAAGTCCCTACAAGGACTACACTGCCATCATTTGTGACGGCGCAGTTCGCAGCGGAAAAACAAGCTGCATGGCGCTTTCTTTTGTGGCGTGGGCTTGTTGTCGATTTTCGGACAGTGCCTTTGCGTTTTGCGGCAAAACCATTCGTTCCCTGAAGCGAACTCTCATTGCCCCTTTACTGCCTGTTTTGCAGCAGGTTGGATTCCATTGTCGGATGCGTCTTTCGGAAAACTACTTGGAGATTACCATGGGCAAACACACCAACCGCTTCTACTGTTTCGGCGGCAAAGACGCTTCTTCTGCATCGCTGATTCAGGGTATGACATTGTCCGGTATTCTCTTTGATGAAGTGGCGTTGATGCCTCGCTCCTTTGTAGAGCAAGCCTTGGCAAGATGTTCGGTGGAGGGGTCAAAATTCTGGTTTAACTGTAATCCGGAAAGTCCTCAACATTGGTTTTATCGGGAATGGATCTTAGGCGCAAAACAAAAGCAGGCATGGTATCTTCATTTTCGCATGGAGGACAATCCATCGTTATCGCTGCAAATGTTGGAGCGGTACCGCAATTTATATGCGGGAACCTTTTACCAACGCTTTGTAGAGGGGAAATGGGTGGTATCGCAGGGGCTGGTGTATCCTTTTATGGCGGAGCATTCTTACTGTGAAGTACCATCCGGTCCCTTTTCTGATTTTGTGATTTCTTGTGATTACGGCACGGTAAATCCGGCTTCTTTTGGGTTGTGGGGGAAACAGGGCAGCGCATGGTATCGTTTGGAAGAATACTACTACAATTCAAGGCTGACCGGAATCCAACGCACCGATGAGGAGCATTACGAGGGATTGCGGCAGTTGGCAGGGAATCGTCCCATCAGTCGAGTGGTGGTAGACCCATCCGCAGCCAGCTTTATGGCGGTAATTCGGCAGCATGGTGATTTTTTATCTGTACCGGCTCGAAACGATGTTTTGGATGGCATTCGTTCTGTGGGTGTCGCCTTGAAGCAGGGGAATATTCGGATTTGTTCTACCTGTACCGACAGCATCAGGGAGTTTGGATTGTACCGTTGGAAGGATGACAGCAGCCGAGATACGGTGGTGAAGGAACACGACCATGCCATGGATGACATTCGGTATTTTGTTTCTACTGTGCTGCATCAGGGAGAAAGCTGCTTTGCCATTGCAGCAAGACGGACTGTATGACGAAAGCGGCTGCCATGCGGAATAAATTGTGAAAGGAGAGAAGAAATGAATTTCAGGAAGAAAAAACAAGCCGAGCCTGCGGAAACGCCTTCCGTAGTGCCGGTACAGACCGCTGCATTCCGACAGGGAGAATCGCCGTTGTCACTCTTAGAGAGCGGCAATATGCAGGAGCGAAGGCTTTGTCAAGCGCTGCGGGATTCCATTCCCGTGATTGACGCTGCGATTCATAAGCTGGTGCGCTTGTTGGGAGAATTCGATGTAATTTGCCAAGACGAGTCTGCCCAAGAGGGGTTGGAACAATTCTTGGAAACCGTTCCGGTAAATGGCTGCCAGACAGGCATTTTTAACTTTTTGAGCTGCTATTTTGATCAGCTTTTAACCTGCGGAACGGCTGTGGGAGAGCTTGTGCTGACACCCTCCGGAGAACAGATTGCAGCGTTGTATAACGCTGATCCGGAGGACTTGGAGTTTCGGAGAGGGCAATCGCCAATGGAATGGGTGATTTGTCGCAAAACAGAATCGGGAGATGCGGTTCCGGCGCCGTTTCCTGCTTTATTGATGACTGCGGCATTAGACCCGCCTCACGGAAAAGCGCAGGGTGTTTCGCTGCTGCATGGGCTGCCGTTTGTCAGCAATATTTTATTGCAGATTTACCACACCATCGGCGTAAACTGGGAACGCATCGGAAATGTGCGGTTTGCCGTAACCTATAAACCAACCGGCGACAGCATTGACCGTGCCAACGCCAGAGAACACGCAAAGCAAATGGCAGACGCTTGGGGGAGAGCTATGCAGCCAAGTAATCAGGTCAGTGACTTTGTAGCGGTGGGGGATGTGAACGTCAAGGTCATCGGCGCGGATAATCAGATTTTAGACAGCAATATTCCGGTACGGCAAATGTTGGAGCAAATAGTTGCAAAGCTGGGGATTCCTCCGTTTTTATTGGGTTTTTCATGGTCTTCTACGGAGCGAATGTCCAGTCAACAGGCAGATATTCTAACCAGTGAGATGGACAGCTATCGCCGTCTGTTGACCCCTGCCATTCGGAAAATTTGCCGGATGTGGCTGCTGCTCAACGGCTACCGGGATGGGGTGGAAATTTGTTGGCAGGAAATTACATTGCAGGATGCGGTAGATTTGGCGGAGGCTCGTTTGAAAAACGCACAGGCTCGGCAAATTGAAGCATCGCTGGGAGAGGAGGCGTTACATTCATGTCGGAACAGACATCATTGACAGTGACAGAGGAGGAACTGTCTAGAATTCATCAGTATACCCGTCGTCCCATGTCGGCGGCGGAGTTGTATACGTTTACCGTTGTGCTTTGTGACAATGAAGTAGATCGGGATTATGAGCGATTTTCTGTGGAAGCGCTGCAAGAATTGGCGCAGTTATTTTTGGGGAAGACGGGTATTTTTGACCACAGTCCAAAGGCGGAATATCAATCTGCTCGCATTTACGATACCTACTTGGAGGATGCAGAGTGTTTGACAGAGGATGGTGAACCGTACACCCGCTTGGTGGCAAAAGCGTATTTGCCCCGAAGTGAAAAAACGGAGCAGTTGATTTTAGAAATTGACAGCGGCATTAAGAAAGAGGTCAGTGTGGGCTGTGCCATGGCAAAGCGAACGTGCTCTGTTTGCGGCGCAGACAAAACCACCGCTGACTGTGGACACCACAAGGGACAAGCCTATTGGATTCACGGCGCAGAAAAGGTGGCGCACGATATTTTAAGTAAGCCCACCGATGCTTATGAGTGGTCGTTTGTGGCGGTGCCTGCGCAGCGAAAGGCGGGGGTGATTAAACGGTTTTCCGGAACAGACGGCAGGTTTGATTTGGAAAAGCTGTTTTCCGAAGAAGCGAAGGAACTCACACTGACAAAGCATGCCATCAGACAGCTAAAGGACTATATTACCGGCTTGCAGCAACAGGCACAAACCGGCGAGCGGTATCGGCAGACTGTTGCGAGGGAGGTACAAAAACTTTCTCGTTTGGTGCAGCCGCAGGTGCCGGAGCAGGTTTTGCAGCGTTGGTTGAAAGCGGCTTCTTTAGAAGATTTGGAGGCGCTGAAAAAATCCTATCATCAACAGGCGGAACAACTGCTACCGCTGCGCCCACAGCTTTGGCGAGAGCGGCAAGAAAAAATAACCAGAGATCACCCGGAATTTCAGATTTAATAAATAGGAGGAAAATAATATGGCATTTTATGAAACAATGAAACTGGAAAAAGGAATGTATAACGTGAGCGGCAAGAGCTTTTCTCAGGTGTTGGAGGAGTTGGACCCTTCTCGTAATTACATCGGTACGGAACTGGAAGGCTTGGACGCTTATCAGCGCCAACTGAAGCGATTTGATATTAAGGTCAGTGGAGAAAATTGCGACACCGTAGAGCGATTCTTCCAAACAACCGAGAGCGCTGCCCTATTCCCGGAATTTGTTTCCAGAGCGGTGCAGCAGGGCATTGACCGAGCCAATCATCTTTCCGATATGATTGCAACCGTTACCAGAATTGATGCATCCGATTATCGTACCGTAACCGCTACCAACGGCTCCGGTGTGGGCAGTGCTGTCACCGAAGGCAATGCGCTGCCGGAAACAGTCATTCAAAATCAGGCTTCTCTGGTGAATATGAAAAAGCATGGCCGCTTGATTAAATCTTCTTATGAGGCGCTGCGCTTCCATAAGCTGGATCTGTTTGCGGTGATGCTCCGCCAAATCGGTACGGAGATTGTTCGAGAGCAGCTTGTAGAAGCAGCAACCGTTCTCTATAACGGAGACGGCAATGACAATGCGGCAGCCAAAACCACCTTGAAAGCAGCGCCGACTTACAGTGATTTGTTGAGTCTTTGGGGAACCGTTGCGCCATTTGAGCTGAACACACTGATTGCCTCTACTACAACTATGAAAGACCTGCTTTCTATTACGGAATTTAAGGATGCCGTGGCAGGTTTGAACTTCCAGGGTACCGGAAATATCGGTACGCCAATGGGCGCCAATTTGATTCATGTGCCAAGTTTTACCGATGGTGTTGTGTTGGGCTTTGATAAAAATTGCGCACTGGAAATGGTGCAGGCGGGTCCGGTTCTGGTGGACTATGACAAGCTGATGGATCGCCAACTGGAGTGCGCTTCCGTCAGTGCCATTTGCGGCTTTGCAAAGATTTATCCCGCAGCCGTACACGCACTGAACTATACCGTAAGTGAATAAGGAGTGATTGGGTGAACATCGACGAGATTATGAAGCGATTTGCGTTACTGGCAGAATTGTCGGACGAAGATGCCGCGCAGTGGAAACCACTGTGCGGCGATGCGCTTACGCAGATTCTCACCCAATGCAGAGATGATGTGGATCCGGCGGAACAGAGCGGTGTGCTTTGTGCCGCCGTTTCTGCCCTTGCGTACTATCAATATATGCTCTGTATTGGCGTTCGGGAATTGGGGGATTTTACAGCGGGGGAGATAAAGGTTGCAAACCGCACTCACGCAGTGGACTGCGCCAAGGAGCTGTGGCTCGCTGCCAAAGAACGCATTACACCGCTACTGCGGGATGAAGGATTTTATTTTGGAACGATTGGAGGGAAACGGCATGAAGCGCAGTGAATATATCACACGACAACTGGAACGCTATGGTTCCGCTGTGACGGTCACGCCAAAGAACGGGACACCTATAAAGGTGAACGCCATAATTCAACCGCTGCGATTGAAAAAGACGATGGACTCGGAAGCTATGGGCATTGTGGGCGGAAACCGAGAGCAATCGGGGATGCTGTATCTCGGACCGGTAGGATGCCGACTGGATCAGTTTGCCAGAGGAACTACCATAACAACAGAAAATGGCACGGTGTATTGGGTGATAAGTGCCCGATGCGTTACAGTGGCAGGCGCGCCCATTTATGTTTGGGCGGTGCTGCAAGAAACGGCAAAGGAGGATGTAGCATGGAAGATCGCTTGATGACCGGTGAGGAGTTAGAGGAATTGTCAGAGCGGTTGGAGCAGGAAGCGATGCGGTATCCGCAAACATTTCAAGGGGAGGTGACATGAGATGCAGACCATGTCCTTTGCAGAATTTCAATGGCCGCAAAATCCGGCAACCTTGTCGGTATCCTACACCAGAATGTTGCGAGAACAGCGCTTGCCCTATCACGGCAGTATTTTGCAGGATTTTGGCAAGCAGTGCGTGACCGTCAGCGGAGAGGGTGTTTTCTACGGGGAACGAAGGCAGGAACATTTTGACGCCCTCCGTCAATTTCAAGAAGCCGGAACGGTAGGCGTGCTGCGTTTGCCGGGACATTCTCCCATGATGGCACGCTTGGGAAAGCTGGAATCAGTGGGGCGATTTGCGCCGGACAAACTAGGGTATCGGTTTATCTTTTGGGAAGAGCCAACGCAGTCTGTGCCGGAGGAATCCCCTAGGGAGGATGCGGTTTTGCTTACAGAGAAACCGGAGAATTTGTGGCAGCTTGCGTATCGTTATCATACAACGGTGGATGTGCTGCGGCAGAAAAATCCGCAGATTCAGTGGGTTTGCGCTGTTCCAAAAGGCTGTCGGGTGGTGCTGCCATGAGATATGAAGGCATTACGGCAACGGGACTTCGGATTGGGTTGGGACAGCCCATTCGGGCGCAGCTCTCTATGGAGGAGGATGCCCCTGCTCACGGGTTTACCGGAATATTTCCTTTGACAAAACCGCTGCCGGAGCTGCGGGAATGGAAGGTGTATGACGATGAGGAAAAGCTGCTCTTTGGCGGGATGGTGGATCGCCAAAAATTGCAGCTTGGAGCAGATGGCTGTGTACTGCAACTCACTGCCAGAAGTAAGGCTTGTTTGCTCTTAGACAATGAAGCCAAGCCCCAAACCTATGTGAATCCTTCTTTGTCCACGTTATTTGCCAATCACGGTGCGCCCTATGGATTGCAAAAAGCGGTGGGAAAATCCTCCGGGTTTTACTGGACGTATGTGATTCCAAAGGGCATTAGTGAATGGCAGGTATTTTTGGATTTTTCGCTCTATTGTCTTGGAATTGAACCGACGGTCACCCCTGATGGCATCTTGGATGTGACGGGAAAACAACCGGAGGGTGTGCTGTTATTTTCCAACTCCAAGGGGATTGCATATACCTCTTTAACCCATGATTATGCCCCCTGCAAACAGCTCAGTCAACTTTGGTTGCAGGGAGCTTTGGGAGAGGGGTACAACCATTCCATGGTGGATCTTTCGGCAGTGCGACGAGGAATTTGCCGAGGACGTTATGTGACGGCTGCCAACTGGCAGGGGCGGAGAAAGCTGAAAAAAGCGCGTCGTCAAAGCGATTCGGTGAAGTTGGTTTGTCCCGGATTTGTAGCGTGTTCTCTCAAACAACGGGCAGTGGTTCGGGAGGATGCGATTGGTGTGTTTGAGAATTATTCCGTAGCAGGATGGACGTACACCTTGGACGGACAGGGAGAACGGTGTACGATTACGCTGCGAACGGAGGAATGAAGGAGGTGCGCTGCCATGTGGATGGCGCAAAAATTAACGGAACCGGCTGCAAACGGCTCTCATCAGTTGGGAAAGGTAACAGGAACGGACGGAACCGCTGTGTTGGTGCAGGGGGATACCTTTTACCAAAAGCTGATGTTATCTGCTCCTTGGGGCATTGCTTGGCTGCCGCCGGAGGGTAGTACGGCGGTGGTGTTATCCTCCGGTGTGGGTGAGGGACAACAGGATGTCTGCGTTGGAACGCTGCCGGTACAAGCTGTGGTGAACCCCGGAGAGCTGCGGTTGGTTTCCGCCGGCGGCGCGGAGATTTATTTGAAAAACACAGGGGAAGTGGTAATCAACGGACAAATCTTCCCCAAGAAGGAGGGATAGGATGGACACAGCCATTGAAAAGGGAGATTTTGCGACAGATGTGGGCGGAATTCCGAAACAGCTTTTCGGATTGGAACAGCAGTTACAGCAGGTGTATCTGCGGCTGAAAGGACGGCGAGGCTGCTTTTACTACGATCCTTTTTTCGGAAGCAGACTGCACACGCTGCCGGAGCATCCTACGAGAGAGCAAATTTTGTCCTGCGTGGAAGAAGCCCTGCGGGATTGGACAGCGGTGACGGTCACTTCTTTGGAGCAGACCGGGGAGGAATTGGTGGTTTCTGTCACGACGGATTTGGGCAGCGGAATCGTTACCGTTTAAGAAAGGAGTGAGAATATGAAAGAACAAACCTATGAAGAAATTCTCCGTCGAATGGAGCAGGTATATTTAGAGCAGGCGGGATTTGTACCGCAAGCGGATTCCGATTTGGGGATTCGATTGCGGGTGTTGGCAGGAGAGGTTTACAATCTTCACAGCGGAATATTGTGGCTGAATCGAGAAGCTTTTCCGCAAACGGCCACGGGAGAGCGGTTGGAACGCCATGCGGCACAGCGGGGTATTACACGACAAGGAAAAACATCGGCGGTAGGCAATTTGATTTTTCGCAGAGAGAAAGCGCTGACCTACCCGCTGACCATTCCCAAAGGAACAATTTGCGCCCTTGCAGGCGCAGAAACCGTTCGTTTTGTGACTACCGAAGAATCGGAGCTGCCCGCTTATGCTACCTCTGTATCGGTTCCGGCGCAGGCGGAGCAGGGTGGCACACAGGGCAATGTGGCAGCCAATACCGTTACTGTGATGATTACCCCGCCGTTGGGATTGGAGTCTGTGACTAACACGGCGTTTACAGGCGGTGGAGATGAAGAATCCGACGAACTGTTGCGTGCCAGATTACTGCATCGGTTTGCACTTCGCAGCAACGGAACCAATCGAGGGTTCTACGCTGCTTTTGCTATGGGGTATGAGGGCGTGGCTTCTGCCAACACCGTTGCATCTTCGGAAGAACCGGGCAAGGTGACGGTTTATGTTTGCGGCAGAACCGGAGCGGTATCTCAAGCAGAGAAAGCAAAGCTGCAAGCAGATTTGAATGCTCTAAAAGAAGTGAATGTTACCATAGCGGTAGAGGATGCAGAGGAAGTTTTCATTCGGTTTTTGTGCAGTGTGAAACCGGCAGTTCCGTACACCCTGTCGGAGGTGTCGGAGAAGTGTAAGACGCTGCTGCAAGAATATTTGGAAACCCTGCCCATTGGCGGAACCTTTGTGGCGGCGGAGATGTATCGTCGTCTAATGAATACGGGAATGATTGAGAATTACAAAGCCAACAGCGCCACCGCCGATGTCGCGCTTGCGCCCAATCAGCGGGCAACGCTGCAATCCGTTTCTCTGGCGCAGTTGTAAGGAGGGCTTATGGAACGATACGATAGCCTAGCGAATCTAAAAGATTGCCTTGCACAAACGGGAATTTATACCTTGGACGGAACCACGTTGGTGGATGTGGAACTATCTGCCTATGCTGCCGGATTGGAGTTGGTTTTGGATGCCTGTGAAGAACTGCTGGGGGAACTGTTTGTGGAAACCGCAGAAACCTACGGATTGTCTTGTTGGGAGAATGCGTTGGGATGTTCGTTTTCTCATGTATCGCTTGCCAAGCGCAGGAAAATGCTGCTGAGACAGCTTGCTGTCAGTGAGAATGACTACACGGTTTCTTGCTTGGAGCAAGCTTTGGACAGCGTGGGAATTGTGGCGACCATTACGGAGCAGCCTGCGGAACAAGCCATTACGGTAACGGTTACCGATGCGGTGCGTGTAGTGGAGAAAACCCAAGCTGCGGTGAAAACGTTGGCAGAGTTAATCCTTCCGGCGCATTTGTCGGTTCGCTATGATTTTACTTCTGCGCCGTATTTGCAGGCAGACGCATAATCAGTTTTATAGAAAGAAAAAGACCGTTCGGTTTCTGCGTGGGAAATCGAGCGGTCTTTCTGTTTGGCAGGAATAATGAAAACCTGCGCCACAAACAATATTGACGATTGACGGGATGGCGTTTCTGTATTATCATGGTAGAAACAGTCGAAACGACGAAACGGAGGTGCGCCAAATGCATGAAAACGAGGTAACGGCGGAACGGGCGCTGTTGGTGTCGGTGGACACAGGAGAGTTTGACGCAGAAGCGTCTATGGCGGAATTGTATGAATTGGTTCGCAGTGCCGGAGCAGAGCCCTTCGGCTCCATGATGCAGAAGCGTCCCAGTCCGGAAACAGCAACTTGCGTGGGTTCCGGTATGATTCAGCAGATTGCAGAATTTTGCCAACAGCAGGAGATTGACCTGTTGGTATTTGACCGAGAGCTGACCCCTACGCAAATTCGGAATATCGAAAAGATTACGGATGTTCACACCATTGACCGTACCATGTTGATTCTCGATATTTTTGCTTCTCGTGCCATTACAAAAGAAGGCAAGCTGCAAGTAGAGTTAGCACAGCTAAAGTATATGCTGCCTCGGTTGACGGGTAAGGGCGTAGAGTTGTCCCGTTTGGGCGGCGGTATCGGTACCAGAGGTCCCGGTGAAACGAAACTGGAAACCGACCGCCGGCACATTCAGCGGCGGATTCAAGCCTTGCGGGAGCAGCTGAGTCAAGTGGAAAAACACCGTGACTTGCTGAACAAGCGGCGGCAGAAGGAGGGAGTCATCACGGTGGCGTTGGTGGGCTATACCAACGTGGGGAAAAGCACCCTAATGAACCGCCTGACCGAAGCCGGTGTGTTGGCGGAAAATAAGCTGTTCGCCACACTGGACCCTACGGCACGCTCGTTGAAGCTGCCTAGCGGAAAAACCGTTATGCTGATTGACACCGTTGGCTTAGTGCGGCGGCTGCCTCACCACTTGGTGGAGGCGTTCCGCTCCACATTGGAGCAGGCGGCTACGGCAGATGTGATTTTGAATATTTGCGATGCGTCCAGTGACGAGGCATCGGTTCACTTGCAGGTGACAAAGGAGCTGTTGGAGAGCCTTGGGTGCGGCGATAAGCCGATTCTCAATGTGCTGAACAAGTGCGACTTGATTCCGGGGATTATTGACTTGCCCATCATTGGGAATTGTGTTCGCATCAGCGCAACAACCGGTGACGGTGTAGAGCAGCTGCTGCAAGCGGTGGAGGACAACCTTCCTCGCAAGAATGTGCGGGTAACAGCGCTGCTGCCATTTTCTAAGAGTGGACTGGCGGCGGAAATCCGCAAGGACGGCGTGGTGCTGACGGAAGAATATGTACCGGAAGGCTTGCAGTTGACCGCTATGGTGCCGCCGGATTTATTGGAGGCACTGCGGGATTATTTAATCGAGCATGAATGTGATGAATAAATATTCATAAATAATGAATATATTCAAGAAAAACAGAAACGAAAAGAAAAAAGCAGACAGAAGGGAGTTCTACTGTCTGCTTTTTTATATGCCGGGTTTGTTATTTCCGCAGCAAAACCTTTTCAATGCTGCCTACGAACAGGTAGTGATAATCCTTTTGCGGATACACGTCTTCATCGATGGTTTCATCAAGGAAGCTGCTTGGGTCAATCTGTTGACAGGACATCTTTTTGCAGATAAAAACCAACCGCGCCTCTTGATAGTAAGGGGCGGCTTGGTCAAAGCAAACAGTTAAGCCGGTTTCTTTGTCCTTGTCCACATCTTTGCCAGAGTGGGAGCCGCAATATGCCAATGCGGAGTGATACGTTTTGTCGAAGAAGCAGAGGGAATAATAGTCCTCTTGCTCCAAAAATTGCATGGTATACCGCTGAGGACGGATGAAAATGTAAGAAACATCCTTTTTCCACAGAACGCCCAGTCCGCCCCAACTGGCTGTCAGGGTGTTGTGAGCGGTTTCGTTGCCGGCAGTGACCAGCATCCATTCCTTGCCGATGAGGGTGAAGGGATTAAAGGTGAGATCTGCGGGGGTTACGGTTTCCCAAATTGGTTCTTGCATACTAAATTCCTCCTTGTAGATCCAAACCGGATTGGTTCTTTTTTTATATTATACGCATTTCCTCGAAATTGCAAGCAGATGTTTTTGTGATAAATGACGGAGCGGAGAAATAATTTTATTTTTTCATGAATATTTATACAAATAATGCTTGCATTTTCTTGTCAGTGTAGTATAATAAAAGCTGTAAGGTCTGAAAAACAGACAAATATCTATCTTATTACTATAATTTTGTAAAGTGCGAGGGAAGAATCATGGCAAAGCAAATTAAAAAAGTAATTTTGGCATATTCCGGCGGTTTGGATACTTCTATCATTATTCCGTGGCTCAAGGAGAACTATGACAACTGTGAGGTTGTTGCGGTAGCGGCTGACGTTGGTCAGGGTGACTTTGAGCTGGAGGGCTTGGAAGAAAAGGCACTGAAGACCGGTGCTTCCAAGCTGTATATTGAGGATATTAAGAAAGAATTCGTAGAAGAGTACGTTTGGCCAACTGTAAAGGCAGGCGCTGTTTACGAGAACAACTATCTGCTGGGTACTTCCTTCGCCCGTCCGCTTATTGGAAAGCGTTTGGTTGAGATTGCAAAGGCAGAGGGCGCTGACGCAATTTGCCACGGCTGCACCGGTAAGGGCAACGACCAAGTTCGTTTCGAGTTGGCAATCCGTGCATTTGCTCCGGATATGACCATCATCGCTCCTTGGAGAGTTTGGGACATTAAGTCCAGAGAAGAAGAGATCGAGTATGCGGAGGCAAGAAATATTCCGCTGAAGATTACAAGAGAAACCAACTACTCTAAGGACAAGAACGTATGGCACTTGTCTCACGAAGGTCTGGATCTGGAAGATCCTGCAAACGAGCCAACCTATGAGAAGGAAGGCTTCTTGGAGTTGGGCGTTTCCCCACTGCAGGCTCCGGATGTTCCAACAGAAATCACCCTGTCCTTTGAGAAGGGCGTTCCGGTTGCACTGAACGGGGAGAAGCTGCCTGCACTGGAGCTGTTGGAGAAGCTGAACGAGTTGGGCGGCAAGAACGGCATCGGCATTGTAGACATCGTAGAGAACCGTTTGGTTGGCATGAAGTCCCGTGGCGTTTATGAAACCCCAGGCGGCTCCATCATTTACCACGCACACAACAAGCTGGAAGAGCTGTGCTTGGAGAAGGATACCTACCACTACAAGCAACTGGTTTCCATTAAGTTTGGCGAAATGGTTTACGACGGCAAGTGGTACCACCCACTCCGTGAGGCTCTGTCTGCATTCGTAGATGAAACACAGCAGACCGTAACCGGCGATGTAAAGATGAAGCTGTATAAGGGCAACATCATTGACGCAGGCGTAACTTCTCCAAACTCTCTGTATGACGAAGAGGTTGCAACCTTCTCCGAGGATCACATCTACAACCAAGGCGATGCAGCCGGCTTTATCAACCTGTTTGGTTTGGGCATTAAGGTTCGGGCACAAAAGGGTCTGGCAGAAAACAAATAAGAGAAGCATCTCATTTCATTAGAACAATTTAAAATGCAAGGGAAAACAGTCTGAGGGACTGTTTTTTCTTTCATCGGTTGTGAACTACAAATAAAGCAGAGGGCAGCGAGAACTTCTGCAAATCTAAAATAATTTACGAATTTGGAGGCACCAGTTATGAAGCTCTGGGCAGGACGTTTTTCCAAAGAAATCGACAAGAAAACAAATGACTTTAATTCTTCCATTTCCTTTGACAGCCGCATGATCCACGAGGATATTACCGGCAGTATCGCTCACGCTACCATGCTGGGGGCTTGCGGTATCATTGCGGAGTCGGAGAGCAAGCTGATTTGCGACACCTTGGAGCAGATTGCAAAGGATATTGACAGCGGCGCACTGGAAATTGACCCTAACGCAGAGGATGTGCATACCTTTGTAGAGGGCGAGCTGACCGAGCGGATCGGTACAGCCGGCAAGCGGCTCCACACTGCAAGAAGCAGAAATGACCAAGTGGCAACGGACATTCGCTTGACCTTGAAGAAGGAGTGCGACGCACTTTCTACACAACTGAAAGAGTTGATTGCTGCCATTTGCCAAAAGGCATTGCAGCACAAGAGCGATGTTATGCCGGGCTACACTCACTTGCAGCGGGCGCAGCCAATTACTTTTGGACACCACCTCATGGCATATGCAGAGATGTTCCTGCGGGATTTGGGTCGCTTGGAAGATGCCAAAAATCGCATGGATGAACTGCCACTGGGCGCAGGCGCACTGGCAGGTACCACCTATCCACTGGACAGAAACATGACCGCAAAGCTGCTTGGCTTTGCCCGCCCAACCAACAACAGCTTGGACAGCGTGGCAGACCGTGACTTCTGTGTGGAGTTGGCAAGCGCCATCTCTCTGGCAATGGTACACCTTTCCCGTTTCTCCGAGGAGATCATCCTCTGGTGTTCTTGGGAGTTTAAGTTTGTGGAGTTGGACGATGCGTTTGCAACCGGTTCCAGTATTATGCCACAGAAGAAAAATCCGGATATTGCCGAGCTGGTGCGTGGTAAGTCCGGTCGTGTGTTCGGCGATCTGATGACGCTGCTCACCATGCTGAAGGGTTTGCCGCTGGCATATAACAAGGATATGCAGGAGGATAAGGAAGCCATCTTTGATGCAGTGGATACTTTGCGTCTGTGCTTGACTGCCTTTATTCCGATGATTGAAACCATGAAGCCGATTCCGGAAAATATGAGAAAGGCAGCGGCAAAGGGCTTTATCAATGCAACCGACTGCGCCGACTATCTGGTAAACAAGGGCATGGCATTCCGGGATGCGTACAAGGCAACCGGTACTCTGGTGGCATATTGCATCGACCATGATAAGACCTTGGAAACCTTGACGCTGGACGAGTACAGAGAGGTCTGCGACCAGTTTGACGATGATGTATATGAGGCAATTTCTTTGGAGCGCTGCGTGAACGGAAGAAATGTTCTGGGCGCACCGGCACCGGAAAATGTGGAGTATCAGGTACATCGTGTGATGGAACTTTTAAAATAATAGTAATTGCTATAAAAATAAAAGTGAGCTATTTTTATAGAAAACAATGGAGGCGTTGAAATATGATCAAAGCGGGAATCGTTGGTGCCACCGGTTATGCAGGCAGCGAATTGGTACGCATTTTATTGGGACACCCACAGGTGAAGCTGACAGCCATCAGTTCCGTCAGCTTTGAAGGAACTGCCCTCAGTGACGTGTACCCTGCCTATCGGGGACTGTGCGACATGGTGTGTCAGGATCAGGATGCTGTAGTGGAGCAGTGCGACGTAATTTTTGCGGCGCTGCCCCACGGCTTATCCCAAGGCTTGGCACAGCAATGCATCGACCAAGGAAAGGTGTTTATCGACCTTGGTGCAGACTTCCGTTTGGAGGACGAGGAAACCTACAAACAGTGGTATCAGGGCGAGTTTGAGAACAAGGAGCTGCACGCACAAGCGGTGTATGGTATGCCGGAGTTTTTCCGTGAGGAAATCAAGGGCAAAAAGCTGATTGCCAACCCGGGCTGCTACACAACCGCAGTGCCGATGGCATTGGCGCCGGCTGTGGTGAACGGTTTGGTATCGGTGCAGGGCATCATTGCAGACTGTAAATCCGGCACCACCGGCTGTGGCAGAAAGCCTTCTCAGCGCACCCATTATCCGGAGTTGAACGAGAGCTTCTCCGCTTATAAAGTGGCGAACCACCGCCATGCACCGGAGATGGAGCAAACCTTAACAAAGCTCGCCGGAGAGCAGGCAAGCGTGACCTTTGTGCCCCACCTGCTGCCCATCAATCGTGGTATTTTGGCAACCTGCTATGCACGACTGAAGGACGGCGTTACCGAGGAGCAGCTTCGTGCAGTGTATGAGGAGTTTTACAAAGACGAGTATTTTGTTCGGGTACTGCCAAAGGGCGTTGTTGCCGACGTAAAAACCGTTCGTTGCTCCAACTTTGTGGATGTATCTGTTCATGTGGATGAAAGAGCCGGTTTGTTGGTGGCAATCTCCGCCATTGACAACATGGTAAAGGGTGCTGCGGGACAAGCGGTGCAGAACATGAACTTGGTATTTGGCTTGGAGGAAACCATGGGTCTGACAATGGTTCCGCCGGCATTTTAAATAAGACTATAGAAATAAAAGTGATATAAAATTTATATTACCATTGAAAATAAAAGGAATGTGTAGGAGGGAGCGTATCTTATGAAGTATCCGATTCTTCCCGGCGGTGTAACGGCGGCAAAAGGCTTTCGGGCATCCGGTATTCACTGCGGGATTCGTGGAAAATCCGAAAAAAAAGATTTGGCGTTGATCGTCAGTGATGTGGAGTGCGCAGCGGCAGCCGTTTATACCCAAAACTTAGTGCAGGGCGCACCGATTGCGGTGACAAAACGAAATATTGCAGACGGCAAGGCAAGAGCCGTGCTGTGCAACAGCGGAAACGCAAACACCTGCAATGCGGACGGCGAGCAGAAAGCCCAAACCATGTGCGAGCTGATTGCAAAGCCTCTGGGATTGCAGTCTACGGACATTATCGTTGCATCTACCGGTGTGATTGGACAGCCTTTGCCCATTGAGCCGATTGCCGACCATGTAGAGGAATTGGCAGCAGCGCTTTCCGAGGAGGGTTCCCTCAGCGCAGCCCAGGCAATCATGACCACCGATACCGTGCCGAAGGAAGCGGCGGTGCAGGTGACCTTGGGTGGCAAGACCGTAACCATCGGCGGTATTTCTAAAGGCTCCGGCATGATTCACCCCAACATGGCAACCATGCTCAGCTTTGTGACCACCGATGCAGCCATTTCTTCCGAGCTGCTGCAAAAGGCGCTGAACCATGCGGTGGCAGAGAGCTTTAATATGCTTAGCGTGGACGGAGATACCTCCACCAACGATATGCTGTGCATCATGGCATCCGGTTTGGCAGAGAATCCAATCATTGCGGAAGAAAACGAGGACTTTGCCGTGTTCACCGATGCGCTGACCCAAATGTGCGTCTACCTTGCCAGAATGATGGCAAAGGACGGTGAAGGCGCTACTAAGCTGATTGAGTGCAGCGTAACCGGCGCGCCGACTGTGGAGAGCGCACGGAAGATTGCAAAGAGTATCATTTGCTCCAGCTTGGTGAAAACCGCCATGTTCGGCGAAGATGCCAACTGGGGACGCATTCTCTGTGCTATCGGATATGCGGGAGAGCAAATCAATATTCACGGCGTGGATGTTTCCATTCGTTCCAATGCCGGTCAGATCGACGTTTGCAAAGACGGCGCAGGCATCGCATTTTCCGAGGAGCTTGCCAAGGTGGTCTTGGGCGAAAGCGAGATTGAAGTGGTGGTAACCCTCCGGGACGGCGACGCTGCTGCCCGTGCCTTTGGCTGCGATTTGACCTATGATTATGTAAAAATTAACGGTGATTACAGAACTTAAAATTTATCAAGAAAAGAGCTTTTGTGTATGAAAATTTCCAATAACGACAGAGCTGCCGTATTGGTGCAGGCTTTGCCATACATTCAAAAATATTCCGGCGAAACCATTGTGGTAAAATACGGCGGCAACGCAATGATCAATGAAGACTTGAAAAACGCCATGATGCGAGATATTGTGTTGATGCAATCGGTTGGCATCAATGTGGTGTTGGTGCATGGCGGTGGTCCGGAGATCAATAAGATGTTGGAACGTCTTCACATCGAGAGCAAGTTTGTGAACGGTCTGCGCTACACCGATGCGGAAACTATGGAAGTGGTGCAGGAGGTGCTGGCAGGCAAGGTAAATAAGGATCTGGTGCAGTTGATGACTCAGTGCGGCGGTCGTGCCGTGGGACTTTGCGGCTTGGACGGCGGCATGATTCATGCAAAGAAAATCGAAGGCGTGGATCTGGGCTATGTAGGCGAAATCGTTTCTGTGGATACCACAGTGATCCAAGATGCAGTAAAAAATGGATATATTCCGATTATTTCCACCATCGGCGGTGGCTTGAACGGTGCAAAGTTCAACATTAATGCTGACTTGGCAGCGGCGCATATTGCTGCGGACTTGGGTGCAAAGAAGCTGATTTTGATGACGGATATTCGTGGTCTGCTGCGAGATAAGGACGACGAAGATACCTTGATTCCGGCGGTCAATGTAAGTGATGTGCCGAGATTGCAGCGGCAGGGCATTATCAGCGGCGGTATGATTCCGAAAATCGACTGCTGCGTAGAGGCAGTACGTCGTGGCGTAAGCCGTGCCATCATCCTGGATGGCAGAATCGAACATTCCATCCTCATTGAGCTGTTCTGCGATGAGGGCTGCGGTACAATGCTGTATTAACGGGAGGCGCAACAATGGACTTTTTAACGGCAAAGGAAACGGAACAACAGTATTTGATGCAGACCTACGGACGGTTTCAAACCCTTTTGATAGAAGGAAAGGGCGCAAAAGCCGTAGACTGCGACGGAAAAGAATACATTGATTTTACTAGCGGAATCGGTGTAAACGCACTGGGCTACTGCAACGACGCTTGGCTTGCGGCGGTAACGGCACAAGCAGGAAAATTGCAGCACGTTTCTAACCTGTATTACACCGAGCCAATGATTCGGTTGGGTGAGAAGCTATGTACCCTCACCGGCATGGATAAGGTGTTCTTCGGCAACTCCGGTGCGGAAGCCAACGAGTGCGCCATTAAATTGGCAAGAAAGTACGGCTCCGATACTTATGGCGAGGAGCATACTCATGTGGTAACTTTGGTGAACTCCTTCCACGGAAGAACCGTTACCACCTTGGCAGCCACCGGACAGGAGGTATTCCATCATTACTTCCAGCCATTCACAGGGGGCTTCTCTTATGCAGAGGCAAACAACTTTGAGAGCGTGCTGCAAGCTGTGACAGAAAATACCTGCGCAGTGATGGTAGAATTTGTCCAAGGCGAGGGCGGCGTGATGCCGCTAGAGAAGGCGTTTGCGCAGCAGCTGGCAGCCCTGTGCAAGGAGCGGGACATTCTTCTGATTGCAGACGAAATCCAAACCGGTATGGGTCGTACCGGCACCCTGTTTGCCTATGAGCAGTTCGGCGTGCAGCCGGATATTGTCACCAGTGCAAAGGGACTGGGCGGCGGTTTGCCAATCGGCGCTTGCCTCTGCGTGAAAAAGCTGGGCGATGTTCTGGGCAAAGGAATGCACGGCACCACCTTTGGCGGCAATCCGGTAGTTTGCGCCGGCGCCTTGGCAGTATTGCAGGAGGTATCCCAACCGGACTTTTTGAAAGAGGTTGCGGAAAAGGGCGCTTATATGCAAGAGAAACTGGCAGCCATGGAGGGCGTGGAAGCCGTTCGTGGCATGGGCATGATGATCGGTGTGGTGCTCAAAGAGAAAACAGCCGGTGACGTAGCAGTTGCTTGCGTAGAAAAAGGACTGTTGGTTCTCACAGCAAAAACACTGATTCGGTTCTTGCCGCCATTGAATATTTCTTATGAAGAAATTGACCGTGGATTGGAAATTTTCCAGTCGGTGTTAGCGGATTGATAGAAGATAAAGGAGGAAAACAATGCAACATTTACTGAAATTGATGGACTTGTCCACAGAGGAAATTACCGATTTGCTGAACTTGGCAGATCAGTTGAAGTACGAGCAAAAACACGGCATTGCACACCATGTACTGGAGGGCAAATCTCTGGGCATGATTTTTGCAAAGGCTTCTACTCGTACCCGTGTGTCTTTTGAGGTGGGTATGTATCAACTGGGCGGTCAGCCGATTTACCTGTCTGCAAATGATATGCAAATCGGTCGTGGCGAGCCGGTACAGGATACCGCTCGTGTGCTGTCCCGTTACTTGGACGGCATTATGATTCGTACCTTTGAGCAGAGCCAAGTAGAGGATTTGGCAAAGTACGGCAGCATTCCGGTAATCAATGCGCTGACCGATTTTGCACACCCATGTCAGGTATTGGCTGACCTGATGACCATTCGGGAGAAAAAGGGCAGCTTGGAGGGTCTGAACGTTTGCTATATCGGCGACGGCAACAACATGGCAAACTCTATTATTGTGGGTTGTCTGAAGATGGGCATGAACGTTCACGTTGCTTGTCCGGACGATTACCGTCCGGATGCTTCCGTAATGGAATTTGTAAAGGCATACGATAACTTCAAAATCACCGCTGTTCCGGCAGAAGCCGCAGTGGATGCCGATGTAATCTTCACCGATGTATGGTCCTCCATGGGTATGGAGAGCGAAATCGAGAAGCGCAAGGTTGCATTCCAAGGCTACCAGATCAACGATGAGATCATGGCATTGGCACACCCGGACTGCATGGTACAGCACTGCTTGCCGGCACACCGTGGCGAGGAAATCACCGAGAGTGTATTTGAAGCCCATGCTGATGAAATTTTCGAGGAAGCCGAAAACCGTCTGCACGCACAAAAGGCAGTTATGGTTACTTTGATGAAAGACTGATTCAGCGTAAAAAGCCATTCTGCGGGATGGCTTTTTTCTTGTGAAGAAAGCAGGTGAACTCATGGCAAAATCCATTCCAAAAACCAATGCTATGCGTATTTTAGAAACCTTGAAGGTTCCCTATACCATGCACACCTATGACCCCGGCGGAGAAATCGACGGCGTCAGCGTGGCGGAAAAGTTGGGGCAGAACAAGGAGCAGGTGTTCAAAACCTTGGTGACAAAAGGGCGCTCCGGCGAGCATTATGTGTTTGTGATTCCCGTAGCGGAGGAGTTGGACTTAAAGGCGGCAGCTCACAGTGTTTCGGAAAAAAGCGTGGAGATGATCCATGTGAAGGACATCCAAAAGGTGACGGGATACATTCGAGGCGGCTGCAGCCCATTGGGCATGAAGAAGCAGTTCCGCACCGTCATTGACGAGTCGGCGAAAGCACAGCCAACCGTGATTGTCAGCGGGGGAAAGATCGGCTTTCAGATGGAGCTGACCCCGGAAGCTTTGGCAAACAGCATCGGCGCTGCCTTTGCGCCCATTACCGCATAAAGAATGAAAAAATCCCTCGCAGCTTGCGGGGGATTTTTGTTGCCTTTTTAAGAGTCCATATTTTCAACAAGAAAGCGCCGAAATGTCAAAATGCTAGATTGTCAAAACACCGTTGTCACTGCGGAGAAGAATGAGAATTTGCTCCTCCATGCCCGTGTCTGCATTGAGATAAACGAGGACTTCCTCTTCGTTTTTACCGCTGCACAAAAATTCATAGCAGGTGACTTCATGAAGTCCGGCAGTGGGGATGATTGCCATTTGCTCCGATTTGATTTTTAAAGCAGGACTGATGGCTTTTTTTGCTTCCTCTAACGAAACAGAGGGGGAGGACAAGGTGCGGCTGTGGTGGTTCATCACATAGCCGGTGGCGTTGTAGCCGCAAATCTCGCCGTTATCCAGTGCTACGGATACCTTAATCAAATCGGTATAAACGATGGCGCCGCTTTCCTCGGTGAAGAATTGAATGGTGCAAACGTTATCGTTGATAACATAGTAGCTTTCTTTTACAGAGCCGACGTTGGATTGCTTCAAAAATGCTTGGGCTTTTTCTTTTGCTTGTTCATAGTCTAGGGCAGCTTGCGCTACGGTGCGGCTGTCCATCATGGTGACGGGAATACCGCCTTGTTTTGTCACACGGACTGTCTTGGTGCCGCAGGTCAGGTTGTAGGTGGGCAGGTTTCCCTCGGTATCGGAGGTGTGTTGCAGTTGGTCTTTGGATACCGAAAGAAAGGCGGCGGCAGCTTCAAGGGCTTCTTCTTCGGAAATCTCGGATTTTCCTTTCAAAAATTTTGGAGATTGTTGAGCGATGTGGTCGGAGAAGGGACCGTCGTAAATCAAAGTGGGATAATCCCTAAAGTCCTCTGCATATTCTGCTAAGGCATCGCCAAATGTGGGAACATCTTTTTCCAGTTCCAAGTTGGAGAGCAGCTTGGTGCTTTCTCCGATAGCAAGGTCTTGTTGGTCAAATTGATTTTGCAGCAGGGCAAGGTCGGCTTTCAGCAGAGCGGCGTAGTTGTATAGCTCTGCAAGAGTTTCTCGGTCTTTGTTGTCCACGCCCGTACCGGCGGCTACTTTTTTCGTCAGAGCAGTGGAGAAATCTTCCACTTGGGATAAAAATTTCTGTACGGTGTCCATGGTGTCACCCTTCAAGGGCAGCACCGAAAGGGATGCCTTTGCGCCGCCGGCATCCTGCATCAAACGGGCGGCAAGTCCGGTTTGTTGGGTGGCGGTGTTGGCATAAGCGCCTTTGTCCAGTGTGCTTTCCATAGAAGCCACATAGGCAGATAATTCATGAAAGGCTCGTTGGTAGCCGTATTCCAAATTTCGTTCGTTGGTGGCGGCAAAAACGTGTCCGCTGATTGCCACTGCGCCCAGGGCCACAAAGGCAGCCGCCGTTACGGCACAAAGTTGAAAAATTCTTCGTTTTGTCATGGTTTCCCTCCGTATGGTTTTTGTCGATAGCTTTTCCGAAAAAACGAAAAATTATCCTGAAATTTTTCCGAAAAAAACAGAAGGACGCCTTGCTCCGGTAGTTGGCAAACGCTTGATTTTATGATACAATAAAACAGAATATGGTCAGAATAGAGGAGAAGACAACTATGGTAATTTTAGGCATCGACCCGGGCTATGCCATTGTGGGTTACGGTGTGGTGGAATTTCGGGGCGGAAAATACCGTCCGTTGGAATACGGCGCCATTGTAACAAAGGCAGGCGAACCCTTCCCAAGACGGTTGGAAACCATTGCCAACGCACTGGATTCCGTTTTGGCAAAGCACCGAATTGATGCGGTTTCCATTGAAAAGCTGTATTTTCAAAACAACCAAAAAACAGCTATTCAGGTGGCGGAGGCAAGAGGGGTCATCCTCCTGTGCTGCCAACTGGCAGGACTGGAAATTTTTGAGTACACACCGTTGCAGGTGAAATCGGCAGTGACCGGTTACGGCGGCGCAAAAAAACCGCAGGTGATGGAGATGACCCGTCGGTTATTGTGCCTGCGGGAGGTCCCCAAGCCGGACGACACAGCCGATGCGTTAGCGCTGACCATTTGCCACGGACAGGCGGCAGGCTCCGCTTTGCGGCAGCGATTTTTACGAAAGGGCGGAATTTGACGATGTTTTATAGTTTGCGAGGCACTTTGATTCACACCGAGCCGAACATGGCGGTGGTAGAGTGCGGCGGTGTAGGCTTTCAGTGCATGACCACCATGAGCACTTTGCGCACCTTGCCGAAAATCGGCGGAGAGGTGACGTTGTATACCCACCTGAATGTGCGCGAGGACGCCATGGATTTATTCGGCTTTTCCTCCCGCGGAGAGTTGAACTGCTTTAAAATGCTGATTGCTGTCAGCGGTGTGGGACCCAAGGCAGGGTTGTCCATTCTTTCCGAGCTGGCGCCGGAGCAGGTAGCCATGGCGGTTTCCGCCGGCGACAGCAAGGCGCTGACCAGAGCCGCCGGTGTAGGACCGAAGCTGGCACAGCGCATTGTGCTGGAACTGACGGACAAAGTGAAGAAGATGGCAGTCACCACAGGAAACTTTGTGCCGGAGCAGGCAGGGGTGGTTTCCGCTTCTGCCAATGTTGCCGAGGCGGTCAAGGCACTGACGGTGCTGGGCTATTCTGCAACGGATGCAGCTTCTATTGCGGCAAAGTTTGACAGCAGCCTGCCAGTAGAGGAATTGATCCGCTTGTCCTTGCGAGAGATTGCAACGAAATTATAAGAAAGACCACGGAGGATAACATCCCCGGACGGGAGGGAGCTACTTGAATTACGAAGAAAACGATTATGATTTTGAAAATAGAATGGTAGACCCGGACTATGTGCCGGAGGACGGCGAGGTGGAAAACCCCCTGCGTCCCCGTGTTCTCAGCGAGTACATTGGGCAGACCAAAGCTAAGGAAAATTTGTCGGTATTTATGGAGGCTGCCAAACAGCGGAAGGAGTCGTTAGACCATGTGCTGCTATACGGTCCGCCGGGCTTGGGTAAAACCACCTTGGCAGGCATTATTGCCAATGAGATGGGGGTGAATCTGCGGATTACCTCCGGACCTGCCATTGAAAAACCGGGTGATTTGGCGGCGCTGCTCACCAACTTGAATCCCGGAGATGTACTGTTTATCGACGAGATTCACCGGCTGTCCCGCAGCGTAGAGGAAATTCTCTATCCTTCTATGGAGGACTTTGCCATTGACATCATTTCCGGTAAGGGACAGATGGCGGCGTCTTATCACTTGCCGCTGCCGCCCTTTACACTGGTGGGCGCCACCACAAGAGCGGGACAGCTCAGCGCGCCGCTTCGGGACCGCTTTGGCGTGCTGCTGCGGTTGGAGCTGTACTCTCCGGAGGAGCTTTCCCAAATCGTTACCCGCAGCGCCGGCATTTTGGGCATTGAAATCGAGTCGGACGGCGCATTGGAAATTGCCTCCCGTTCTCGTGGAACACCGAGAATTGCCAACCGAATGCTGAAGCGTGTACGAGATTTTGCGCAGCTTATGAACGGCGGTGTCATCAACTATGAGTCGGCAAAGGTGGGCTTGGACAAATTGGAAATCGACGAAATCGGGTTGGATGCCAATGACCGCCGCATGTTGGAAACCATGATCCGCTTCTATAAGGGCGGCCCCGTGGGACTGGAAACACTGGCGGCTGCCATCGGAGAAGAAGCGGTGACCATCGAGGATGTTTACGAGCCGTACCTAATGCAGATTGGCTTTTTGAGCCGTACCCCTCGGGGTCGGTGTGTGACCCATGCGGCGTATCTCCACTTGGGGTTGACTCCGCCGGGTATGGAAGAAGAAAATCAACAGCGATTGTATTAGCGTCGCTTATGTTTGCAATAAAAATCAGAACGAAATGCAGAGAAAGATTGCAAAATCGTTCATCGTTTACAAAATGTTTTCAAAATCATTGGTCTGCGGCAAAATCTATGCCGTACAATAAGCAGAGCGACTTACGACTGCGTGAGAAAGGATTACTGAATTATGGGCAGATTGTTTGGAACAGACGGTGTCAGAGGCATCTCCAATACAGAGTTGACTTGTGAAACCGCAATGAATATCGGACGGGCAGTGGCTATGGAGCTGACCAACAGTGACGGAACCCACCCAACCGTTCTCATCGGTAAGGACACCCGTATTTCTTCCGATATGTTGGAGGCAGCACTGTCAGCAGGTCTTTGTTCTGCCGGCGCAAACGTTGTGCAGTTGGGCGTTGTGCCAACGCCGGCGGTGGCATATCTCATTGGAAAATACCATGCGGATGCCGGTGTGATGATCTCCGCTTCACATAACCCTTGTGAGTTTAACGGTATTAAGGTGTTCAGCGGCGACGGCTACAAGCTGCCGGACGAATTGGAGGAGCAGATTGAAGCCATCGTTTTGGACGGCGCTGTGCCATACCCAAAGCCGATAGGTAGCAGTGTGGGTACCATCTCCTTTGCGGAGAACGCCCATCGGGATTACATTGACCATGTAAAAGCAACGGTTCCGTATCCGCTGACCGGATTGAAGCTGGCGCTGGACTGCGCCAACGGTTCTGCTTCGGCAACGGCAAAGGAGATCTTCAGTGAATTGGGCGCAGAGGTACATATGCTGCACGATGCGCCCAACGGCATCAATATCAACGAGAACTGCGGTTCTACCCATATGGAGGACCTGCAGAAGTATGTAGTGGAACATGGTATGGATGCCGGCTTGGCATTTGACGGCGACGCAGACCGCTGCTTGGCAGTGGATGAAAAGGGCAACCTGATTGACGGTGACTTTGTGATGGCAATTTGTGCGGCGGATTTGAAGTCCACCGGACGGCTGGCAAAGAATACCGTTGTGGGAACCGTTATGAGTAACTTGGGCTTCATTCGTTTCTGCGAGGAAAACCAGATGCGGTTTGCTTCCACGAAAGTTGGTGACCGGTACGTTTTGGAGAAAATGCGTCTGGAAGGCTACAACTTGGGCGGTGAGCAGAGCGGTCATGTGATTTTCTTGGACTACTGCACCACCGGTGACGGCGAGTTGACCGGCGCCCAACTGATGAGTACCCTGTGCCGTCGGAATGCAAAGCTGTCCAGCATTGCAACGCTGATGGAGAAATATCCGCAGGTATTAGTGAACGTGAAGGTATCGGCAGAAGGTAAGCTGCGGTTCCACACCGACGCTGTGGTAAAGCGGAAAATCAAAGAGGCGGAGAAAATTTTGGGCAATACAGGACGGGTTTTGGTTCGTCCCAGTGGCACCGAGCCGCTGCTGCGCGTGATGGCAGAGGGCGAAAGTTTAGAGCAGATTACCGCATTGTGCAATGAGATTGCCGATGTGATTCGAGCGCAATTAGCATAAAAAAGGGGGAGCAGCTTTGCGTGCATCAAACTGGAAAGATTACGAATTATTAGATACCTCTGCGGGAGAGCGGTTGGAGCGATGGGGCGATATTATTTTGATTCGTCCCGACCCGCAGATTATTTGGGATACCCCAAAAACCAACCCCATGTGGAAAAAGGCGCATGCTCGGTATCATCGTTCCAACACCGGCGGCGGTCAGTGGGAAATCTACAAGAATGTGCCGGATATGTGGAAAATCGGCTATAAGGGTATGACCTTTCAATTAAAGACCATGGGCTTTAAGCACACGGGTATTTTCCCGGAGCAGGCAACCAACTGGGATTTTGCCATGGAGAAGATTCAAAGCGCAAACCGTCCGGTGAAGGTGCTGAACCTGTTCGGCTACACCGGCGCCGCTTCTTTGGCTTGTGCCAAGGCAGGCGCGCAGGTATGCCATGTGGATGCTTCCAAGGGCATGGTGGCTTGGGCAAAGGAAAACGCACAGGCAAGCGGCTTGGGCGATAAGCCCATTCGTTGGTTGGTGGATGACTGCGTGAAGTTTGTGCAAAGAGAGCAGCGCAGAGGCAACCATTACGACGGTATCATCATGGACCCACCGTCTTACGGCAGAGGTCCCGGCGGTGAGGTGTGGAAGCTGGAGGAGCAGCTCCACGGCTTGGTGGAGCTGTGCGTGCCGATTTTGTCTGACGATCCGCTGTTCTTTATTTTGAACTCTTATACCACCGGATTATCTCCGGCGGTTATGGAATATTTGCTCAGCGTTATTTTGAAAAAGCAGTTCGGCGGTACTGTTTCCGCAGGGGAAATCGGTCTGCCGGTAACGGAAACCGGCTTGGTTCTGCCATGCGGTTCCACGGCAATTTGGAGTCGATAATCGAACGATCACAAACCCTGCTTGGAGAGGAGGCAGCCTGTGGCATTTCTTGAAACACAAAATTTGACTTTTTCCTATCCTGCCGAGGAGGGACAGCTTGCGGAACCGGTTCTGCGAGAGGTTTCTCTGGCAATTCCCGAGGGGCAATTCGTAGCGCTTCTGGGGCATAACGGCTGTGGAAAATCCACCTTGGCAAAGCAATTTAATGCCATGCTGCTGCCTAGCGGTGGCACTGTCTATGTGGACGGCATGACTACCGCCGACGAAGCGTTGACCTTTGAGATTCGCCGGCGGGTAGGCTTGGTTCTGCAAAACCCGGATAACCAACTGGTAGCTTCCGTGGTAGAGGAGGACGTTGCCTTCGGACCGGAGAATCTGGGTGTACCGCCTAAGGAGATTCGCCGGCGAGTGGACGCTGCCCTGCGGGATGTGGATATGTACGAGTATCGGCACAGTGCGCCGCACAAGCTCTCCGGCGGACAGAAGCAGCGGGTTGCCATTGCGGGAATCATCGCTATGGAGCCTCGCTGTATTGTGTTGGACGAGCCTACCGCCATGCTGGACCCACAAGGACGGCGGGAGGTAATGGGTACGCTACTGCGGCTCAATCGAGAAAAGCAGATTACTGTGGTGCTGATTACCCACTACATGGAGGAAGCCGCCCTGGCAGACCGTGTGGTGGTGATGAACCACGGGCAGGTGTTGTTGGATGGTACGCCCAGACAGGTATTTTCGCAGGTAGAACTGCTCAAATCCCACGGGTTGGACGTACCACAATCCACGGAACTATGCTATGAACTGCGGCGGGCAGGCATTCCCATCCAAGGGGATGTGCTGACACCGGAGGAGTGCGTGCAGGCGTTGGAACGATTGTTAAAGGAGAACGGGGACTGATATGGCGATTTTGGAACTGCAACATGTAACCTATGTCTACGGCGGCAAAAAAACAGGCAAAGTAACCGCTGTAAACGATGTGTCTTTCTCTGTAAATGCAGGGGAGGTCATTGGCATTATCGGTCATACCGGCTCGGGAAAATCTACCTTGATTCAGCAGTTTAACGGCTTGCTGCGCCCCACCTCAGGCAAAGTGTTGGTAAACGGGAAAGATATTTGGGAACAGCCCAAGAAGATTCGGCAGGTGCGGTTTCAGGTGGGCATGGTGTTCCAGTATCCGGAATATCAGCTCTTTGAAGAAACGGTGGAAAAGGACATCGGCTTTGGACCGAGAAACCAAAAGCTATCGGAGGAGGCGGTTGCCTCCCGTGTGGATGACGCCATCGCATTTGTAGGGTTGGAGCCATCCCTGCGGAAGAAGTCTCCCTTTTCTCTGTCCGGCGGCGAAAAGCGGCGGGCAGCCATTGCCGGTGTGATTGCCATGGACCCGGACATTCTGGTGTTGGACGAGCCTACCGCCGGATTGGACCCCCAAGGACGAGAAGCGCTAATGGGACAAATCATGGCGTACCATAAGCAGCGGAAGAATACCATCATCTTGGTATCTCACAGTATGGAGGACGTGGCGGAGCTGGCAGACCGCGTTTTGGTTATGGACAAGGGCAGCGTCGCTATGTTCGATACGGTAGCGGAGGTCTTTTCTCGTGGGGCGGAGCTGGAGCAAATGGGCTTGCGTGTGCCGCAGATTACGCAAATTATGGCGCTGTTGGCAAAGAAGGGCTACCCGGTTCTACGAAATATTTTCACATTGGAGCAGGCGGTTGCCCAATTACTGCCGCTGCTGAAAGGAGGCGACCGCCTTGGTTCGTGACATTACACTGGGACAATATGTGATTGCAAAATCGCCTCTGCACCGAGTAGACCCCAGAATCAAACTGATTGGATTGATTTTTGTCATCGCCTTTTTGTTTGTGGCGGATAACTTTGTGGGACTGGGCTGTATGGCAGCCTTGGTGGTTTTGGCAATGTGCTGCTCCGGTGTTTCGGTGCTGCAATATTTAAAGAGCTTGCGAGCGGTCATTGTACTGGTGCTGTTCACGTCGCTGTTTAATTTATTTTACGGCAGCGGAACGGTATTGGTACAGTGGGGCGTAATGCAGATTACCGATGGTGGCATCAAGAACGCTATCTTTGTGGCGGTGCGGATTTTAACCATGATTTTAGCCAGCTCGGTACTGACCTTTACCACGTCGCCCAATCAGCTGTCGGACGGCATGGAACGGCTGATGAAGCCGCTTTCTTACATTAAAGTGCCGGTGCATGAAATTGCCATGATGATGACCATTGCCATTCGATTTATTCCCACCCTGTTGGAGGAAACCAATAAAATCATGAGCGCCCAAAAAGCAAGAGGCGCCGACATGGAGAGCGGTAATTTGATGCATCGGGCAAAAGCCTTGGTGCCGGTGCTGATTCCGCTGTTCCTATCTTCCTTCCGCAGAGCCTTTGATTTGGCAATGGCAATGGAATCCCGCTGCTACAACGGAGGAGAAGGGCGCACCAAGATGCGGGTGCTCCGCATCAATTTATTCGATATTACCGTACTGGCGGTGGTGCTGGCATTCTGTGCCGCAACGTTGCTGCTGCGGATTTTTGTAACAACTCCATGGTGGTGACAGCATGAGAAATTTAAAATTACGATTGAGCTACGACGGCAAACACTACCACGGTTGGCAAGTACAGGAGAACGCCGTGGCGGTGCAGCAGGTCTTTCAGGAGGCGGTGGCAAAGGTGATGGGAAGCTGCCCCGATATTAAGGGGTGCAGCCGAACCGACTCCGGCGTTCATGCGTTGGATTATTGCGTCAGCATGAAA
>CAKSOB010000005.1 GCA_934476545.1 uncultured Eubacteriales bacterium | reverse complement strand
GATGTGTTCTGCTCGCTGACCAACTACCCCATTTCCATTGACGGCATTTCCGTCTTTGACAAAAAGGTAGTGCTGTACGGCAGCGAGGGCAACGTCAAGCTGTTCAACTCCGATATGGGCGCTGACCAAACCCTGCCCTCGGACTGCCGCAAGACGCTGCCCAAAGCCGTGGTGCAAGTGGCTGAGCCGATTGCGCTCTCGGCAAAGCTATGCCACCACCTGCCCAACTGCGACGCTTGCTGCACCATTCCCGACTGCATTTGCGAGCGGTTCGGCGGTGAGCTGGAACGTGGCGTGATGAAAAAGCACGTTTACGCTACCATCGGGATATTCACCATTGTGCAAATTCAGCGGAACGTACAAATGCTCATTCCCGCCTATGACTTCTGTATTCCGGAGAAAGAATGCGTCACCTCTGGCGACACCCCTTGCGAGCTGTTCAGCCGCATTGAGTTCCCCACCGATGAATTTTTCCCGCCAAAATCCGGCGACCTTTCCTGTGGGTGTGACAAAATTTCGTAATATCTCGCAGCCGCATCCTTGGGTTCGATTTCCCGCCGCTGCAAAAACCGGCAAGAATAGACCGCGCCGCTTCCTGTGATTTTGGCAAAGGAGCCACACAAACGAACTGTTCCCGCAATTTGAATTGCGTTTCCGGAAGATTCGACAACTTCTCCTATTGACAGAAGATAATTTTCCGTTTTATAATAGAAATTGTAAAAACAATAGTCAGAACTGGGGAGCCAATAGATTGGCTGAGAGTGCGGTGTGACCGCTTACTCATGGAACCTGTGCGGTTAACACCGGCGTAGGGAGTTTCTTTCTTCTTTCCGGTTCATTTGTTTTTTTAACATGACGGAATCGAAACGCTACGCCAAGCCTCTTTCTGTGGAGGTTTGGCGTTCTTTGTTTTCGACAAAAAAGGAGGTTTTTCTCAATGAAATTAAACGGACAACAAATCCACCTGCAAGCACCGGTTGCCCTGCAAGCTCTGTTGGAGGAGCACGGCTACCACAGCCTGCGGATTGCCGTAGAGCGCAACGGCGACATTGTGCCCAAAAGCGACTACGCAACCACCATGATTACCGATGACGATACCTTAGAAGTGGTCAGTTTTGTAGGAGGCGGCTGAGCATGAACATTACCGTAAACGGAACAGCGCTGCACACCGATTGCACCACCCTCTTCCCCTTAAAGGCAGAACAGATGCCCGCGGCAGATGTGGTAATTCTCAACGGCTTTCAGACCAACGAGAATTTGGCGCTGCAAGAGGGCGACATCGTTTCTTTCATTGAAAAGGGTGTTATGCCTAACGAAGCCGAGTTGGAGAGCCTGATGTGCGCTCGCCACACTCCTTTCGTACATGAAAAGGTAAAGGCTGCCAAGGTGGCTGTTGCAGGCTTGGGCGGACTCGGCTCTAACATTGCGGTGATGCTTGCCCGTCTTGGCGTAGGACATTTGCTGCTCTTGGACTTTGATGTGGTAGAGCCGAGCAATCTCAATCGGCAAAGCTATTACATTCGCCATTTGGGCATGGAAAAAACTGCTGCCATGGCAGAGCAAATTCGAGAGATCAATCCTTTTATTGAAGTAACCACTAAGACCGTTCGGATCACCGAAGAAAATGCGGTAGAGCTGCTGAAGGATTGGGACATCATCTGCGAAGCCTTCGACAATCCGCAAGCCAAGGCAGAGCTGATTAACACCGTGCTGGACAAGCTGCCGGAGAAGCCCATTGTTTCCGGCAACGGCATGGCAGGCTACGACAGCGCCAACACCATTGTTTCCCAAAACCCCATGGGCAAGCTGTATGTTTGCGGCGACGGCAAAACAGCCGCCAAGGTGGGACAAGGCTTGATGGCGCCGAGAGTGAGCATTTGCGCCGGACACCAAGCCAACCTGATTTTGCAGTTGATTCTGGGCAAGGTAGACCTGCGGGACGAAACCGATCTGATGGCAGAGCGACTGAACCAACAGGTGGCTGCCGCCAAAAACAAGGACGAGGAACGAATGATTCTGAGTGCCTGTACAAAGGAGTATCTGCACACTAAAGAAGGAACCTATCGAGAGCGCTTCACCAATCGGCTGACCGATTTGATGGTGGAGCTGGTCAATGAAGAGAGGAAGGACGGACGGTGGAACGACCGCTTAGACCGCCTGAACCTTCCGCAACATAAGAAGTAGAAAGGACTGCGACCCATGCAACAAGATCAACTTATCATTGGCGGCAAGGCATTTACCTCCCGCTTCTTCCTAGGAACAGGAAAGTTCTCCCTGCCCATGACCGCCGAAGTCATCAAGGCAGCAGGAGCGGAAATCGTCACCCTTGCCCTGCGCCGTGCCAACATGGCATTTGAGGGCAATATTCTGGACTTTATCCCCGACACCGTTACCCTGCTGCCGAACACCTCCGGCGCCAGAAATGCTCAAGAGGCAGTGCGCATTGCCCGCTTGGCAAGAGAGGTGGGCTGCGGTGACTTCGTGAAAATCGAGGTCATTCACGACAGCAAATACTTAATGCCCGACAACTACGAAACCATCAAAGCCACAGAGATTCTGGCAAAAGAGGGCTTCACCGTACTGCCCTACATCAGCCCGGATTTGATTGCCGCCAGAGAGCTGGTAAACGTAGGCGCTGCGGCAGTTATGCCACTGGCTGCGCCAATCGGCAGCAACAAGGGCTTGATTTCCAAGGACTTCATCAAAATGCTCATTGACGAAATCGACCTGCCCATCGTAGTAGACGCAGGAATCGGTGCGCCGTCCCACGCTTGCGAAGCCATGGAACTGGGCGCAGACGCTGTTCTCGCCAACACCGCCGTTGCCACCGCAGGAGATGTAGTGGCTATGGCTCGTGCCTTCCGCATGGCAGTGGATGCCGGTCGGCAGGCATACTTGGCAGGCTTGGGCAGAGTGTTGGATTTCACCGGCGACGCTTCTTCTCCTCTCACCGGCTTTATGGAGGACTAATCCAATGCCTGATTTTATTTCCCAACGAGATTACGACCACATGGAGCGCATTGACGATGAAATGCTCCAACGGGTCATGAAGCTGTATGACGAGTACGACCCGAATTCCTACACCGACGGTCAGGTTCGTGCCGCTCTCTCCAAAAGCAGCCTAAGCATTGAGGACTTTGCTGCGCTGCTGTCCCCTGCGGCATTCCCGTATTTGGAGCAAATGGCGCAGAAAGCCAAGCACGAAACCACCCGACAGTTCGGTAACTCCGTTTGTTTGTATACCCCCCTCTACATTGCCAACTACTGCACCAACCATTGCGTGTACTGCGGCTTCAACTGCAAGAACCAAATCAACCGCGGCAAGCTGAATTTGGAGGAAATCGAAACTGAATTCAAAGCCATTGCCGCCACAGGTCTGCGGGAAATTCTCATTCTCACCGGCGAATCCCGCACCCACTCCGACTTGGAATACATCGGAGAAGCAGTGGAGCTGGCGAAAAAATACTTCTCCACCATCGGCATTGAGATTTATCCCCTGAACACCGACGAGTATGCCTATCTTCATCAAAAAGGCGCAGACTTTGTCAGCGTGTATCAGGAAACCTACAACCAAGATTACTACAAAGAGGTACACCTGAGCGGACCCAAACGGGACTTCTCCTATCGCTTTTTGGCGCAGGAGCGTGCCATTCTTGGCGGCATGAGAGGCGTGAGCGTCGGCGCTCTGTTGGGCCTGCACAACTTCCGCAAGGATGCCTTTGCCGCCGGACTCCACGCAAAATTCTTACAGCAAAAATACCCGCAGGCAGAGGTAGGCTTTTCCGTGCCGAGAATGCGCCCCTATAAGAATAACGAGAGCAACAATGCCAACGACGTCCATGAACCGCAGCTGCTCCAAGTGATGCTTGCCTACCGGCTGTTTCTGCCCTTTGCAGGCATCAGTATTTCCACCAGAGAGCGGGCAGGCTTCCGAGATAACGTTCTTGGGCTGTGCGCCACCCGAATTTCCGCCGGTGTAAAAACAGGTGTCGGCGGTCACGAGGAAGAAGCTAAGGGCGACGAGCAGTTCCAAATCTCCGACCCACGGAGCGTGGACGAAATTCGTCAAATGCTGCGGAACCGCCACCTGCAAGAGGTCTTTACCGACTACATTCGTTTATAATTCCTTTCCAAAAAGGAGCGATTTTATGAAATTCATTGCCGTAACCAACCGAAGCCTTTGCCACGACGACAAAGACTTTTTCACCCGCATCGAGTCCCTGTGCGACGTTCTTCGTAAAGGCGATAAAATTTTGCTGCGAGAACCGAAACTGGAGGTGCCGGAGTACACCACTCTGGCGGAGGAGTGCCGAGATATTTGTCATGACACCCCTATTCATCTCCTGCTGCACACCCACTTTGAAACCGCCAAAGCGCTGCACCTAAAGCAAGTGCATTTGCCCATGGCGCTGCTGCGGGTAGGCATTCCCATCGGCTACCGCTGTTCGGCTTCTGTCCATAGCGTGGAGGAGGCCATTGAAGCCCAAAAGTTGGGGGCGGAGTTCCTCATCGCCGGGCATATCTACGCCACCGACTGCAAGAAGGGTTTGCCCCCTCGTGGCGTGGACTTCCTGAAAGCGGTCTGCGACAGCGTGGATATTCCCGTCTATGCCATCGGCGGCATCACACCGGAAAAAGTTCCGGAGTTAAAAGCAGCCGGCGCCACAGGCATTTGCGTCATGTCCGCTCTCATGACCTGCGACGATCCGGTAGACGTGGTGCGACAATTTCAATCATTCCTATAATCGTATTTCGTTTTCTATGATTTTCCCCGCAGGCGCTTCTCCTTTGCGTCCTGCAACACTCCTACAAATCGTACATTTGAAAAACATCCTTTCACATAACAATCCCCCTTTCCAAACGGAGAGGGGAATTGTTATATGAAGAAGACCCCCTTACCGCAAGGCAAGGGGGTCTTTTATTGCTGTCTTTTTCTTTAAAAAAACAATTGATTCTTCTTCAGAGCCAGTTTCACGCCATCCACTTCCATAGCGATACGGCATTTCTTTTTCTCAAAAAGAAACTTTATTTCTTCTTCATAACCAACTTCATGCCATCCACTTCCATGGTGATGGTATTGCTGGTTACCTTTACATCTGCGCCATCATCGCCGTCGGTTTTCAGCTTGCCATTCTCATAGGTGTAGCTGCCCAACTCTTGGGTCTCACCCATTGCGCTCATGATCATCTTGCCATCCTTGAACTCGACGGTCATGGTAGCGTCGCTGCCCATGCTCTTCATCAGAGCAATCACGTCCATACCGTCCTGAGATGCCTCAGTAACCTCCCAAGTGGTGTTCTCCAAACTTGCCGGAGCACCGCCGCCGCCATCACAGCCAACCAACAAAGAAGCAGTCAAAGTCAAAACAGCTGCCAGTGCAATTAAAAATTTTTTCATTATGGACACCTCCATTGTGTCAATTTTTTGTATATTCACAGTTTAATCAAAATTTGTTCACTTGTCAATCACTTTTTAGCAACCGTCTGTACAATTGTTACTATTATCGCAAAGATAACCTGAAAATTTTGGCAAATTACCAAAAAATCCCCTCTCCGTTTGGAAAGGGGGAATTTCTGCAATTGATCTTCACTATGTAACAGACAGCCGAAGCTGCCTGTAAAAATCACTCGTCGTGGATGTTCTCCAGCTTGTTTTTGGCGAAGGTTTCGCACTGGGTTTCGGCGCTGCAACAGCTATGATGGCTGTACGTGCCAACGCAAACGCAGTCTGCGTCACATCTGCCGCCTTCTCGGTGGTGGACACATTGCTCGGCGGTGCAGTGAATCTCCAGTTCGATGTTTGGCACGTGGTGCTGCATATGGTTTCTTGCGCCCTGCTGTGCCGGCACAAAGGAATCGCAGCAAGTGCTGTACCGGCTGTCGGAATCCTTACCCTTCACCTGAATCTCCGGCAAGCAGCAGCGATGCTCTTTGTAATTGGCGCAGTTTCCCACGCTACATTTCAAACAAGTCATAAAATCTTACTCCTTTCATTCATCCGATGCAAAACACATCTGGCGCTAGTTTGCGCAAATTTTTTCGGCTTATTCCCCTGCTGTTGTTGCGAAAGCATATCCATCGTGGTACAATACAGATATGAAACAGAAAGGTTGGATGGCAATGAAAAAACAACTGTGCCTTTTGCTGTGCGGCGTGGCGCTGATGGGCGTGCTGACGGCTTGCGGAGAGGAAAAAATTTCCACAAAAGACGTGAGCCTTTCGGACATTTCCGGCACCTTGGAGTCATACAGCAAGGGTAGCTACACCTCTCAAACCATTGGTGACTTGAAAACCGAGTACGACATTGACAGCGGCGACGTGAAACAATTCTCCGCCCGCATCAAAAACGGCACCTGCATTGTGATGGTAGAAGCCATCTCCGACGACGCAGCCAACCGCATTGAGGGCAAACTGCAAGACTACGTTGCCCGCTACAACCGCACCGGCACCGACCAAGTGGTGAAGGTTGGCAACTATGTGGCGTGGTTCTTTGGGGAAGGAACCCAATCTCAAACCATGGCAAACACCTTCTCCGAGTTGGTTACGGCATAAAATAGCAGCAAAAAAGACTCCCCTCAGGGAGTCTTTTCTTTTGTCACAAAAATCGTAAACCTGTGACACATTCAAGCGATTCCTGTCACAGAATCAACGGAAGTGTGACAGGTTCTTTTTTATTGTCACAAAAAGCAAAACTCTGTGACAGCTTACACACCCTCGGTTGGATGCCCCAAGGCATCGCCGTGGTCGATGTCTAGCTGCAGCACATAGGCTTCGTCCATGGTGTCCATAAACGCCTCGATGCGCCGGCGCAGTTCTTCATCGCTGACGGAAAAGCGATACGGCACCATCATGTCAAAGGACAGGATGGGCTTTTCCTCCCACTTGACCTGAAAATCGTGGATGGACAACTCCGGCGAAATACTGTGCAGAAAGGATAAAATTCTGCCCTGCAAGGCTCTGGTGCGCTTGTCATCCACCAAAACCGGGTCTAAGTGGACAACCAACTCTACGCCCAGTTCTTCCCGTACTTGCCGCTCTAATTCGTCGATGATATGGTGGCTGGTTTCCAAGGACATGGTGCTGTCCATTTCCACATGAACGGTGGCAAAGTATCGCTGCTCACCGTAGTCGTGGAGCTGCAAATCGTGGAAGCCAATCAGCTCCTTGCAGTTGTGGAATCGTTCGCACATCTTGGCAACAATCTCTTTGGAGGGTGCCAGCCCCAACAGGGGACTACTGGTTTCCTTTACCAACTGCACACCGGAGAATACGATGAAGGCGGCAACTGCCATACCCAAGTATCCGTCTAGGTTAAAGCCGATAAAGTAAGAAATAATGCTGCCTACCAACACCACAGAGGTGGTGATTACGTCGTTGAGGCTGTCGGTGGCGGTGGCTTTCAGGGTGGTAGAATGAATCGCCCGACCCATTTTTCTGTAAAAGAAATATTGCCACAGCTTCAGCAAAATAGAGCCTGCCAAGATGCACAGCACCACCGCATTGATGGAAACCTCCTCCGGATGAATGATTTTATCAAAAGAGGAACGCCCCAACTCCACGCCCAACACCAAAATGATGATGGACACAATCAAGCCGGAGATATACTCAATGCGGGCATAGCCGTAGGGGTGCTTTTCATCCGCAGGCTTAGAAGCCAACTTAAAGCCCACCATGGTCACCACAGAGGAGGCGGAGTCCGTCAGGTTGTTCACACCATCGGCAACAATAGCAATACTGCCGCTGAGCAGTCCCACTGCCAGCTTGGCAACGGTCAGCAGCAGGTTGGTGACAATGCCGGTCAGCCCTGCCACCTTACCGTAGGCGCTGCGAACCTTCGGGTCCTCCACGTTTTGGTAATTGCGAATTAACAAACGGGTAATCAAATTTGTCATATAAGTCGTCTCCTTAGACGGTTACAGCGACGTTCGTTCAAACAGATTGTTGCCCTCGCTGTCAATGGCAACGATGAGAGGAAAGTTCTCCACTTCCAAGCGCTTAATAGATTCACAGCCAAGCTCCGGAAAGGCAATGACTTCCAAAGATTTTACACACTGGGCTGCCAATGCCCCTGCCCCGCCAATGGCGCAGAGATACACCGCACCGTTTCGCACGATGGCGTCGATCACCTCCGGCTTGCGCTCGCCCTTGCCGATCATGCACTTTAAACCCAAGTCCAACAGCTTGGGAGAATAAGGGTCCATCCGACCGGAGGTGGTAGGACCGCAGGAACCAATCACCATGCCCTCCGGCGCAGGGGTGGGACCTGCATAGTAGACAGTGGCGTTTTGTAGGTCAAAGGGCAACGGCTCGCCGTTGTCAATCATTGCCACCAGTTTTTTGTGGGCGGCATCTCTGGCGGTGTAAACCGTACCGCTAAACAGCACAGTATCCCCTGCTTTCAAGGTTTTAGCATCTGTTGCTATTGTATTGGAATGGATGTGTTTTCGTTCCATGGAGTGTTCCTCTTTTCTGTTTTTTTCCGTCCTAACAACAGTATAGCACAGTTCTCCTCGGTGAACATAGCACAACTTTTGTTAGCAAACGCTTTTCTTTTTATCGCTTCTTATTTTTATTTTTTCAAAGAAAAAAGCCCTCTTGGGGCAATCTTCATATCATATTCTTTTTTCGCAGCACGATGAACGCCACCGCCATAACCACTGCGCTGATGAGCAAAACAATCCAGAAGTGCGGCACCGGCAACCCATCCACGTTCATGCCGTAAATACCGGAAATCAACGTGGGAATGGAGATGATCAAGGTGATGGAGGTCAGCACCTTCATCACGATGTTCAAGTTGTTGGATACGATACCGGTGTAGGCTTCGGTGGTACTGGAAATGATGGACAGGGAGTTACCGGACATATCAATACCCTGCTTAATCTCAATGAGCAGATCCTCCAGCAGGTCGTGGTCTTCCTCATACAAGCGAAAGCCTCTGCCCAAGCGCACACGCTCAATGGTACGCTCGTTGGCTTTTAGAGAAGAAGACAAGTACACCAGAGATTTCTTAATATCCAACAGCTTCATCAGTTCGCTGTTCTTCAGGGATTTCTCCAAGACCTTTTCTACCTGCGCACTGTAACGGTCAATCTGCCGCAGGTTCACAATGTAGCGGGTGGCAATGGAGTACATAATCTTCAAAATAAACTGCATTCGATAATGGGTATACACGCTCTTGACAGTGCCGTTGGCAAAGTTGTCCATTACGGTGTTTTCGTGCATACAAATGGTGATAACATTTTTCTGTGTGAGAATAATACTCAACGGCACGGTGGTAAACTCTAAGGTGTCATCGTCGTTTTCCACACGCATGGGAATGTCCAAAATAATCAAGGTGCATTCGTCTTCCACATCAATGTGGGAGGACTCCTCTTCGTCTATGGCGGAGCGGATAAAGTCCGGCTCAATGTGGTAGTCGTTGATCAGTTGCTCCAATTCTTCGTCATTGGGCTTAATACAGCGCACCCAGCAGCCTGCTTCCCAGTCGTCAATCTGCTGAATCTTGCCGTGAATATTGCTCTTGTAAAATAGGATCATCGTACATCTTTCCTTTCAAAATCAGACGCAGCGATCCCGCAGCGCCTTTATTCTTGTTTTTGTTTTGTTGCATAACAACGGGTCAGGTTTCAAGACGCCACTTCCTTTCTTTTTAAATACCTTTTTATTTTAACATTATTATACAGCGATTGCAAGGCTTCCACCCCTCTTCCCGTGGTTTTTCGAGAAGAAATGACATCCCCTGCGTCTTGTGGTATACTAAGAAGAACGACACATCAGGAGGTTTTACCATGGAGGTTTTGGCAATACAAGAACAGCTCCGCACCATGCTGCGGCAAAACGGCATTTGCGACGTAGGCTTTACGACCCTGGAGGAGCAGGACTTACAGTGGATGGAAGAGCAGGGGCTTGGCGTGGGCAAGTGCCGCTACGGCATGAGCCTTGTGGCGCGGCTCTCCGACGGCATAGTGAACGAGATTGACGGCGCACCTACCCACACCTATTTTCACCACTACCGCACGGTGAATACCTTTCTGGACCAAATGGCGCTGCGGGCGGGCATATTGCTCGCCCAAAACGGATATGAATATATTACCGTCGCCGCTTCTCAAAGCATTAACAACAACGGCTGGAACTACAACGGGCGGTTCTCTCACAAGCACCTTGCCTGTCACTGCGGCTTAGGCACCATTGGCAAAAGCGCTCTGTTTTTGCACAATGTCTACGGTCCTCGGGTGCGGTTGGCTTCGGTGTTCACCGACTGCCCCTTCCCCCAAGCGCCCCAAGAGCCAAAGTCTGTGTGCGGCAACTGCACCCTTTGCTATAACGCTTGCCCTGCCCACGCCATCTCCGGCAAGGAGTGGCGCATTGACATGGAACGCACCGAGCTGTTTAACCCGGAAAAGTGCAGCCAACACATGAAAACCGCCTACCAAAAAATCGGGCGAGGGGCGGTTTGCGGCATTTGTATGCAGGTTTGCCCCAGAGGGCAGGCGAGAGATACGGGCAAATTGCTGGCAAATTCCGATGTATAAAACAAGAATCATTTCTATTTCTTTGTGCAATACTCATTTCGCTCCCACCCCTACTTTGTAAGAAAATTGCACAAACTTTGTAGGAATACATAAAATCTCCTTGAAATTTTTGTAAAATTTATGCTATACTAAAAGCATAGAAGTTGTTCCACCCCAGCAATAAAAAGCTCTTCATCTATTTTTATTGCTTTTATTTCAAGGAGGATTTTGAAATCTATGTCAAAACGAATGATGATGCCACAAAACAAACGTGAGGAAATTATTTTCTGCGCCATGTGCGTGATGTTCATGTGCGCCATAATGCTTTCCTACAATATGTTCCTGACCATGGGCTTCACCTTTGCAGCCATCCAAGCCGCCTGCATGGCATACCCGCTCACCTGCGCCGTGTGCTTCTGCTTGGACTTCTTCGTAGTTTGTCCCATCGTGCAGCGTATTATGCGAAAAATCGGCGGCCCATGGATGATGAAAAAGCCATGGTTGGGTCCCGTTATCTTCCAACTGTTTACCGTTACCCTTATCGTAATTCTGGAATCGTTCTACGGTGCGATCATCGGTCACGGACTGGACAGCGGTATTTGGATGTTCTGGTTGGAGCATATTCCCCTGAACGCCATTGTGGCATATCCGGCGATGATTCTGGTTTGCAGCCCAATCATTCGCTTCTTGTTCCGCCTGTTGATTCCGGCTGGACAACTAAAAGGGAACGACCAAATGCAGGAGGCCACTGCCGACTGCTAACCCAAGGCGACGGACTTTGAGGTACTATATGATTACTTACAAAGACACCCGCTCCTTTTCCTCTGCCGACTTAGAACGGCTGTTCTTGTCGGTGGACTGGGCTTCGGGGGCATATCCCCACCGCTTGCAGCACGCCCTGACCCACTTTGACGCTGTGCACTCCGCTTGGGACAGCGCCCGACTGGTGGGCTTGGCTGCCGCTATGGATGACGGTGAAATGACCGCCTACATCCACTATGTTTTAGTAGACCCCATCTACCAAGGGCAGGGCATCGGCACCGAGTTGATGCACCGGTTACTTTCTCACTACCGGACATTTCTTCGAGTTTCGCTGATTGCTGTGAATGAAAAGATTGACTTTTACGGTCACTTCGGCTTTGTGCCGGACAGCAACAAAACGCCCATGTCCCTCACTTCCCTATGGAATTAACCAAATTATAAAAAAAGAAAGACCGCCGAGGATTGCTCCTTGACGGTCTTTTTTTGTGTGAAATTAGAATGGGATGTTGAAAATCAGTTTATTTAGAATTAGAGTGGAAATTACTGCAGGGTATACACAATGTTGTCGTTGACCACAATGCTGTCAATGTCCTTGGTGTCAATCAAGCGGTTGTAAACCACAGTGAATCCAGTGCCTGCGCCCAATTCGTAGCCGCTGTTCTTTACATTTCCCTGCAAGTCGTTTACCAAGTAGGAGGTGCCGTCCTTCAGCTTGAGTTCCAGCCTCTTTACGTCGCCCGGGTCAAAGCCTTCTTTTGTCTCAACGGACTTTGTATCCGTAAACCGCAAAGCAAATGGAGATACTTCCATAACAGAACCGTTTGAAGCCTTGGCGGTGGTTACCGGAACGGCTGTTACGTTTCCAAAGTTGTAGTAGGAATCTTCACCGGTAATATGATCTACTTCCCCTGCTGCTGTCCATTCGTTCTGGCTCATGGACATCTTGCTTACCATAAGCTGTGGTTTATCTCCCTCCTCCAATGGAGTACCCCATGCAAAGTACATGGTGCAAACGTAACGCTCCTTAGTGCTTTGGCTCCAATCTACATAGGTGTCCTCACCGGAATAATCCTCGCCGTTCACCACATAGAAGCGGTAACCGCTGTCGTTGTCGATATAAGCACCTTTGGCTTGGTTGCTGTTTTCGTCTGCTTTCAGCATGGTTACGCCGCCCTTGCGCTCCAAGGTGTAGCTCATCACGCCGCCGTTTTTGTCATACACAAAGCCGTTGATGGTCATGGTGTGGTCGCCCATCTTCACAGTCAGCGGCTCGGTCATGGCGTACTTGCCAAGGAGCTTCTGTGCCTGCTCGGCATCTACCGCCGCAAAGGACTTAGACGGCAGAGTAACGGGAATCTCCTTGTCCAATTTTGTTTGGATGGTTTCTTTTGCGGGCAGGTCTGCCTTGGTTTGGTTGCCGAACAGGTTGTCCCACATTCCGCCGTTCACCGCTGCAAACGCCATGGTAGAGGAGGCGCACAGCACCGCCGCCGCAACAATTGCTGCCGTAATGCGGAAGCGCTTTTTGCCCTGCTTTTTGGGGGCAGTCTTTTGGGCTTTCAGTTTGGAATAGGCTTCTGCCATGGCAATATCCACCTGTGGAGAAACGGTTACGTCTTGCTTCAATACTTCTTCAAAATTCATCTTTTTCATCGTTCTTTCTCTCTTTCTAGCATAATGCTTCTTGCAGCTTGGTTCGTCCCCGCTGCAACCGACTTTTCACTGTATTTTCGTTCATGTCCAGCAGCTCGGCAATCTCTCTGGTGTTGAATCCCTCGCCGTAATACAGCAGAAACAAGGTGCGGTAGTCCTCCGGCAGCGACTCCAACAATTCGTAGAAGCCTCTGTCCTGCTCCGGTGACGGACAGGTTCCGCTGTCGATTTCTTCCATAGGCAGCACCCGTTGGTTCTGTCGCAGAATATCCTTGCAGCGATTGATTAAAATACGGGTGAGCCACGTTTTAAAGTAGCTTTCCTCCCGCAGATTCGGGAGATTTTCATAGGCGGAAAGCACTGTTTCCTGTATGGCGTCCGCCACGTCCTCCTCCCGTTTCAAGTAGCTTTTTGCCACTTTATAAAGCGATTGCTTCGATTGCTCCATCAGCTGCACAAAGGCATCCAAGTTGCCGTTTTGCGCCTGACGCACCAAAAAATAATTCATATCTTCCTTCCTTTCTGTTGGCTGCTCCGTTGGTTTTCCACCTCCTATTCATTAGACGAAGGTCGGGGCGGTTTCGGTGCATCAGGAAAAACTTTTTAAAAAAGAAAAAAACAAGAAAAAAAAACAGCCACCCACAACCAAGGCTGCAGGTGACGAAATGTATCAAACTTATTTGATTTTGCGGCACTCTAAGTAGTAGCGCTTGTCGCAAGCCTCGCCCATAGAGAAGGTCTTGCGTGGCAATGCGCCCTCTTGAATGACGGTTGGGAACAGTTCGCTTTTGTGCATGGTCGGCAAAATGATGCCCACAGCGCCCTTTTCTGCCAAGTCACGGGTCACATCCTCGCCGTGAATATAGTCCACACGACCGCCGCAAGCAGCGATGTACTGGTCAATGAAGTCCTGCACAGTACCCACAGCCAAAGTGTGCTTTGGATGGGCAACGGTGATGGTTTCTTCCTTGCCGTTGGCAATCACGGTGAAGGTCTGCTCCGGCTGACGACCCTCTTGGGATTCACAGAAATCCCGGAGAGCGTTGACGAACTTCTCGTTGTCCACGTCGAACACAGCGCGGTGGATGGCTTCAAACTCCAGAGAATCCTCGTGGAGGTTGCACAGCTCTACCATTGCATAACGGCATGGGCTCATGCGGTCTACCATGCCCTTGCTCTTCAGCTCCTCATAGCAAGCCTTTGCGGTTGCCAGGGAGTGGTTGCCGTCGCCCACAGCAAACACCAACGGTGCCTTGCCAAACAGGTTGTACTTGGCGTTGAAGTTCTCCATTTTGGACAGCTCATGGCAGTCGTTCATGACCTTCATGTAGTCCGGACCCTTCATGCGGTAGCCGGTGATGTGACCGCCATCCATGCCCAAATCGAAGTCGTAGAGCTTTTCCCGCTCGTTTTTCACTTCCTCAAACTGCTCGATGATCTTCTTTTCCGGATCATCAATGAGCAACATGATGTGTGGGCTTTCCAACAAAGCGTGCTGACGAACCTTCATTCTTGGTGGTAGGCGATCCAACACAGTACCCTCGGTGGCACGCACCAAACTGCGGGAACCCTTGTTGTAGTCATACTCCTCCAAGTCGATCAAGCCCAGAACGCCACGGCGAATCTTGCCGTTTTTCAGGGTGCGCTCCACATACACCATGGAGTTGCGGTATACATTAAAAATGCCGCCCCGCAGGTACTCCTTCATTGTTTGGTTGATCTCGGTTACTTTCTCGTCAAAGTCCACTTTGTCCAAGTAGGCTTCCGGAAAAATGATGTTATAGCTGGAAGGATAGCCCGCTACGGACTGCTCCACTGCTTCCCAATATTCCGGCTGGGAGGTGAACTGGTCACAAGCCACCACGCTCCACTGTTCTAAATGTTCTTTCGGGATGAGAATTTCACCCGGGCAAAAAGGAACTCCACTCATTGTTGCTCCACCTTTCCGATTGGTTCATTGCGTTTTGTTTCGTTGTTTGTTTCATTGTTTTGTTTCATTGCCTTTTTATTGTAGCACAATTCCCCAAAAAAATCTATATCTTTTGTGTTATGAATGCGATTTCTTCCACAGAATCCTCCCCGTCAACATCCCAATCGGCGTTCCCTGTTTTTTTACAAAATGTATTATTTTTGCTGGAATTAGCGGATTCTCTCAAATTTCTATTACAATTCGGAATGATTCTAAGAATTGCCAACCCATACAACACAAAAAGCGGAGGGCATAAGCCCCCCGCCGATTGCGAGATCAATCCAGAATTTATGCAGTCGCTTGTTCCAGTGCTGCTTTTCTGGCAAGTTCTGCTTCTGCCTCCTCGGCAGCCAGTCTTACCTTCTTCTTTTTGATCAACTTCATACGTGAGAATTCTTCTCTTTCTCTTTCTTCCAGAACTTCATTGATAAACTTAATGTCCGCCTGGAAGCGAGGAATCATAATGTTCTTGAGAGCGTTAGCACGTCTTGTGGTCTTTTTGATTGCATCAGAAAGACGGAACACGCTATTTTCAATCTCTGCCAACTCGGCAGACATGCGCTTTACCTCAACGAACTTGACAAATGCATCGTCTAATGAGGCATTACTGGAGTGCAGACCATATGGAACCGTGTCCATCTTGGCTTCTACCCAGTCTACCATTGGAAGCTCAACGCCCATGACGCTGCGGTATGCAACGTTCAAGCCATCATCGAACGGGATGGTGCTTGCCAGCTCACCGGTATTACCAACGGTAATATTTGCGAGCTCCAGTGCGTCATATGCTTCTTGGAAGGTAACATCGATCTTATCTTGGATCTTACCGGCCTCACCAAGCAACATCATAATCTCACGAATGAGAACGTTACGCTTACGGTCCATCAGCTCATAGCCCTTTTTGGAGAGCTTGAGTTGCTTTTTCGTAGCGATCAACTGGCTTTTGGTAGGTAATACTTTATTCGCCAATGATGTTCACCTCATTCTTGGAAAGCGTTTTCTTAGTCTTCTACTCTTGATACGTAGTACTTATCAAGAATTTCTTCCGGAACACGATCCAGGTCAATACGTGGAAGGGTACCCAGAATCTCCCAACCAAGATCCAAACTTTCCTCGATGGAACGGTTCTCTTTAAAGCCCTGAGTAATAAACTTGGACTCAAACAGCTTACCGAACTTCAGGTAACGCTTATCCTTCTTGGACAGTTCCTCTTCACCGATAACGGATGCCAGGGAACGAGCGTCCTGTGTCTTTGCGTAAGAAGCAAAGAGCTGGTCAGCCAGAGCCTTGTGGTCATCACGGGTAAACTCTGCACCGATACCGTCCTTCATCAGACGGGACAGGGATGGCAGAATACCAACCGGTGGGTAGATCTTACTGTTGTCCAGAGAACGATCCAGAGAAATCTGACCCTCGGTGATGTAACCGGTCAAGTCAGGAACCGGGTGGGTAACGTCATCGTTTGGCATGGTCAGAATCGGCAGCTGGGTAATAGTACCGGACTTGCCGTGAACCATACCTGCACGCTCATACAGAGAAGCCAGGTCGGAGTACAGGTAACCAGGGTAGCCCTTTCTACCTGGGATCTCACCCTTGGAAGAGGAGAACTCACGAAGTGCTTCAGCGTATGCTGTCATATCTGTCATGATAACCAGAACGTGCATGTCCTTTTCATATGCCAGATACTCTGCTGCGGACAATGCGCAGCGTGGTGCCAGTGTTCTCTCAATGATTGGGTCGTTCGCCAAGTTGAGGAACATTACAACGTTTTGCAGAACACCGGATTCGTCGAAGGAAGTACGGAAGTACTCCGCAACGTCATTCTTAACACCCATTGCGCAGAATACGATAGCAAAGTTATCTGCGCCGTCCTTATCCGTTACAGAAGCCTGGCTGGCAATCTGCACTGCCAACTCATTGTGCTTCATACCGGAACCGGAGAAGATTGGCAGCTTCTGACCACGAATCAGGGTCATCAGAGTGTCGATAGAAGAAATACCGGTGTGAATGTAGTTCTTTGGATATACACGGGATGCCGGGTTGATCGGAGCGCCGTTGATGTTTACGCTCTTCTCCGGGAAAATTGCACCCAGACCATCGATCGGCTTACCGGCGCCGTTAAAAGTACGTCCCAGAATTTCTGGCGAAAGTGGCATCTCCATCGGGCGACCACGAAGTCTTGTGCGGGTGTTGGTGAGGGAAATCTCACGAGTGCCCTCAAACACCTGGATGACTACTCTGGAGCCTTCCATCTGCACGATTCTGCCCTGACGAATGCTACCGTCCTCAAGACGGATATCAACTGTCTCTTCAAAGAAGGCGTTTTCTACGCCGTCAACAACGATGAGAGAGCCGTTAATTTCTTTTACGCCAATATAATCAAGAATCATATTATATAACCGCCTTCTCCGTGCGAATTTCACTTTTTATCCTTATCATCCTCGCACGGGAAATGATAAGAGTTGATCGGCGTTCACCTTATGCAGAGAGAACTGCTGCGATGGTGTTGTCGATATCGTCGATAAGCAGGTCGATCTTGGAGAGGTCATCGTTCGGTACTTCGTACTTCATCTTAATAACTCTCTCGTAGATACCGGTATCCAGCAGACCTTCCAGCGGAACGTTTGCTACAACCAGCTGCTTACTCTTATTGTACAGATGAACGATAACCTTCATCATGTCTCTCTGCTTCTCAATCGGAACATAGGTATCATCCGGGTGGAAAGCGTTCTGCTGCAGGAAGCCTACACGAACTACACGAGCGATTTCAATTACCAGCTTTTGGTCATCCGGCAGAACGTCTGCACCAACCAGCTTAACAATTTCCATCAGCTTGTTTTCCTCTTGGAGGATGTCATTGATAATATTGCGATATACAATGAACTCCTCGCCCAGATGCTCGTTATACCAATCTTCCAGTGCCAAGTCATACTCTGTATAACTGGACAACCAGTCGATAGCCGGGAAGTGTCTTGCGTAAGCCAAGCTCTTATCCAAAGCCCAGAAGCAACGGGTAAAGCGCATGGTGTTCTGCGTAACAGGCTCAGAGAAGTCACCACCAGCAGGAGAGATCGCACCAACAATAGAGATAGAACCCTCGGTGCCGTTGAGGTTGTGAACGAAACCTGCACGCTCGTAGAACTCAGCCAAACGAGATGGCAGGTATGCCGGGAAGCCTTCTTCAGCAGGCATCTCTTCCAGACGGCCGGAGATTTCACGCAGAGCCTCAGCCCAACGGGAAGTAGAGTCAGCCATCATCGCTACGTGGTAGCCCATGTCACGGTAGTACTCAGCAAGGGTAATACCGGTGTAGATGGATGCTTCACGAGCAGCAACCGGCATGTTGGAGGTGTTAGCGATCAAAACAGTACGCTCCAAGAGCTTTCTGCCTGTTCTCGGGTCGATCAACTCCGCAAACTCTTCCAGAGCCTGTGTCATCTCGTTACCACGCTCACCGCAACCAACATATACGATAATATCAGCGTCGCACCATTTTGCCAGCTGGTGCTGGGTCATGGTTTTACCGGAACCGAACGCACCAGGGATACAAGCAGTACCACCCTTAACCAACGGGAAAAGGGAGTCCTGAATTCTCTGGCCGGTAATCAGCGGCACTGTGGAAGGTACACGCTTTGCAACAGGGCGGTCCACTCTGATTGGCCATCTCTGAACCAAAGTCAGCTCGTGCTTTCTGCCCAGCTCGTCCTCAACCTCTACAACCGTATCGTGTACTCTGTATTGGCCGTTTGGCATAACCTTCGTAACAACTGCGTTCTTAATTTTTGGAGTCAGCATGCACTTGTGGGTAACGGAAAGTGTCTCCGGAACCTCAGCATAAACATCGCCCGGAACCAGCTTGTCGCCAACTGCAACTTTTACTGTAACGTCCCACAGCTTCTCCTCATCCAGAGTAGTAGCCTTAGAACCACGTGCGATAAAGGTGCCGCTTTCTGCCGCAATATCCTTCAACGGACGTGCGATACCGTCGAAGATATTATTCATAATGCCAGGGCCCAGTGTGATGTTCATTGGGCTGCCTGTGCCGACAATCGGCTCGCCGAGTGTTAACCCGACTGTTTCTTCATAAACCTGAATTGTGGTAAACTTGTCGGTAATACCGATAACCTCACCAACGAGGTGCTCGTGTCCGACGTAAACCATTTCCATCATGGAGAAACTGCGAGCGTCTTTTACGGTAACAATACAACCATTGATACCGTAGATAACATTTTGATTTTCCATCATTTACTCATCTCCAATAAAACAAATGGGTATGCGGATCAGACCACAGCCATCCCCGAATTTTCTTCGAACCAGCTATGCTGTGCATCCAGCATAGCATCCAAGGTAGCGTCCAGCAGAATACGCATTTCTGCGTTCTCTGCACGAAGACCACCGATTTTAATTCTGTTGTCTTCTGCAACAGTTGCGTTTGTGCCAAAAGTTGCCATAGCGACTTCCTTAGCCTTCACATCGCCCGGCTTGATGTAAACAACAGTGCCCGGCTTTGTAAGAACCTTGGTCATTTCGCCTGCATTTTTCCGCAGCATGCTTGTGTAGTCCGGCTTTGCGGTAAAGGCTACCAGCTCAGCAGCGGCCTTCTCAAACACACTGGTTTCAATCTTCTGGCGTTTCTCGAGCAGTACTCTGCGGGCGTCAATCTCTTTGTGAGACATCTCGCGAACAATGTTGCTGCGGGCTTCCGCAACTTCCTTTTTAATCAGACGATCGGCTTCGATCTTTGCGGTGGACTCAGCCTCACGCAAATCTCTGATTTTGTAAGCTTCGATGTCTTTCATGATTTGTTCACGCTGCGCCTCAGCATAGTGATTAATGGCAGAGTAAAAACCACTCAATTTCTCCATATTTGAAGCCATTATTAACCCCCGTTCCGCCGCCTAAGCGACCAAAACTGAAAATAGAAACTAAATCTTAATCCCGACTGCCTCACGGACATAACGGGTGATAGCATCTTTTGTGCGACCATTGCCGTTCCTATCAGGGACTTCGACAATAAGAGGACGCTTGCAGTTCATCTTCAGGTTATAAACAACTTCCGGAATCATGTCTACAACGTTTTGGGTAATCAAAACTACCGCAACGTCTTGCACACGTTTCATGGCTTTGTTCAGTTCCTGAAGTGCGTCTGTTTCGTTGGAAACCATCACACCGTCAATGCCGGCAAGACGCATTCCAACCAGGGTGTCCTCATTATCGCTTATTAAATAAAAGCGCATTGATGCCACCTGCTTTCTTTAAACTGTAAAACAAGGATGTTTTTACGTTTGTGCGTAAGATTGTTTTTGAAGCGAAGAATCGAATCAAACGCCAACCTTAGCCAGGATCAGGATGGAGATCAACAGACCGTACAGAGCAACACCTTCACCCAGAGCAACGAAGATCAGGGACTTACCGAATGCCTTAGGATCCTCAGCAGTTGCGCCGATAGCAGCAGGAGCAGCAGCAGCAACAGCGATACCACCGCCGATACCGGAGATACCTGTTACCATACCAGCAGCGATCAGGCCGAGACCGTCGGAAGAACGAGCAACTGTGCCGTCCTCAGTGATTGTGATGTGCTCAGTCTGAGCAGCGGAACCACCCTCAGCAGCGGAAGCTACCATTGGTACTGCGAATGTAACAACTGCGATAGCCATGAATGCCAGCAGCTGCTTAACAACGATGCCACGGGATTTCTTGCCGTTTTTGAATGCCTTAATGCCGAAGAATACGGAAGCTGCGAGAGCGATAATTGGCAGAGCAATAAGTACGTAAGTCATAATATTTTCCTCCAAAATCAATAAAAATAATAAAACTAAACTTTTTATTTTTGCTTATGCTTTGTTTTAAATTTGTTTGTTCAAAAACTACGGATGTTCGATTATCTAACTTCCATCATTTCAGAAGCAACAACCGGAGTGTACTCACGGCCGTCACCTGCATAGAAGCGGCTGAACAGTTCGTAGTAGTTGAGTCTGAGAACCTGAATACATACCAGCAGGGCCTCAAGAGCGGTGATAACGCCGTTACCGATTACAACGATGATCCAGTAGATCACGCCGCCGTCGCCGCCGAATACAGTTGCCAGGCTGAATACAACCTGCATCATACCGGCGTGAACCAGAACGAACGCACCAACACGCAGGAAGGACATGATTGTGGACATGGTCTCGATAGCCAGAACGATGATCTCAAAGATGTTCTGCATGATGAAGTTGCCCACGCCGCCTTCCAGGTGGAAGCCATGACCTTCGAATACCTCAGCCATTGGCTCCTGGAAGAAGATGAGTACCAACGGAGCCAGAACCATGCCAAGGAGCCATGGAAGGCTGAAGCCGTTGAAACCGATGTAAGTGCACAGGTCACCAACGATCAGGTTAGCCAGAACACCAGCCAAGCCGATGTAGAAAGCCATACCTGCAATACCGTTTGTGCTGAAGATAGCCTGGCCGATATGACCATGACGGAACTTCAGGATGATGTTCATGATCTGTGTGATAACGATCATGAGAACGCCAAGGCCCATTGTGAAGTAAATGATGTACGGAGAAGTATCCGCAGACATTACTTCAATGAACTTGCCTGCGTGGTGGTTGAAGTCAATACCCATTGCATGGTGTACTGGGTTCAACCATGTCTCAAAGCCGAAGACCGAGCCGTAGAAGAAGCCGAATATCATAGAACTGATACCGCAGTGAAGAAGAACACGGCCGATTTGCATCTTCATCTTGAGCCACATGAGGCAGAAGCCGATAACGGAAATGAAGAAACCTTGACCAACATCACCGAACATGATGCCGAACAGGATGGTGTACATGATAGCAACGAATGGTGTTGGGTCGATATCTTCCGGACCCGGTACGCCATACATTTTTGTAAAGAACTCAAATCCTCTGAAAATCGGGATATTGTGCAGCTTTACAGGTGGGTTGTGCTTAGCGACTTCCTTGCCGCCCTTGAAGCTGAGTTCAATCAGCTTGAACTGGCTGAGTTCTTTCTTCAGGTTTGCTTCTGCATCCTTCGGAATCCAGCCGATGAGTACGAAGTTGTCTTCGTATCTTGCTGCGCTGCGGCAAATTGCGTTGTAGTAAACGTTCTTTTCAGCCAACAGTGTGTAAACCTGCTGGAGCTTCGCACGTTCTGCATTCCACAGTGCCTCTGTGCTTGCCTCTGCCTGAGCGATGATCTGAGATTCAGCATCTCTCTTCTGGCGCAGGTCAGCAACAGTGTCCTCCGGCTTACCTGTCATGGTTTCCAGAGTAACCTTCTGGAACTTCAGACCGGAGAAGATGCGGTCTACGTCGCTTGCGTTAGCGGCAGGAGCGAAGTAGAGACCCCATTGGCGAGTTTCGTCTGCTGTGCAAGGGGTGAAAATCACGTTTGGATTTTCTTTGTATGCGTTGAGTTTTTCTAAGTTTTCTTTTGGCAAGGAACCAAATCTCACGTTAACATACTCACAAGCACCGATTTCGTCCAGATCGAGGTTCAAACCAACAAAGTGGCCCATAGCCTCCATAGACTCCTCATACTCAGCCTTCTTCAGTTCAGCCTGAGACTTGCTTGCTTCCCACTCCTTGAGCTTAGCAGTGATGTCCTTTGCGTAAGCGATTGCTTCGTCCGCGCTCATGTGAATGTTCTTGGACTCCTTCTCGCTGAGCAGAGTGACCTCTTTGCCTGCTTTGGTCAAAGCATCTCTCAATGTCTGGAGGGGTTCAGTGTACGGATTTTCTTCACTAAATGCTGTGAAGTCCGGTGTGTCGCCATATTGCATCATAGCGTCATCTGCGTGGAATACACCAGATCTGCCGCAGACAGTTGCTACGCCGTCAATATCAGCCAGCTTGCCAATAATACTTACTTCTTTCAGCTTTACGACAGCCAATTAATCGACACTTCCTTTCATTGAAAATTGACGATGGTAAGTAATTTTGCGATCTTGCTTGCAGGCAGCTCATAACGGATACCCTCCAAGATATTGGTGATGTCCGAAATTTCTGCTTGCTTTACAAAGATATAGGATAACATGACCACGCTTGCGTGGGTGGAGAAGTGGATATTGTGACGGCAGATGTCATACTGCGTCTTCATTGGAATATCCTCTTCAAATTGCTCCTGATTCTTCAGGTAGCGTTTGCCGGGTCTGGTCTTAGCCATGATTTCCTGAACTTCCTGAATATCTCTGGCTTTGATCAGCTTCTCCATAAAGTCCTTTTTAATGGTGGAGAAGGGCAGGAGCGCACCACGGATTGCCTCCGGCGGCGCCTTGTAGAATGTTTTCATTCTGACGATTCGAACGTAGTTGTCCAAATCAAGGTAAGAGTTAAAGATCTCACGGAGCTGAGCAGCGGCTTCTCCCTTGTAATACTTACTAATCATACGGAAGGTATCCTTATAAAGGTAAGTATACAGGGCGTTCTCAATTCCGGTGTAATCCAGCAACTCTCCGTCTTCTGGTTTGAACGACTCCACAATCTTGCGATATGGAGTGTTCGCAAGGGCCTTGAGCAGATCGTTGAAGGTCTTCATGTGACCCAATGCTTCCACATCAATCTTTGTCCGGGACAAGAGATATTCCGGCATATACACCGTATAACCATCGGTCTTGCCGGAATTCAATACGATAAGACTGTGCATGATCTGCTCGATCTCACTGCGCCGAATCAGGTATTCAGACATATGCTCACCAACCGATGAGCCATATCTGCCCAGAGAAGCGCAGTCCTCAAAGAGGCTTTGCTTGAGTAAAACTTCCAGCTGGGCACGAGTGACCTCATTTTCACTCACGTCAGCCAGAATGCTGTTGTAGTAAGTACGATTCTTCAGATAGTAGGCAACTTCTTGGGTGGACTTACAAACTAGCAAGTCATTGAAGTTTTGCTCGGTGAGCCTTCTACCGAATCTGGTTCTCGCTCTTGCCAAAACAGCGTTGGAAGACAGACTGGAAAGCATCGAATCACTCCCCTATCACTTTTGCGACGATTGTTTTGACCCACTCGTCACACTTTCTGCTGTAAAGCTCATCCAGCTGCTGTGACAGATTCGTGTTCTTTCTCTCAACAATCTCCCATTTGTCCTGAGCGGCTTGTTTTTCCGCGGAAACGTTCTGCGGAATGGTCTTTCTGGCGTCTTCCAGATATTCCGCACGCAATGCTACACGGCGTTCAGCAACTTCACGTTCGGAGTTTACACGCTCCTTGTTAATCGCTTCGGTCGCTTCTCTGGCTTTACGGTCCATATCAACGATTTGTTTGACTATGTCCTGCACCTTGACCGCACCTCCTTTAATGCAACAATTTCATTGAGCTTTGAATTGTGGCTGTTCGGCATACACAATGTACACCGCCACCACCATGAGCATCCTGCTATGTAACTTAGGAATGCAATTGGTTCTGGCCAGCCATAACCATTTCTCCAGCGCTCCGGCGAGAAGCCGCTTTGCCGAATTGCCGACGAAACCGGTCGTCCATGGCATGACCATAATAGAACTGCAGTTACAGAACAGCACCCCCTTGATGATAAAGATGTATTGTGCTTCCAATCATGCCGATGACCCGATGCATTGAGAAACTTCCCAAAACCCCGCATCAAATCACATTTATTGAAAGGGTGGATTTCGTTGGTGAATTTGTCAAAATCTGAAAAAACCGAACGGATTCGGAATTGTAAAATTTCGATAAATCTCCGCATAAACCCACGCTATAACAATACAGTTATAATATATCAAAGAACCGTTCTGAAATCAAGGGTGTTTTCCATTTTATTTCGCAATAAATTCATAAAAATTATATATTTTAGCCTTGACAAATCATACGAATGGTGATTTCAGCTCTAATTTGTTTATAACTTTTGTGTATTTTATCCATTCTTGCTATTGTGAAGAAAATAACGATTCCTGCGAACGAAATAACAGGTCCCGGATTGATTTTCTTCCCAAAAAATTCTCCCATATAATAGGAATCATACTATATTTATATGCTTGTCCCCTGCCAAAATGCAGAAACAGGCAACAAAAAAGCACCCTCCGAAATGGGAGCGTGCTTTTTCTCTATATAGAAAATTACAAAAGGAGAGCTAGTTCTTAAGGCTCTGCAACGGAGCCGGAATACGTCCGCCTCTATGGATGAACTTGGAGGGGTCGTTGCGATTTACATCCATAATCGGACCATAGCCCAACAGACCGCCGAAGTCGATTTCCTCGCCCGGCTTCTTACCGATAGCAGGGATCACACGAACGGCTGTGGTCTTACTGTTTACCATGCCAATGGCTGCTTCATCTGCGATAATACCGGAGATGATCTCTGCACTGGTATCGCCTGGGATCACAATCATGTCCAAACCAACGGAGCAAACAGCAGTCATGGCTTCCAGCTTGTTCAGGGTCAGAGCGCCGCTTCTGGCAGCCTTAATCATACCGGCATCCTCAGAAACAGGAATGAAAGCGCCGGACAGACCGCCAACGTGGGAGGATGCCATTACGCCGCCCTTTTTCACAGCGTCGTTCAGCATTGCCAGTGCAGCGGTGGTGCCGTGTGCGCCGCAGCTTTCCAAACCCATTTCTTCCAGGATGTAAGCAACAGAGTCGCCCACAGCCGGAGTTGGAGCCAAAGAGAGGTCGATGATACCAAACGGTACGTCCAGTCTTCTGGAAGCCTCTTGCGCAACCAGTTGGCCCATACGGGTAATCTTAAATGCGGTTTTCTTAATCAGGTCGGCAACCTGTGTGATGTCCAAACCGTCTGCCTTGGTCAGTGCAGCACGCACAACGCCCGGACCGGATACGCCAACGTTGATAACGGAATCCGGCTCACCGGGACCGTGGAAGGCGCCTGCCATGAATGGGTTATCCTCCGGCGCGTTACAGAACACAACCAGCTTTGCTGCGCCGATGCACTCTCTGTCAGCGGTCAACTCCGCAGACTTGCGAACAATCTCGCCCATCTTGCGAACAGCGTCCATGTTGATGCCAACCTTGGTGCTGCCGATGTTTACGGAAGAGCAAACTAGGTTAGTTTCTGCCAGAGCTTCCGGAATGCTGTCCAAGAATGCCTCGTCACCGGGGCCGAAGCCCTTGTGTACCAGCGCGCTGTAACCGCCGATGAAATTGACACCTGTGGTGTTTGCCGCTCTATCCAGCGCCTTTGCAAAAGCAACCGGATTCTCGCCCTTGCAGGCAGCGGCAATCAGAGCGATCGGCGTAACGGAGATTCGCTTGTTGATAATCGGAATACCGTACTCCTTGCTGATATCCTCGCCGGTTTGCACCAGATTGCCTGCATAGCGGCAAATCTTGTCATAGACTTTATCACAAGCCTTGTTGATGTCCGGATCCATGCAGTCAAACAGGGAAATACCCATAGTGACGGTACGGATGTCCAGATCCTCGTTTTCGATCATATTGATCGTTTCTAATATATCTCTTGAGTTAATCATTGTTCCGGACCCTCCGATTAAATTTTGTGCATGGAATTAAAAATGTCCTCGTGCATCACATAGATCTTCAGACCCATTTTGTCGCCGATCTTAGAAAGCTCGTCGGAAAGGGTTGCAACCGGAACGGTGGACTTACTCATGTCTACCATCATAATCATTGCAAACACATCCTGCAGAACGGACTGTGTTACCTCTGTAACATTGATGCCGTACTCTGCACATTTTTGAGAAACGTTTGCCAGAATGCCTACCATATCTTTACCAATAACCGCAATAACTGCCCGCATATTGAAAACCTCCAAATTCTATTTTCTGTTTCATTATCCTTCAAAAACCGCCGATTGTCAAGATTGGCGGAAGATTGTTTTCATAATATTGTGAATTTGCTTAAAACATCCCTGTCAAAACCTCGTTCCCTTGTCAGCATTACAGAAACACCTGTGCAAATTGCAGTTACTCTACCAATCCGGTGGAAATTATGATATACTTTTCTTTAGAATACACTTGAACGCTTTTTGCGAAAATGAAAAATGAGGTAAAGACTTTATGAAGTACCGTTACATTTCCGACTGTCATATACATAGCGACGCTTCCTTCGACGGCTGCGATTCCGTTATGATGCTTTGTGAAAATGCCATGCGGATGGATTTGCACACCATTACCATCACCGACCACTTTGAGTGCAATTTTTACGAGGACGCCTCGGGCGACAGCGCCTTTGACAGCGTGCGGAAATCTTTACTGGAAACCCAAAAGGCTGCCATTCTGTTCCAGGACAAAATGCAGATTTACCGTGGCATTGAGGTGGGACAAGCCACCCAAAACCTGCTCCTTGCCCAACGGCTGCTCTCGGAGTTTGAGTTTGACTTTGTGTTAGGCTCTCTCCACAACATTGCCAATATGCCGGACTTCTATGAAATCGACTACGCCCACTGCAACGTACAGGCATTGTTGGATCAATACTTTGAGCAGGTGTTGGAACTGATTGAGGTGGGAATGTTCGATTCTCTGGCGCACCTGACCTACCCCCTCCGATACATTCGGGGAGAGCATAATATTCAGGTCAGCTACGAGGTGTACGAGAAGCACATCGACTCCATCCTCAACGCTCTGATTCGACAGGACAAGGCGCTGGAGCTGAACGTCTCCGGTCTGCGGCAGAAAATCGGTACCACCATGCCTTGCCCCATTGTGGTCAAGCGATTCCATGAACTGGGCGGCAAATACGTCACCCTGGGCAGCGATGCCCACCGTTGGGCGGATGTAGGCTCCGGCATTGAAACCGCTATGGATATTCTGAAAAATGCCGGCTTTGACGAGTTCACCGTCTATGTAAACCGGAAGCCTCACCTGCTACCCATCGCTTAATTTTGCTATAAATTATTCAATTTATATATCAACTTATTTTACTTGAGAGGAGCCTTTCCATGAATCAAAAGTTAATCAATTTACTCAACGAAAACGCCCGCCTGACCAATGCCCAACTGGCGGTCATGCTGAATATCTCCGAAGAAGAAGTGAAGCACGAAATTGCCGTACTGGAGGAATCCGGTGTGATTCGTGGCTACAAGCCTCTCATCAACTGGGATAAGGTTGCCGGCGACAGAGCCAGCGCCCTGATTGAGTTGCGGGTTGCCCCAAAGAAAGAAACCGGCTTTGATACCGTTGCCCAAACCATTATGGAGTTCACCGAAGTAGAGAGCGTGTATCTCATGTCCGGCGGCTTTGACTTGGCGGTTATGGTTCATGGCAAAACCATTCAGGACATTGCCATGTTTGTGGCTCGCCGCCTCTCCACCTTGGATGGTGTGCTGTCTACCGCTACCCACTTTATTTTGACAAAATACAAAGATGCCGACGTTATCCTCACCGATGACGAAAAGGATAGAAGGGAGTATACAGTTTGATGGATTATAAAAGTCGGATGAATCGAGAAATTCTGCAGGTAAAGCCTTCCGGCATCCGGAAGTTTTTCGACATCGCCAGCGAAATGAACAACGTGATCTCCCTTTCCATCGGTGAACCGGACTTCACCACTCCGTTCCATGTGCGTGCCGAGGGCATTCGCACCCTGGAGCAAGGCAAGACCTTCTATTCCCCCAACCGTGGCTTTACCGCCCTGCGGGAGGAAATCGTCAACTGGATGGAGCGGAAGTACCACGTTGCGTACCATCCGGAATCCGAGGTTCTGGTGACCGTTGGCGGCTCCGAAGCAATCGACTTAGCCATTCGCTGCCTGGTAAATCCCGGCGACGAAGTGCTGATTCCACAGCCTAGCTTTGTATGCTACGTTCCTCTGACCCAAATGGCAGAGGGCATTCCGGTCATCATCGAAACCAAGGCAGAGGATCAGTTCCGCCTGACCGCCAAGGCGCTTCGAGAAAAAATCACCCCAAAGACCAAGCTGTTGGTGCTGCCATTCCCAAACAACCCAACCGGCGCCGTTATGCGCCGCAAGGATTTGGAGGAAATTGCAGAGGTGGTACGGGAGCATGACTTACTGGTACTGTCCGATGAAATTTACAGCGAACTGACCTACGGCGATACCCCGCACGTTTGCTTCAGCGAAATTGAAGGAATGCGGGAGCGCACCGTGGTCATCAACGGCTTCTCCAAGACCTTTGCCATGACCGGTTGGCGGCTTGGCTTTGCAGTGGGTCCTCATGAAATCATCGATGCTATGACAAAGCTCCACCAGTACGGCATTATGAGCGCGCCGACCATGGCGCAGTACGCTGCCACCGAAGCCCTGAAAAACGGTGACGATGACATTGTATACATGAGAGAGCAATACGATATGCGCCGCCGCTTGATTGTTGGCGCATTGAACGATATGGGTCTAACCTGCTTTGAGCCGGAGGGCGCCTTCTATGTGTTCCCGTCCATTCAAAACACAGGATTGACCTCCGAGGAATTCTGTGAAAAGCTGATTTTTGAAAGCCGTGTGGCGGTGGTTCCGGGCAATGCCTTTGGTGACTGCGGCGAGGGCTTTGTGCGAGTATCCTACTCCTATTCCCTCAAGCACATTAACGAGGCACTGGACAGAATCCACGACTTCCTGAACCGCAGAGGCTTACTATGAACCATCCCGTCTATGTAGCAGGCTGTCCGGACTACGAAAAAGACCATGTAAAAGCAGCGGTGGAGCGCATCTTCACGGAGCTGCAGCTGGATGATTTGATTCATCCCAACATGAACGTCGTCATCAAGCCCAACTTGGTGATGAAATCCAAGCCGGAAGCCGCCATCATCACTCATCCGGCAATCGTTGCCGCTGTGGGCAAACGGGTAAAAGCTTTGGGCGCCAACGTAACCATTGCGGAAAGCGCCGGTGGCTTATACAACACCCCGGCTCTGAAAAGCACCTACTCCGCCTGCGGCTACGAAGCCATGGCAGAACGCACGGGTCTGCGCCTGAACATGGACTGCGGCTACGGCAACATGGAGTGTCCCGAGGGGCTGCGGTGCAAATCCTTTCCGGTAATCGACCCCATTCGGAACTGCGATTTGCTCATCAACATTGCCAAGCTGAAATCCCACTGCCTTACCGGTATGAGCGGCGGTGTAAAGAACTTATTCGGCTCGGTACCGGGACTGCAAAAGCCGGAGTTCCACTGCCGCTTTCCGGACAAGAAGGATTTTGGCATGATGCTTACGGATTTGTGCGAAACCGTGAAGCCGAGCATCACCATTGTAGATGCGGTGGTTGCCATGGAGGGCAACGGTCCCTCCGGCGGGCGACCACGGCAGGTGGGCGTGCTGCTTGGCGGCAGAAATCCCTACTCTGTGGATTTCATCGGCGCAAGACTCATGGCGATGGAGCCGTCGGACATTTTCATGCTGCAATCGGCGATGGAGCGGGGACTTTGCCCCCACTCGGCGGAGGAGGTCATCCACTTAGGCGACGACTACAAGCAGTTCATTGTGCAGGACTTTTTGCAGCCGGAATCCAAGTCTAACGACTTCATTGACCGAGTGCCGAAGCCTCTGCGCCCTCTGGCGGAAAAGCTGGCAACACCAAAGCCGAAAATTCGCGCCGCAGATTGCGTGGGCTGCGGCAAATGTGCCGAAAGCTGCCCACAGCACACCATTATGATTATCAACCGAAAGGCGGTCATCTCCTACGTCAAGTGCATTAAATGCTTCTGCTGCCACGAGATGTGCCCTGCCAAAGCCATTGACATCAAGCGGTTTTCCTTATTCCGGCTGATGTCCGGCTCTTTGAAAAAATAAACCGAGGCGGAACCAACTCTGGTTCCGTTTTCTTTTGAAAGGAGCATCCTTTATGAAACGCTGCGTTTTGGCAGCCAATGGAAAAATCAATCTGACCTTAGATGTGGTGGGACAACGGGCAGACGGCTATCACCTTTTGGACATGGTGATGCAATCTGTTTCTCTCCACGATGTTGTCACTTTGGAGCGCAATGACTTAGGCAAGATTCTTTTGACCTGCGACGTGCCGGAGATTCCCTGCGATGAGCGGAATATTGCCTACAGGTGCGCTGCTTTGCTGTTGTCCCATTGCCAAGTGGAGCAGGGCGTGACCATTCATTTGGAAAAACACATTCCCAGTCAGGCAGGCTTAGGCGGCGGCAGTGCCGACGGTGCCGCCGTTTTGGTGGGACTGAACGAGTTGCTAGAGCTTGGGTTATCCCAAGCGGCGCTTTGTCAACTGGGGGTTCAAATTGGTGCAGATATTCCGTTTTGTATTGTAGGCGGCACCCAACGCTGTACCGGCATTGGAGAGGTGCTTTCTCCCCTGCCGGCACTTTCGGACTGCGCTATTGTGCTGTGCAAGCCGCCCATTGACATCAGCACTGGCGAAGCCTACGGCAAAATCGACAACGGTGTGATCGCTTCTCATCCCGACAACGAAGCCTTGGTGCAATGCCTGACGGTTCGAGATTTCCGCAATACGGCAAAATTGGCAGAAAATGTCTTTCTTTCTGCCATGCCGTTGGAAGAAGTCCTCGCCATTCGGCAGCGGATGTTAGACAGCGGCGCAGCAGGTGCTTCCATGTCCGGCAGCGGCTCGGCGGTATTCGGGCTGTTCCATTCCTTTAAAGAAGCGGCGCGGTGCGCTTACGATTTGAAGAAGACCCATCCGGATACCTTTATGGCAATTCCTGCCAAAACCGGCGTGGAAATTTTAGAGCGAAAATTTTAAAGAATCGTAACCTTCTTTTTTGCATAATTTGAAAAAAATCGCCCACAATATCCATAACCCATTTGGATACGAGGTGATTTTTCATGATAGTTCTTGATAAAATTGCACTGGCGCTGATCATGGCAGGCGGACTCAACTGGGGGTCCGTCGGCGTGTTTCAGTTCGACGTGGTCGCATGGATCTGCGGCGGACAAAGCGGTGTTGTCAGCCGAATTATTTACACTATCATCGGCTTGGCAGCCATCTGGTGCTTTGGACTGCTGTTCCGCAAGGAACGCCGCTGCCGCACCGGAGAACACAGTCAATAAGAAACGGCGAGGAGCCTACTCCTCGCCGCTTTTTTATGTCCATGTTTTTTCAACAGGTTATTCCTTTGTTCGTTCAAACTTGATGAAGGTATTACCACGCATCCACAAAATGCCTCGATCACCCTCTGCAACGGCATGGTAAAAGGATTCCTCTACCGGAACTGTTTGCCGGATATCGTCACGCTCCCGCAAAAAGGTAACCAGATAGCCGGTCACCTGCTCCGCTTCAAAGGAGGTCAGCCCCATGGCTCGGCGGGTCTTTTCGGATTCTTCTTTTCCGACGACTGTTGCGAATTCCTCTGTGATGGGGGCTTCCAGTGCAGACTTCCATCGGCGGGACGCCAAAATTCCTTTGACGATCAAGAAAATCAGCAGCAGTGCCACCGCAGCCATCAAGGCAAAGAACAGGCTGTTCAGCAAAACCGGATTGTTCTCTAACATTTGCCCTTAGCCTCCAAACAGGGAGATGACCCACGGAATGCCGTAAGAAATGGCAGACATGATGCCGGTTGCCAACAGCAAGCCCAAGAAGATAGCAACCAATGCCTTGAGGAACCGAACGTTCAGGAGGGAGGCAATGAGAGAGCCTGTCCATCCGCCGGTACCGGGCAGCGGAACTCCTACAAACAGCACCAAGCCCCAGAACTCCGCCTTTTGAATTTTCTTGGCGTTTTTGCCATTGCCCTTTTTCTCCAGTTTTTCCACCATGGGGCGCAGGAGCTTGGATTTTTTCATCAGGTTAAACAGTGGTGTGATAAAGAGCAGAATCAGCACCACGGGAATCATGTTGCCAACAATGCAGATGGGGATTGCCGACCACATGGGAATACCCATGGCACTGGCTACCAGTAAGCCGCCGCGCAATTCCAAAATCGGAACCATGGAGGTGATAAAGATAACCAGTTCACCGGGCATTACACTGCCCAGTGTTTGTTGAAACCAATTGGCTAGTGAATCTGTCATGGTATCTTCCTTTCTTCCTTCGGTCAGCGAACCTGTCCGTCGCCTCGCACGATGAATTTCGTGGAGGTCAACTGCGCTAAGCCCATAGGACCTCTGGCGTGAAGCTTTTGGGTAGAGATGCCGATTTCCGCACCCATACCGAACATACCGCCGTCTGTAAAGCGAGTGGACGCATTCACATACACCGCAGCGCAATCCACCTCTTCCGTGAAGCGGTTGGCGTTGTGGTAGCTTTCGGTAACGATACACTCACTGTGTCCGGTGGAATATTGGGCAATGTGATCCATCGCTTCGTCGATGGAATCCACCACCTTCACCGCCAAAATGTAATCCAGATATTCCGTTGCCCAGTCGGCATCCTCCGCCTTGGTAATGTCCTTCAAAATTTCGCAGGTCAGCGGGCAGCCACGCAGCTCCACCGGCTTTTCGTCCAGTTTCGCCTTAATAACCGGCAAGGCTTTCTCTGCAATATTTCTGTGTACCAAAATGGTTTCGATGGCATTGCACACGGAAGGACGCTGGGTTTTGGCATTGAAAATAATCTCCGCTGCCATAGGAATATCGGCAAATTCATCCACATATACATGGCAGTTGCCCGCACCGGTTTGAATGACCGGCACACGGGAATTTTCCACCACGGAGCGAATCAAACCTGCGCCGCCACGAGGAATCAAAACGTCCAGATAGTCGGTCAAGCCCATCATTTCCTTGGCGGATTCCCGACTGGTATCCTGCACCAGTTGAATACAGTCCTCCGGCAAGCCTGCCTTGGCAATGGCTTCCCGCATGACGTTGGTGATGCACCGGTTGGAGGAAAATGCCTCCTTGCCGCCACGGAGAATCACGGCGCTGCCGGCTTTCAGGCACAGCGCAGCCGCATCGGCGGTCACGTTGGGGCGAGCCTCATAGATAATGCCGATGACACCCAACGGCACCCGAACCTGCTCAATCCGCAGGCCGTTGGGCAGTCGCTTGCCGGTCAGCACCTCGCCGATAGGGTCGGTCATACCGGCAATTTGGTCAACGCCTGCTGCCATACCCTCAATGCGCTCCGGGGTCAGGCGCAGTCTGTCCATCAGCGCCGAAGTCATGCCGTTCTGCTCGCCGCTCTGCAAGTCGATGGCATTGGCTGCCAAGATTTCCGGTGTCTTTTCCCGCAGCGCCGCCGCAATGGCAGTCAGCGCCGCATCTTTTTTCTCCTGCAAGGTTCCCAGCTTTCTGGCTGCGACTTTTGCGTTTTTGCCCATTTGCTCCAATGCTGTCATACTGTTTCCTCCCAATCTTCGGTTGTTTTTCCTGCAAATACCGTACCGATTTGTCCGCCGCCGAACAGGGTATACAGCAGCTTGGGGTCTGCGCCGCTCATGACGCAGGTGCTAATGCCCCGCTCTGCCGCAAACTTTGCCGCCTGTACTTTGGTATACATTCCGCCGGTACCACGGTTGGTTCCGGCAGACCCTGCTAGCGCTTCAATCTCCGTGGTGATTTGCTCCACATAAGGAATCCGCTTGGCATTGGGGTCTACTCTTGGATTGCCGTCGTACAAGCCGTCAATGTCTGTGAGAATGACCAATGCCTCTGCGCCCACCAAATCTGCCACGATTGCCGACAGGGTATCGTTATCGCCAAAATGACTGAGGGCTTTCAGCTCCGTCAGGCTAACGGTGTCGTTTTCATTGACGATGGGAATGACATCCATGCCCATCAGCGCCATAAAGGTATTCTCTACATTGGTGCGGCTCTCCGGAATGTTTACGTCCTCGGCAGTCAGCAGCACCTGCGCCACGGTTTGGTTGTATTCGCTGAAAAATTTATCGTACATGAACATCAGTTCACATTGTCCCACCGCTGCAAGGGCTTGCTTTTTCACGGTTTCTTTCGGTCGTTCGGTGAGCTTCATTTTGCCCATACCCACGCCTACGGCACCGGAGGACACCAAGACCACCTGCTTGCCGGAGTTTTGCAAATCGCTGATCACCTTGCACAGCAGCTCCATGCAGTAAAGATTCAGCTTTCCGTTCTCATATGTCAGGGTGGAAGTACCCACCTTGATAACCACCCTGCTTGCCTGTGTAAATGATGACATGATTGTTCCCTCTTCCAAAAAATTCACATTTTACGATAAGTATACCACAAATTTTAGCGTTGTGCATTACAAAAGTGTAAAAAACCCGACGACCCATGTAAAATACAGGTAAATTTTTCGTTTGGTACGCATAAAAAATTCTATGCAAAAATCTGTTATTTTTCTAAAAAATAAAAAGTCCACCCTTTCGAGTGGACTCTTCCAAATATTCTGTTAGTTCAAAGACTCGCAGATGGCTGCGGTATCTCTTGCAATCATCAATTCTTCGTTGGTTGGGATAACGAATACCTTAATCTTGGAGTTCGGGGTGCTGATTTCGCCGCCCTTGCCACCAACCATTTCTTTGTTCTTCTCAAAATCCAGTTCCAGACCCATAAATGCCAGACCCTTGCAGATTTCCTCACGGTGACCCACATGGTTCTCGCCGATGCCTGCGGTAAAGACGATGGCATCGCAGCCGCCCAGTGCCACGGTGTAGCCGCCGATCAGCTTGAGGATTTGGTATTGGAGCATTTCGTGTGCCAAAATTGCACGGTAGTTGCCCTCTTTTTCTGCCTTGGTTACGTCACGGTCGTCACTGGAAATACCGGAGATACCCAGCAAACCGGACTTCTTGTTGAGGATAACATCCATTTCATGGGCGGAAAGTCCCTCTTTTTCCTGCAAGAAGGTCACAATGGACGGGTCCAGAGAACCGCAGCGAGTACCCATCATAAAGCCGTCCAGTGGGGTCAAGCCCATGGAGGTATCAATGCACTTGCCGTCCTGCACAGCGGTAATGGAAGAACCGTTGCCCAAATGGCAGGTGATGATTTTGGAATGCTCCGGATTGCCCAACAGCTCAATGCAC